>DATABR010000246.1:0-6100 GCA_036259435.1 Glycomyces sp.
GCTCGACCGCGCGCCGGTAGAGGCCGGGTTCGGCCCCCAGGGGCAGGTCGCGTCCCTTCAGCCTGGCTTCGCCCAGGCCGAGCACCCGAGCCCACCCGGGGAAGACCTTCATTATGGAGGAGCTCCCCGTGCTGACCCCGATGAACTCCATGGTCGGGACGGGCCGCGTCTCGACCGATCCTGCGCTCATCGAGACGCCCTCGCCTCGCGGATCGCCGTAAGAAAGCGCCGCCCCTTCTCGCGGATACCCGCGAAGTCGCCGGCGCTGATGTCGCCGGCCGAGGCAAGTTCGCCTCCCGCGCCCACCGCGATAGCCCCCGCCGCCAGCCAGTCCCCCACGTTGTCGGCGGAGACCCCGCCGGTCGGCATGAAAGGAACGTCGGGGAACGGGCCCCGCAGGGAGCGCAGATAAGAGGGGCCTCCTAGAGAACCCGGGAACAGCTTCATCACGTCCACGCCTAGCCGCACGCCCCTCATTACCTCGGTCGGCGTGAAGATACCCGCCATGGCGGGCAGGCTGGTGCCTCGCATCGATGCGACCACCCCGTCGTCGAGACCGGGGCTGACCAGGTACGAGGCGCCGGCCTCCGCGGCCTCGGCTACCTGGGCGTGGGTAACCAACGTGCCCGCGCCCACGAGCACCTCGTCGCCATAGCTCTGTTTGACGGCCGCGATCACGGACGCCGCGTCTGGGGTCGAGTAGGTGATCTCGATGCCCACAACGCCTGCTTCGACGAGGGCGTCGACAGCCCGCCGGGCGCCGGCGGGGTCCGGAGCACGCATAACGGCCAGCAGCCCGAGTTCGGCGATACGTGTCAGGATTGCCTGCTTGTCCACGTACGAAACCTCCTAAGTCGGTACGGCCACGGGGTATCGGGGCGCTTCTCGCGCCAGAACGCGCACCACCTCTTCCGCAGCCATCATCCCCATGCGATCAATGGCCTGCGTGGTCTGCGCGGCGACGTGCGGAGTAATGATCGCGTTGGGTGCGTCCAGCAAGGGGCTGGAGGTAGCCGGTTCGGAGGCCAGGACATCCACCGCGGCCGCCGCGAGCCGTCCCTCCGCCAGAGCGCTGGCGACGGCCTGCTCTTCCAGGAGGTCGCCCCTGGCCGTGTTGATCAAGACAGCACCGGGACGCATACGGCTCAGGAAGGCTGCGTCGACCACAGCACCCCCGCCGCCCGGCATATGCAGCGTCAACACGTCCGCCACCCGAGCCAGCCCGGACAGGTCGTCGACCGGTTCGATACCGGCCTCTCGCGCGCGTTCCGGTGCGACGAACGGGTCGTAGGCCACCACCCGGGTGCCGAAGCCCCCGATCAAACGTCGGGCGACGGCGCGACCGATGCTTCCGAAGCCCACGATCCCTACCGTCAGGGCGCCCAGTTCGCGGCCCCGCAAGGGGAGGCGGCTGCCCTCGCGCGAGGCTCTGTCCCCGGCTACCAGGTGACGGAGGGTGGCCAGCATCAAGCCGACGGTGTGGTCGGCAACCGCCTCCGCGTTCGCGCCTGGGGTGTTGGTCACTATCACCCCTCTTCGAGCAGCAGCGGCGAGGTCCACGGAGTCGTAGCCGGTGCCGTAGCGTGCCACGATCTTCAGGTTCGGAGCTGCGGCCAGGTGACGATCATCGATCGGGGATGTCCCGGCTATCCAGGCTACGGCCGCGGACAACGCCTCCCCGAGGACGGCATGGTCGTGAGCCGGATCGGCGTGCTCCACCCTGAGCCCCGCTTTCTGCAGCAGACCGGCGGGATCGGCGTCGCCGGAACCGAAGGACCTGGTGGTGACGACGACGGACGGTCTCGCCTCAGCGTCTTCGGGAGTCATCGGAGACACCGACACTCCTAACCACGCAATACGTCATACTCGGCGGCCTTGGCGCGCAGGAAACCGAGCCCGTCGCGGATCAATGCTTCCGGGTCGCCGACGACGTCCCGCCAGAGGGCGGTCGCGCCCGCGAGGTCCTCGTTGATCGCCGCGAAGGACTCCATCACCAGGTACCCGTCGTAATCTATGGCCTTCAGACCACGGAACACCTCGTCCCAATGGACGTTGCCCGTGCCGGGCGTACCCCGGTCGGACTCGGAGAGGTGGATGTACTGCATCCTCTCTCCGGTGGCGACTATCGGGTCGTAGAAGCCCTTCTCCTCGATGTTCATGTGGTAGGTGTCGAGGTGTACGAAGACGTTGGGCTCCCCAACCCGATCCAGCATAGCATCGGCTTGCTCGGCGAGGTTTATGAGGTACGTCTCGTAGCGGTTCACTGCCTCCACGCCCAGCGAGACTCCTCTTTCGGCAGCGTACCGTGCGACGTGCTTTAGCACCCTCGCGACTGCCTCGAGTTCTTCATCCTCGGGTGGTCTGCCGGTAAGCGTCCCCAGGTGCGCGTAGAGCACGCCGCAGAGCACCGTGGCCTCCAGCCCGGCAGCGACGTCCACCGCGCTTTCCAAGAACGACTCCGCCTTCCCCGGCGCCGAGGGCAGGTGCGCCGCCCTGGGCAGCCCGAGCGAGCAGGTGCATCCGATGCCGTACTGATCTAGCAACGCGCGGGTGGCGGTGACGTCCATGTTCTCAGGACGTAGTAGGGGTATCTCCACGAAGTCCAGCCCGGCTTCCGCGGCCCCCCCGACAACCTTCTCCGCCCCTTCGGGCGACCACTCGCCCGCCCAGATAAAGGCGTGGGCTCCGAACTGCATTATTGTGATCCTCCTTCGTGCCCTCCAGAGTCGACCAGGGCTCCGACCGCTGCCCTGGCAACCCGTTGGGCTCTTATGGCTCGATGACAACCTTCAACGCCTCACCCGACCCGGCGGCCGCCAGGGCCTCATCGGCCTCCGAGAGGCGGTGGCTCCTGCTGACGAGAGCGGCCGTGTCTATAGCGCCACCCAGAATCAGCTCGAGCGCCCGCCGGCAGTCCTCGGTCGTGTTCGCCGTCGTACCGGTGACGACGAGCTCCTTGTAGTGGATCGCGTTGGTGTCCAACTCGACCACGGACCTGTCGCGCGGGAGACCGGCGAAGAAGTTGATGCGTGCGGCCGGCGCAGCGATCTCGAGCGCCTGGCGTTGCGCCTCGGCCGCCGGGGCCGCGACGATCACCACGTCGGCTCCCCTGCCCTCCGACACATCCGCAACCGTAGCCACAAGTTCGTCCGGACCGACGGCCTCGTCGGCCCCGAACTCCAGCGCCAGGCGGCGGCGCTCCTCGCTTCTCTGGCTCACGATCACGGCGCTCGGCTCGGCGAGCCTTGCGATGAGCAGGTGCATGAGGCCAACCGGTCCTGCGCCCACGATCACCACCACATCACCGGCCCTGATGTCGCAAGCCTCAGACCCGCGCAGCACGCAGGCCAGCGGCTCGGCCAGGGCGACGGCGCGGAGGTCGGCCGTCTCGGGTACCGGCAAGATGTTGCCCTGAACGACAAGGTTTGCCGGGAGGAGCAGCTGGTCGGCCAGACCACCGTCCATGCTGATCCCGACCGCCTCGGGCCGGACGCAGAGGTTCACTCGACCGGCGCGACATTGCGCGCACCGCCCGCAGCCGACGTTCGGCGCGATGAATGCGGGCTGGCCCTCCTCGAGATCGATCCCGTCACCGGCCGCCAGGATGGTGCCCGCAACCTCGTGTCCCGGGATCCTCACGGTGCCGGGCGGATACGCGCGGTGGCCGCCCGACGCGATCCGCAGGTCGGTGCCGCAAATGCCGCACGCGCCGACGCGCAGGACCGCCTCGCCGGGACCGGGCTCGGGGGGCGGACGATCCTCGACCCGGAGGTCGTTGGGACCGTGGTAGACGAGGGCTTGCATCAGGATCCGTCCCCCAGCGTGACCGGCCGCTCCTCCATCCACGAGCGGTTCGCGGCCATAACGGCGCTCACGGCGTGGCGTCCATCTTCCCCGGTGACGGCCGGGCGATCACCGCTCAGGGCGACGTCCACGAAAGAGCGCATCTCGTCCCGGTAGCCCTGCTCGAAGCGCTCGGGCCACGTGCGGTGCAGCGGCGTGATCGCTCCCACGTCACGGTTACGCGCCTCGACGATGGGCTGTCCGCGCACGTCGCCGACGATCAGGAGCCCCTCGGAGCCGACGATCTCGGCGCGCGCGTCGTAGCCGTAGTCCGCCGGGCAGGTGCCGTCTATCGTGCCGACGGCGCCGCTCGCGAAGCGGAGCGCGACGACGGCGTTATCGTAGAAGTTCGCGGTCTCGACGCCGCGCGATGCTCCCTTCCTGTTCGCCGTCTCGGCGTAGACCCTCGTTATGTCCGAGCCGACGAGCCAGCGAACGCAGTCGAAGTCGTGGCTGTTTACCTCCGCGAGCATCCCGTTCGACTTCTCCAGATCCCACGCCCAGGCCGGAGGCAGCCCGGGGCCGCGGGTGAGCGACCTGACGACCATGGGCTCGCCGATGTCGCCGGCGGCGATCCGCCGCCGAGCCTCGACGAACTCGTGCTGGAAGCGACGCATGAAGCCTATCTGGAGCGCGACCTCGGAACTCCTGGCAGCGTCGATCATTTCGTCGCACTCGTCGACGGTGAGCGCCATCGGCTTCTCGCAGAAGACGTGCTTCCCGGCCACCGCGGCCTGCACCGCAAGATCGCGGTGGGTGAAGGTGGGCGTCGAGATCACCACCGCGTCAAAGCTCGTCTCCTCCAAAGCCTCATCGAGCGTCGTTTGGTAGCTGGTCGCGCCGACTCTCCTCGCGAGGCTTTTCGCCCGATCCGGCTCGCCGTCCACCACCGTCACCACCACGGCGTCCGGGGTGTGTTCGGTGAGGTTCTGCGCATGCACGAAGCCGGCTCGTCCCGCGCCGACCATGGCGATCCTAAGCCGGCTCACGGCATCTCCGAAGCCAGGCCCACGAGCCGGTGTGACGGCCCGGCGAGGGCAGCGAGCAGGTCCCGGTAGAGCTGCGCCATTGGCCGGTAGGCGGCGTGGTCTTCGGGGTCGGGCTCGAAGCGGTCCCTCGCCAGGGTGCTCCTTTCGGCGGTGCCGGCCAGGTCGTCGAAGAGGCCGACAGCGTGCCCGGCGACGAGCGCCGCACCCCAGCAGGAGAACTCCTCGCGGTCGAGCCTGACGTACGGTACGCCGAGAACGGAGGCCTTGATGCCGTTCCAGGTGTCGCTGTGCGCGCCGCCTCCAACGACGCGCGTCTCGTCGAAGCTTAACCCGGGATAGAGCTTCAGCAGCACTTGCAGGTAGCTCGCGTACTCGAAGGCAACCCCCTCCAGGACCGCGCGCGTCAGGTGCGGGCGTTTGTGGTGGCGGTGCAGACCTACCCACGCGCCCCTCATGGCGGGGTCGTTCGGGAGCAAACGCCCGTCGAGGTGCGGCACGAACAGGAGACCCTCGGCGCCGGCACGGACCTCTCTTGCCTCGGCCGTCAGCTCGTCGAAGTCGGGCTCGTAGGCCTCCTCGCCGACGGGAGCAAGCGCTTCGCGCAGCCAGCCGAGGAGCGACCCGCCGGAGAGAAAGGAGAGCGGGATCCACTGTCCCTGGATCGCTCCGCGCATGGCGATGAGCGTCCGCTCCCGGACGTCGGGCCGAAACTCGTCGGTGGAGGCGGCGAGCACGGCGGCCGTTCCGGCCACGTCGAGCAGCTGCCCAGGCCGGACGAGACCGGCTCCCAGAGCCCCGGCGGCGGTGTCGCCGAGTCCGGCCGCTATCGGCGTGCCTTGCACGAGTCCGCAGTCGGCGGCCGCCTCCTCGCTGACGCGCCCGATCACCGCCGAGGGTTCGACGATCGTGGGCAGCCTGTCCGTCGGGATGCCAATCGCCCCGGCAAGGTCGTCGGACCATGCGCCCGCCCGCGCTTCGGCGAGGCCCGTGAAGTGGAGGTACGTCGCGTCGATAAAGGCGTCGCCTGGCTCCAGGCCGGCGATCTTGCCCGCGACGTACCCGCCTGGCATGATCCACTTCTCGGTGGCGGTGAAGACCTCCGGGCGCTCGCGGCGCCACCAGCGCATCTTCGGCGCGTGGTCGACCATCGGCGGACAGCCGGTCTTATCGAGGAGATCGTCGCCGAGCTCGCGTTCTAGCCAGTCGACGTCCCCGGAGCAACGCAGGTCCAACCACGAATCGTACGGCGTCGATGGCTTCCAGTCGGC
>DATABR010000247.1:0-9584 GCA_036259435.1 Glycomyces sp.
GCCCCGCGCCGGTTCGACGTTTCGAGAGGTCCACTGCGGGAGGCGATGCAGCGGCTGGTTTCGGAGGGTCTGCTGCGCAGTGAAAGGTACCGCGGGCTGTTCGTGGTCGAACTCGAACCCGGCGACGTGCGCGACATCTACATCGCGCGTTCGGGGATCGAGCGGGCCGCCGTGCTCGAGGTCATGAGCGGCGACCGCAACCGAGCGGCCGCGATGCTCGACGAGACGGTGTGGGCGATGGTCGCGGCCGCCGAGAACAACGACCCGACCGCGCTTTCCGACGCGGACCTGCGTTTCCACGAGGTCCTCATCGGAGCGTCGGGCAGCAAGCGCCTGGCTCGGATGGCACGCGTCCTGCTCATCGAGACCAGGATGTGCCTGTCACTGCTCCAGACCACCTACCAGCGGGTGGACGAACGGGTGGCCGAGCACCGCAGGATCACGAAGGCCATCCGGGACGGCGACACCCAAACGGTCCTGGCCCTTCTGGACGACCACATGGAAGACGCCGTCCAGCGCCTGGCCCCGGGAACGACACTCCGCGACTGACGGTGCGCTTCCTCGGCGCCGGATCCGATACACCGTCGCCCGCGATGCGGTAGACCTTCACATGGCCACCGCGATGTACTTGGTCTCAAGGAACTCGTCGATCCCGACGCTGCCGCCCTCGCGGCCGAGGCCTGACTGCTTGACGCCGCCGAAAGGCGCCGCCGGGTTGGACACGATGCCCTGGTTCAGCCCGATCATCCCGACCTCCAGCCGCTCGGCGACCCGCAGCGCACGCTTGAGGTCGCTGGTATAGAGGTAGCTGACCAGGCCGTACTCGGTGTCGTTGGCGATGCGGACCGCTTCGTCCTCGGTGTCGAACACCGAGATCGGGGCCACCGGTCCGAAGATCTCCTCCTTGGCCATCCGGGCGTCGGTCGGTACGTCGGCCAGCACCGTCGGGCGGTAGAAGTTGCCTGGGCCGTCCACGGTGGAACCACCTGTCAGCACCCTGGCGCCGCGTTCGGTCGCGTCGTCGACCAGGCTGCTCACTTTCGTCACGGCCGCCTCGTCGATCAGGGGCCCGACGACCACTCCCTCCTCAGTGCCACGCCCGATGGGCTGTGCGGCCATCCGCTCGGCCATGCGGCGGGCGAACTCCTCGGCCACGTCGCGCTGCACGAGGAACCGGTTAGCGGCGGTGCATGCCTCGCCGATGTTGCGCATCTTGGCCAGCATCGCGCCGTCGAGGGCCGCGTCCAGGTCGGCGTCGGCGAAGACGAGGAAGGGGGCGTTGCCGCCCAGCTCCAGCGAGGTGCGCAGCACCTTGTCGGAGCACTGCTCCAGCAGTTTGCGGCCGACCGCGGTGGAGCCGGTGAAGGACAGTTTGCGGGCCCGGCCGTCGCGGATCAGCGGCTCCATCACGCCGCCGGAGTCGGTCGTGGTGAGCACGTTGAGGACGCCTTCGGGCAGCCCGGCGTCGGCGAGGATTCGGGCCAGCGCGAGCATGCAGAGCGGGGTCTGCGAGGCGGGTTTGATCACCATGGTGCAGCCGGCGGCGACCGCCGGGCCGATCTTGCGGGTCCCCATGGCCATCGGGAAGTTCCACGGTGTGATCAGCAGTGACGGGCCGACGGGCTGCTTGGTCACGAGGAACCGGCCGGTGCCGCCCGGCGCCGTCGCGTAGCCGCCGTCGATGCGCACGGACTCCTCGGCGAACCAGCGGAAGAACTCCGCGGCGTACGCGATCTCGCCGCGGGACTCGGCCAGTGGCTTGCCCATCTCCAAGGTCATCAGCAGAGCGAGCTCGTCGACTCGGTCCGTCATGGCCTGGTAGGCGCGCCGCAGGATTTCGCCGCGCTCGCGGGGCGGGTGCGCGGCCCAAGCCTCCTGCGCGGCGACCGAGGCGTCCAAGGCGGCACGACCGTCGGCGGGAGCGGCGTCGGCGACCTGGCACAGCACCGCACCGGAGGCGGGATCGTGCACCGCGAAGGTCTTGCCTCCGGTGGCCTGGGTCCATGCACCGCCGATGAACAGCTCCTTGCCGACGCCGTCGATGACGCTGGTTTCATTTGGCATCGGATCGCCCTCCTTGACCGTTTCGGGTGTCCCGCGGTAGCCGCGCGGACCCGAAGTGTACTATTGTCGACAATCGTACGACCTGAGCTTTCTCGGCTCGTTTTCGCATGAGGCCCCGACATCAGTCAGGAGCACACCGTCGTGACTCAGCTTTCCCCACTGCTCAAACAGGCGACTCCGGTCGTGGCCGACCACGGTGAGGGCGTCCACCTCTATGACACCGAGGGACGCCGCTTTCTGGACTTCACTGCAGGAATCGGCGTGACGAGCACCGGTCACTGCCACCCGCGGGTGGTGCGGGCCGCTCAGGAACAGGTCGGCAAGCTGATCCACGGCCAGTACACCACGGTGATGCACCGACCGCTGCTGGAGTTGACGCGCCGGTTGGGCGCGGTGCTCCCGGCCGGGCTGGATTCGCTGTTCTTCTCCAACTCCGGCAGCGAAGCCGTCGAAGCCGCGCTGCGGCTGAGCAGGCAGGCCACCGGCCGCCCGAACATCGTGGTCTTCCAGGGCGGCTTTCACGGGCGGACCGTCGCGGCCGCCGCGATGACCACCTCCGGCACTCGCTTCAGCGCCGGCTTCTCGCCGCTGATGTCGGGTGTGCACATGGCGCCCTTCCCCTACGCCTACCGGTACGGCTGGGACGAGCGCACCGCCACCGAGTTCGCGCTGCGGGAACTGGACTACCTGTTCGCCACCGCCACCGCGCCCAAGGAGACTGCCGCGTTCTTCATCGAACCGGTGCTGGGCGAGGGCGGCTACGTCCCGGCCAATGCCGAATTCCTCTCCGGGCTGCGCCGGCGCGCCGACGAGCACGGCATCCTGCTGGTGCTCGACGAGATCCAGACCGGTTTCGGGCGCACGGGCAAGTTCTGGGGCCACGACCACTTCGGCGTCCGCCCGGACATCGTGATGATCGCCAAGGGGCTGGCCAGCGGATTCCCGCTGTCCGGCATCGCCGCGTCAAAGGAACTGATGTCCGAGGCCTGGCCGGGTTCGCAGGGCGGCACCTACGGCGGCAACGCGGTGGCCTGCGCCGCGGCGGTGGCCACCCTGGAGGTGATCGAGGAGGAGGGGCTGGTCGACAATGCCGCCGTCCGCGGTCGCCAACTGCTCGAGGGTGCGCGGGATATCGGCGAGAAGACCTCGGTGATCGGCGACGTTCGCGGTCTCGGCCTGCTGGTCGGCTCCGAGTTCACCACGCCGGACGGCAAGCCGGACACCGCGACCGCGCAGGCCGCGCAGCAGGAAGCCGCTGCACGCGGTCTGCTGCTGCTCACCTGCGGCGCCCACATGAACGTGGTGCGGATGATCCCGCCACTGGTCGTCGACGCCGCACAGGTCGAGGAGGCGCTCGACATCTGGTCCGAGGTCGTGGCCTCGGTCGTCCAGTAAGGAGACGCCGCTATGGCTCGTTACATCACGATCGCCCTGGAGAAGCGGGGTGTCTCCTGCCGCGCCGTACTGCTGGAGGCCGAGGCTCCGCGTACCTGCGCCGCGGTGTGGGACGCGTTGCCGCAAAGCGGTGCGGCCTACCACGCCAAATACGCCCGCAACGAGGTCTACACGCTGGTGCCGCCGTTCGGGGGCGCCAAACTCGGCCGGGAGAACCCTACGGTCACACCGATTCCGGGAGACGTGGTGTACTTCGGATTCGAGGCGTGGGAGATCGGCAATCCCGCCTACGGCTATGACGAGGCCAGCGAGGCGCATGGCGATCAGGGTGCCACTGACCTGGCGATCTTCTACGGCCGCAACAACCTGCTGATCAACGGCGACGCGGGCTGGGTGCCCGGCAATGTGTTCGCCACCATCGTCGAGGGGCTGCCGGAGATGGCGGCTGCCGCGCAAGATCTCTGGCTTCGCGGCGTCGAAGGCGAGACCCTGTCCTTCACAAGGGCGCAGTGATCGTCTTCGGGCAATGGGCCTGATCGAATCAGCACCCGATGCGAAGCAGATCCGGGTCCAGGACACCGGCGGCCTTCTTGATCGCGGCATCGCCGCGCACGGCCAGGAACAGCGGCGTGAACAGGAACGGAACACCAGGGCGGCGCCCACGAACTGGCGGATGGTGCGACCGCGGCAGATCTTGGCGAGGAACAGGCCCACGAACGGGGCAAACGCGATCCACCAGGCCCATAAGAACGGCGTCCAGGTGTTGAGCCGCTCGGTCGGCTGGGTTGAATCGAGAGACTGAGACCCATGGCAGAGCGACCGGTACAACGGCGTCAGGACATCGGCCGCGTACCCAGCCAATCTGCTCGGGCGGTCAAGGGGACGAGGGCCGGGCGTTTGACCGATGTGGACACTTCTTGTCGGCGCCCGATTTCGGCCGAGCGGATCAAGGCCGTCATCACTTCGAGGACGTGAAGCGCGAGGTCGCCGTTCGCGCGGGCCGCTCGGCTCGCGTCGGCGAGGACCATGTCGATGAGACCGACGCCCCGGGCCGCGTCCTCGTAGCCCGCGCTCGCGGCGAGTGTGGACCGGGCGCTGCGGTCGAGGCGGTGGAGGGTCACGTCGCCGTCGAAGGTGTTCGGGTCGGGCACGGAGATCGCGCCTTCGGTGCCGTGCACCTCGATCGGCGGCGTGGTGGTCTCGCTGCCGTCGAAGCTCATCAGAACCGTGCTCAGCGCGCCGCCCGCGTGCTCGAGGATGCCGGTGACGTGGGTGTCGATCGTGACCGGGACCGTCTCGCCCTCGCGCGGGCCGGAGCCGATGATCCGCGTCTCGCGCGAGCGGCTGGAGGAGCCGGTGACGGCCACGACGGGGCCGAGCAGGTGCGCGAGGGACGTGACGTAGTAGGGCCCCATGTCGAGCAGCGGCCCGCCGCCCTCGGTGTAGTAGAAGTCCGGGTTCGGGTGCCAGCGCTCGTGCCCGGGGACGATCATCGTGGCGGTCGCGAACGTGGGTGCGCCGATCTCGCCGCGGTCGATCGCGTCCCGGGCGGTCTGGGTGCCGGTGCCGAGCACGGTGTCCGGCGCGCATCCGACCGCGACTCCGGCGTCGGCGGCGGCGGCGACCACGCGCCCCGCGTCGTCGAACGTCGCAGCGAGGGGCTTCTCGCCGTAGACGTCCTTGCCGGCGGCGATCGCGCGCAGTGCGATGTCCGCGTGGGCCGCGGGGATCGTCAGGTTGAGCACGGTGTCCACATCGGGATCCGCCGTGAGCGCGTCGACTTCGAGGGCCTTCGCCCCGGTCGCGGCGGCGATCATGGCGGCCCGGGCCCCATCCAGGTCGGCGACGGCGGCGATGCGCACGAGCGGGTGTGCGGTCAGCTGGGCGAGGTACTGGGCCGAGATGGCGCCGAGTCCGACTATGCCGACGCCGTGCGGGTCGCCCAAAGCATGCCCCTTTCGATGATGGTGCGGACGCTGTCGTGGCGCAGCACGTCGACGCTGTGGCCGGGGGTCGCGACGACGATGCGCCCGGCGCCCCACAGCCGCGTCCAGACGGCGGGCGAGGTGATCGGCCGGTGCCAGGGATGCCACGGCTGGACCGGGTGGGTGGTGGTGGCGAGGATGTCGATCAGGTCGTCGTGGAGCACCCAGTACTGCTCGGTGTCCAGCTCGAAGTCGTCCAGACCCTTGGTGATCGGGTGCTCGCGGCCGAGGTCGGTGAAATCGACGGTGTGGCGCAGGTAGTTGTCCTCCTGGCCGCCGGTGCGCAGCTCCGGTTCCTTCGCGGGGTGGGTCGCGAACTGGCCGCCGATGAGCTGCAGGTAGTTGGAGGCGGCACGGTAGGAGTCGGCGATCCCGCCGTGCCAGCCGACCAGACCCGTGCCCGCCTCGACCGCGGTCCGCAGCCCGTCGAGCTGCGGGTCGGTTATCTGGGACATCGTGACGCTCTGGACGATGAGGTCGGTCGCCGCGAGGGCGGCCGCGTCGGCGTACGCCTCGGTGGATTCCTCGACCCGGACGGCGAAGCCGTTGTCCCGCAAGAAGGGACGGAACAGCTCGGTCGCCTCGACCGGCGCGTGCCCCTCCCATCCGCCTCGGACGATCAGGGCGGTTCGTTCGGTCATGCGGCTCCTTCGGCGGTCCCGGCCTTCGGCGTTCCGGGCCGGTCCCGGTGGAGGCGCTGGACGATCGGGGTGTGGTGGACGGCGGGCGCACGGCGAGGGAACTCCCCGCTCCCACGCTTGGTTTACCGATACAACCTATGGCGGCGAGAACCGACTGTCAACCCCGATTCCCGAACGCTCCGTGAGGATCGGTTCGCGGGGTCCATGCTGGTGGAAGCGGGAGCCCGTGGTCCCCGCCCGACTTGCCCGCGCCGCTGCAACCTGTGAAAGGCCTCCCGTGAACCGATCGAGCCACCTGACCGACCTCGAAGAGCGGTTCGGCGCGCACAACTACCACCCGCTGCCGGTGGTGCTGGCCGAAGGGGACGGCGCCTGGGTCACCGATATCGAAGGCCGCCGCTACCTCGACTGGCTCGCCGCGTATTCGGCCCTCAACTTCGGGCACCGGCACCCGCGCCTCGTGGCCGCCGCACACGCCCAGCTCGACCGGCTCACCCTCGCCTCACGCGCCTTCCACACCGATCAGTTGGGGCCCTTCTGCGCCGAGCTCGCGCAGCTGTGCGGCAAGGACGCGGTCCTGCCGATGAACACCGGCGCCGAAGCAGTCGAGACGGCGATCAAGGCCGCCCGCAAGTGGGGCTACACCCGCAAGGGCGTGGCGCCGGACCGGGCTCGGATCATCGTGTTCGACGGGAACTTCCACGGCCGCACCACGACCATCGTCGGTTTCTCCTCGGATGAGGCGTCCAGGGGCGGCTTCGGGCCCTTCGCGCCCGGCTTCGATCGCTTCCCCTACGGCGACATCGCCGCGCTCGAAGCCGCCATCGGTCCCGACACCGTCGCGGTGCTGCTCGAACCCGTGCAAGGCGAGGCCGGTGTCATCGTGCCGCCGCCGGGGTGGCTCGCCGACGTGCGGCGCCTGTGCGATGAGCACGAGGTGCTCATGCTCGCCGACGAGATCCAGTCCGGCCTCGGCCGCACCGGCCGCACCTTCGCCTGCGACCGCGAGGACGTGAGTCCCGACGTCTACGTGCTGGGCAAGGCCCTCGGCGGCGGCATCGTGCCGCTCTCTGCCATCGCCTGCGACCGTGAGGTCATGGACGTCTTCACACCCGGCAGCCACGGCTCGACGTTCGGCGGCAACGCGCTCGCGGTCGCCGTCGGCCGCGAGGTGGTCGCCATGCTCGCCACCGGCGAATGGCAGCGGCGCGCCCGCGACCTCGGCGTTCACCTGGAGAACGCCCTCACCAGCCTCGATCCGTCCAAAGTGGCCGCGATCAGGCGGTGCGGTCCGTGGGCCGGCGTGGACCTCTCGGGGAACGCGCCCTCGGCGCGAGAGGTGTGCGAGCGCATGGCCCGACTCGGCGTGCTGTGCAAGGAGACCCACGACAAGACCGTCCGCATCGCCCCTCCCCTGGTCATCGAGCCCGCCGAGATCGACCGCGGCGTGGCCGCCCTCGCCGAAGCCATCAAGCGCTGAGGCGAACCGCGGCGGTCATACCGAGGTCCTTTGGCGGCGCATGGCCTATCGCCAATAACGTCTGACCTGCACTTCCGGCCACTGCGGAATAACATAGTAATCCTATCAATTTAGCAGCCTTTCGTTTCGAGTGGCATTATGGTGTGATGCGTGCCTGTGGGCACTTCCCCCCATATATCGCGAAAGGGTCTGCCATGCCCGAGATCACACCGAACCCCGGCGTGCGAACGAAGTCCATTGCGGCGATCGCCACCGCCCTCGCCATGGCCCTCAGCGCGTGCGGCGGCAGCGAAGGCACCGAGACCGGCATCGGCTTCGAGGACTGCGAGACCGACCCCACCACCTGCAACTCCGGGCCCCGCAAGGACGGCGGCGACCTGGTGTGGGCCGTGGACGGCAAGTGGGAGGCCTGGGGCCAGGCCGACATCTACGGCTCCAGCCTGTCCACTTCGATCATCAACCAGCCGCTGCGCCCGTCCGTCTTCGTCTTCGACCAGGCCGGCGAGATCCACTACAACGACGGGATCTACACCGAGGTTCCCGAACTGCTCACCGAGACCCCGCTCACCGTCGCCTACCACCTCAAGGAGGACGCGACCTGGGGCGAGGGCACCCCGATCGGCCTCGACGACTTCATCTGGCACCAGAAGGCCACCTCCACCGACGACGCGCAGTGCACCGGCTGCACCCCCGCCAGCGACTACGGCTCGAACGTCGCCTCCATCGAGGAGGGCGAGGACAGCACCATCGTCGTCACCTACGAGGACGGCTACCTCGATGCCGAGTGGTACTCCGCGCAGGTCATCACCCACCCCGCCCACATCGCCGAGGCCCGCGGCCACGCCGACTGGCGCACCGATCCGGCCGTGATGGCCGCTTCCGTGGCCGACTTCTCGGAGAACCCGCCTCTCGACTACAGCGCGGGCCCGTTCAAGATGGTCGAAGGCGCCCTCGGCGACTACGCCAAGTACGTGCCGAACGAGGAGTGGACCGGCTCGCAGCAGTCCACGCTCGACTCGTTGACGCTCAAGTACATCGAGGGCGCCGACGCCATGGCGACCGAGCTGCGGCAGGGCACCGTCGACGGCGCCGCGCCCTCCAGCTTCGACCCCGAGATCCTCGACCGGCTCGCGGGCGAAGCGAACCTCAAGTACACCGTCGCGCCCCAGTCGGGCTGGTCCCACATCGACGCGAACTTCGACAACCCGTTCCTGGCCCAGGAGCCGCTGCGCCGGGCGATCTTCACCGCGATCGACGCCGACGAGATCAACGCCCGCGCCTACGGGACGGCCTATGAGGACATCGAGACGATGCGCAACATGCCGTTCCGCCCCGACTCGGCGTACTTCACCGACCAGATCGGCGACTCCGGGCTCGGCTCGGGCGACCTCGCCTCGGCCCGTGCGATCCTCGAAGACGCCGGGTACACCTGGGACGGCGAAGCGCTCACGACCCCCGAGGGCGAGCCGGTGTCGCTGCGCTTTCGCACCGGCATCGACGGCAACGCGTTCACACCGATCATCCAAGACCTGGTGATCACCTACCTGGACGAGCTGGGCGTCGCGGTCACCGCCGACCCGGTCCCCGCCGGCGAGTTGAACACGGTGCTGGAGAACCGCGACTGGGACCTGATCCTGTTCTCCTGGATCGAGACTCCACTGTTCGCCTCCACCGCGGCCGATTACTGGGGCGAGGGCAACCACACCGGGTTCCGCAGCGACCGGGTGGACCAGATCGTCGCCGAACTCGCCACCACGCTCGACCGCGACCGCGCCGCCGAACTCACCAACGAGGCCGCGCAGATCTCCGTGGACGAGGCGGTGCAGCTGCCGCTGGCGTGGAGCCCGGCGCTGGTCATGGTGAACCGCGACGTGGTGAACGTCCGCGACAACTGGGCCACCACGATGCGGGTCTTCTACAACGTCGGCGAATGGGGTTTCCTCGAAGAGGCATGAGCGCGGTTCGGACGAGAACACCGAATGCAGCGTGGCGGACGGCCGGGCCCCAGCGCGGGCCCGG
>DATABR010000248.1:0-20073 GCA_036259435.1 Glycomyces sp.
GTCCTGTCAGGGCTCTGATACAGTCTGCAATCGACAAAACTTCATGTGACCGAGCTGGAGCCCCTGTGGACGACACCCCCCTGTCTGTGCCCGAGACCTCTCGACCCGCCCGTACCCACCTGTCAGACACATCGGACACGCCCTGGCGCGCCTCGCGCCGGACGCTGATCCGCCGCGGTGTCGTCGTCGGGTCGATAGCGGTCCTGCTGACCGGATTCCTCATGTGGGCCGGAACCTGGGAGCCGCCCTACCGCCCCGACGCGGTCGAGCAGGTCGACTCCGTCCCCGGAGAGGACTTCGAACCCGGCGAGGTCGAGCTTCCCGAGGATCAGACCGCGGGCCAGGGTCTTGAAGGCGACCAGACCGTCGCCTTCCCCGCCACGGGCACCTACGAAGTGGACATGACCGCCGGTGAGTCCACCCGTGTCGACGAGCTCGGCGTCACGCTCACCCCCGTCGGAACCGACGCCCTCGAACAGGTCAGCATCGCCCTCGCCTCCGCCTCGGCCGCCGACGGCCTGCGATGGGAGATCGAGCGGACCGACGGCTCGTCCGAACCGGCCCAGGTCGAGATCGCGATCGACTACAGCGCCTGGAGGAACGCAGGCGGCGCCGACTGGGACGACCGGCTCAAGGTCTACAGCGCCGACGGCACCGAGATCGACTCCGCCAACGACGCGGCCGACGCCACCCTCACCGCCGACGTCGCGCTGGCCGAGACCCGCTCCGGCGGCGGCTACGCCCCTGCATCGGACACCGGCGAGCACACCCACGGACAGCTCGACACCTCCAGCGCCACCGCCTCGTTCACCGTGGCCGCCTCGGCCTCCGGCGACAACGGCACCTTCGCCGCCACCACCCTCTCCCCGTCCTCCACGTGGTCGTCCGGCAACCCCACCGGCGACTTCGCCTGGTCCTACCCCATCGGTACGCCCTCCTCACCCGGCGGCCTCAACCCGTCCATCGCCCTGTCCTACTCCTCCTCGTCGGTCGACGGGCGCAACGAGGCCACCAACAACCAGCCCTCCCTCATCGGTGAGGGCTTCTCCTACGAACCGGGCTACATCGAACGCCGCTACACCCCCTGCCGACTCGACGACGAAGACGGCGCGAACAACCCGCCCGAGATAGAGACCGGCGGCGACCAGTGCTGGCGCACCGACAACGCCGTCCTGTCCCTCAACGGCTCCGGCGGCGAACTCATCCGCGACGACGGCACCGGCGAGTGGAAGATCAAGAACGACGACGCCTCCAAGGTCGAGAAGCTCACCGGCGCCACCAACGGCGACGACAACGGCGAGTACTGGCGCGTCACCACCTCCGCGGGCATCCAGTACTACTTCGGCCTGAACCGCCTGCCCGGCTACGGCTCCGGCGACGCCCAGACCGAGTCGACCTCCACCGTCCCGGTCTTCGGCAACCACTCGGGCGAGCCGTGCCACGCCACCACCTTCGAGGACTCCTGGTGCGACCAGGCCTGGCGCTGGCAGCTGGACTGGGTGGTCGACACCCACGGCAACGCGATCGCCTACTTCTACGAAGGCGAGACCAACCACTACCTGCTCAACATCGACGAGGACAACCCCGTCGACTACGACCGGGCCGCGAACCTGACCCGCGTCGACTACGGGCTGCGCGAAGGCGACGGCTACGCCGGCGCCACCCACCGTGTCGTCTTCGACCTGGCCGACCGCTGCGTCGCGGGCTCCACCTGCGACTACGACCACCCCGAGAACTGGCCCGACACCCCGCTCGACCAGTACTGCGACGGCACCGCCGCCGACTGCGAGGCCATTTACTCGCCCACGTTCTTCACCGACCAGCGCCTGGCCTCGATCACCACACAGGTCCACACAGGCGGCTCGTGGAAGGGCGTCGACAAGTGGGCGCTGGCGCATTCGTGGCCCGACCCGGGCGATTCGACCCGCGCCGGGCTCTGGCTCGACGGCATCACCCGGACCGGCCTGGCCGGGAGCGAGCCGATCAGTCTGCCGCAGACGACGTTCGACGGCATCCAGCTGTACAACCGGGTCCAGAAGTCCCTGGACACGAAGGCGCCGATGAACTGGTTCCGGATCTCCGCGATCCGCAACGGCACCGGCGGCGTGACCACGGTCGACTACACCGACACCGAATGCGACGCCAAGGCGGGCGTCATGCCTTCGTCCCCCGAGCACAACGACATGCGGTGCATGCCGGTCATCGTGACCACGGCCGAGGACAACGGCGGCACGCCCGAGTACGACTGGTACCACAAGTACCTCGTCACCAAGGTCGCCGAAATCGACACGACCGGCGGTTCGCCGCCGGTGACCACCGCCTACCAGTACATCGGGAAGCCGGCTTGGCGCTACACCGATGACGACGGCCTGACCGATCCGGAGTACAAGACCTGGTCGGGGTACCGCGGCTACTCTGGTGTCCGAAAGACTTCCGGTGACGGCTCCGACGAGAAGATCGTCACCGAGACCACGTACTTCCGCGGCCTCGACGGTCAGAAGCTGCCGGACGGCACGACGACCAGCGTCAAAGTGGACGGCGTCACCGACCACGACGAGTACGCCGGCAGGCCCCGGACCGAGACCTCCTATCTCGACGGCGCGGTCCTCTCCAAGACGACCTATACGCCTTGGCGGTCCTCGCCGACGGCGACTCGCATCCGCGACTGGGGCACCGTGCACGCCCGGTACACCGGCACTAGCCGGGTCGAGGCGACCTCGCAGCTCTCCGACGGCACCTGGCGCACGGTCGCCACCGAGACCACCTACGACTCCTTGGGGATGGCCTCGAGGACGAACTCGCTCGGCGACATCGCGGTGTCCGGAGACGAGCAGTGCGTGCGAGTCACATACGCGCGCAATACGAGTGCGTGGATCGTCGAGCTCCCGGTCCGGACCGAGGCCGTCTCCGCCGCGTGCGATACCGCTGCGTCCTATCCGACGGACCTCATCTCCGACGAGCGCGTCTACTACGACGGCGCGTCGACCTACACCACCGCCCCGACCAAGGGCGACATCACCAAGACCGAGACGGCGAAGGACTACGCGAACGGCACCCCGGTCTACCTCGTCACCGGCACGATCACGGTGGACGATTACGGCCGCGGTGTGACTTCGACCGATGTGGACGGCAACGTCACCACCACGGCCTACACGCCGACCACGGGCGGACCGGTCACCGAGGTGACCACGACGAACGCGTTGAGCCACACCAGTAAACAGGTGCTGGACCCGCTTCGCGGCCACGTCCTCAAGTCGTTCGACGCGAACGGCAAGCTGACCGAGATGCAGTACGACTCGCTCGGCAGGCTCGTCGCCGGGTGGACGCCCGACCGCACGCAGGCCGCCGGGTACGGGCCGGCCGCGAAGTTCGAGTACCTGCTGCGCGACGACCAGGCCTCGGCGACGGTCACGCACGGCATCAACGCCAACAGCACCTACACCACCACCATCGAGCTCTTCGACGGCTTGATGCGTTCGCGCCAGACGCAGATCCCGGCTCCTGACGGCGGCCGCATCCTCTCGGACACGGTCTACGACACGCGCGGGCTCGTCCACAAGCAATACGGTGCCTATTACAACGCCGAGGCGCCCTCGGCCACGCAGTTCACCGCCTCGGACAACGACATCCCGGCGATGACCGCGTTCGAGTACGACACGGCCGGCCGAGTGACCGGCGAGGTGTTCTTCTCGCACGGCATCGAGCAGTACCGGACCACCACCGTTTACGACGGCGACGCGGTCACCGCGATCGACGCCGACGGCCGCGCGGCGACCTCGATCATCGACGCCAACGGCAACACGGTCGAGTTGCGCAATCTCCACACCGCCGACCCGGCGGGCGCGTACGACTCGATCCGGTACGAGTACGACCACGCCGACCGCCTGGTCTCGATGACCGACAACGGCGGCAACGAATGGACCTATGAGTACGACCTCATGGGCCGCCAGACCGCGGTGAACGACCCCGATACGGGCCGCACCGAGACGACCTACTACGACAACGGCTTGACCGAGTCGGTGACCGACTCGCGTGGCCAGAGCGTCTGGTACGAGTACGACGAGCTCGGCCGCGTCCTGTACGTCATGAGGGACGACTTCTACGGCGACCTCATGGAGGCATACGAGTACGACCTGTTCGGGATCGGCCTTCCGGCGACCACGTCCTCCTGGGATGAGGCGGGCAACCTCTACAAGACCCGCGTGCTCGGCTACGACGACGCCAGCCGGCCGGTCGGCATCCGCTACACGCTCGACGGGGACTTCGGGGCGCTCGACCGCTCCTTCGACTTCCGGTACACCTACAACCGGGACGGCTCCGTCGCGCAGGTGTCCTACCCCGCGGCGGGCGGCCTCGGCGCCGAGGAAGTCGTGACCAACTACTCGGACCTCGGTCTGCCGCAGACGACCTACTCGCCGAGGCAGTGGTACGTCTCGGACTCCACGTACACCAAGTACGCCGAGATCGCGCAGCTGACCATGGACCCCGACGGTCCCAACGCCGCGGAAGCGCCGGTCGCCTGGCAGGCCTACACCTATGAGGACGGCACCCGGCGCATCACCGGGTCGACCTTCGAGATCTCGACCGGGCCCGATCACATGGTCTCGGACGTGACCTACGGTTACACCGACGGCGGCCTGGTCACCTCGATCGACAACCAGTCGAACCTCGGCGCGGACACCCAGTGCTTCGCGTACGACTACCTCAAGCGCATCACCGACGCTTGGACGGGCGCGACTCCGGCCGCCTGCGACGCGGAGCCGACGAGCGCGAGCGAGGTCGGCGGGGCCGCACCGTACTGGCAGTCGTGGACCTTCGACGACTCGGGCAACCGCACCGGTCAGGTCGACCACCTCGCCGGCGAGACGACCGGCTACAAGTACGAAGGGCCCCAGCCGCACACGGTCACTTCGGCGACGATCGCGGACGGCACGGGCACGAAGACGCTCTCGTACGCGTACGACTCGACCGGCAACACGACGACCCGACCCGATGCGAACGGCAACGCGCAGACGCTGACGTGGTCGCCCGAGGGCCAGCTGGAGTCGTCCACGACCGGCGGCGACGTCACCGACTACGACTACACCGCCGACGGCAGCCGGATCTCCAGGACCGACCCGGACGGCACCATGACGGTGTTCCTGCCGGGCATGGAGGTCGTGAAGGCCGCCGACGGCACGGTGTCGGCGTCGCGGTACTACGCGCACGGCGGCCACCAGGTCGCGATCCGCTCGAACGACGACAACCTGACGTGGCTCGCTGCAGACCACCAGGGCACGTCGACCGCCGCGGTGGACGCGGACACGCATGCGGTGCAGGTCCGCTACTTCGACCTGTACGGCAACGAACGCGGTGCGCCCGTGACGACTTGGGTCGACGACCACGGCTTCCTGGGCGCCACTGAGGACCCATCGGGCTTGACCCACCTGGGCGCCAGGGAATACGACTCGGTGCTCGGCCGCTTCATATCGGCCGACCCGGTCCTGCTGGCGACGGACTCCCAGCAGATGGGCGGATACGCCTACGCCAACCACTCGCCGGTCTCGTTCTCGGACCCCTCAGGCGCGTGCTGGGTGGGTTCCAGTGGCACGCACTATTACGAAGGTCCCTGTGTGGGATCGGATCCGACGTACGAGGAGTCGTCCGGTGACGGCTACGACTACAACGGCGACGGCGTGGCCAGCGAGAACAAGGCCGAAGAGCTCGGCGGCGTCTCGGACGACCTGCAAGAAGAGGCGGACGCGGCCCAGGAGGTGCTGAACACTTCGATCGTCGACGTGGTCATCGACGTCGGCGCCGAGATCCTGTTGGACCTCATCGGCGTCAACGACATCATGTCGTGCGTCGGATCGGGGGACATGTGGGCGTGCGCCTCGCTGCTCATGGACCTGATCCCGTGGGCCAAGGTCGCGAAGATGGCCGGGAAGCTGTTCAAGGCCGCCAAAAAGATCTACAAGGCGGTCACCGGCTTCCAGGAGAAGCTGTCGGCGGCCCGGGCCACGATGCAGCGTTACAACGACGCGGTCCAGGCCGCGATCGACCGGGCCAAGCGGCGGGGCGGCACCAGCGCCGATGCCGACGCCCCCAGCTGCTCGATAGGCAACTCCTTCACCGCTGAAACCGAAGTCGTGATGGCCGACGGCTCGTTCAAGCCCATCGGCGAGATCGAGCCGGGTGACAAGGTCCTCGCCACCGATGAGGAGACCGGAGCGACGGCCGCTCGCGAAGTCGTGACCGGCATCGAAGGCACCGGCGCCCGCATCCTCGTCAAGATCAGCGTCGACACCGACGGCGATGGCCAGCCCGACGACACGGTGACGGCCACGGACGGCCACCCGATCTGGGCGGCGGACGAGTCCGACCTCGCCGAGAACCCCGAAACGGCGATGCCGGGGGCCTGGCGCGACGCGATCGACCTCAAGGCCGGCCAGTTCCTGCGCACCAGCGCAGGAACCTGGACCCAGATCACCGCGATCGAGGTCGGCGCCGCCTTCACGACGGTCTACAACCTCACGGTCGAAGAAGTCCACACCTTCTCAGTAGCGGCAGCCGAAACCGACTTCCTCACCCACAACTGCGGGGACGGAGCTCTCGAAGCGGCCCAAGAAGCCGCTGACGAAGCCTCGACGATTCGTCCCTCCGGAGCAAGGCCTGCAGTCGCGGAAGGGCTCGAAACGAGCAGCGGGTCGGTTTTCGCGAGTACTAGTATTCGAGGAGCTAAAGTTCGACTCCATCCGGCGGTCTCCGCTGTGTTGAACACCGTGTCACCGAGCACACGAGGTGTCGGCCACGGCCAGTGTGGTCTCGCAGTATGTCTTTCACAGGCATTGTTCAGCGGGGAAAGCCCAGTGGGAGGTAGCGCGGCTGCAGTCCTGATCCGTGGAAACACCGATCATCCCAAACACGGGTATGGGGTCGGTCCCTGCAGTAGTTGCGCAGCGCTTGTCGAGCACTTCGACCTCGATTTCTTGACTGGAGGCAAATGATCGCTTGGAGCACTGGAGCATCCGAGGTTCTGTATCGGGCTGGATGGCGGCCGGGACGGCAAGTCAACATCGCTGACTGGTGCGCTTGGCTTCAGGGATCCGGTTTCGAAGTCCATGAGTCGTTCTGCGTGTTTATAGCTGAATACGGCGGCCTTCATATTGAGGAACGAGGTAAAGGGATAGCGAGGGCTAGAGAGTCGATCGAATTCGATCCTGGATTGGCGAGAGGTGAGGTAAGCCGATTTCACGACTGGAGCCGCGTAGTCGGCAAGATCATTCTCCCGATCGGGGAGCTCGATCAAGGGAGATTCTTCCTCGGGATCGACCAGGATGGCGTTATTTACCTAGTCGTCGATTGGTTGGCGAGGTTCGGCGCCGGCGCGGAAGGTCTTGACAATCTGGTTCTCGGGGGGCCGGTCGAGGAGATATATGACCGTTTTCCGGACAACGAGTTATGCCAGCGCCCCCAATCAACTGCGATCCCAAGCGTGTGAAATAAGGCGGGGTCGCGGTTCCAGGTCCAGGCGTAGTTGGTGTCCTCTACGTCGATGGCCGGTTCGCACAGTTCGAGGGGGCGGAAGGTGTCGACCATGACGGCGAGTTCGTCGAAGTAGTCGGCGCCGATCGAGCGCTCGGGGGCTCCCGGTTGGGGGCCGTGGGTGAAGCCCGAGGGGTGCAGGGAGATCGAGCCCTGTTCGATGCCGGAGCCGCGGCGGGCCTCGTAGTTGCCGCCGCAGTAGAACATCACCTCGTCCGAGTCGACGTTGTGGTGGTTGTAGGGCACTGGGATCGCGTCCGGGTGGAAGTCCACTTTGCGCGGCACGAAGTTGCAGATGACGAAGTTCGGGCCCTGGAAGACCTGGTGCGCGGGCGGGGGCTGGTGGATGCGGCCGGTGATCGGCTCGAAGTCGTGGATCGAGAAGACCCACGGGTACAGGCACCCGTCCCAGCCGACCACGTCGAACGGGTGGTGCGCGTACGTGAACTTCGTCCAGAGCGTCTTCGAGCCGCGGCCGCGGTGCTGCACGTAGACGTCGACATTCTCGCCCTCGACCAGGAGGGGCTCCTCCGGGCTTCGCAGGTCTCGTTCGCAGTACGGCGAGTGCTCCAGGAACTGGCCCCGCACCGACAGGTAGCGCTTCGGCGGCGTGATGTGGCCGGTCGATTCGACCACCAGGGTCCGGAGCGGTTCGCCGCCGTGCGGGACGATCCGGTAGATCGTGGACATCGGCATGATCAGGTAGTCGCCCTGGACGATCTCCATCGCTCCGAAGGAGCTCTCGACATACGCTCGCCCCGACTCCACATAGATGCACTCGTCGCCGATCGCGTTGCGGTACAGCGGCGACGGCTGGTCCGCCATCGCGTACGAGATACGGCAGTCCGCATTGGACAAGAGGTGGTTGCGGCCGAAGATCGCGTCCCCCACGCCGCCGTCGAGCTTGTGGGTGCGGAAGTGGCGGGGCTTGAGCGGGTGGTTCGCGACCGGCTCGGCCTTCTCGGGCCGGTGCTCGGTGCTGGAATTGATCGCGGTCGGGCGGAAGCGGTGGTAGAGCAACGAGGAGTCCGAGGAGAAGCCCTCCTGGCCCATCAGCTCCTCGGAGTACAGGCTCCCGTCGTCTTGGCGGAACTGCGTGTGTCGCTTGTCGGGGATCTGCCCGACCGAACGGTAGAACGGCACGTCGACTCCTTTGTCGGTTCGCTCGGCGACCGAGGGTGTGGCCGCCGCGGCGATGGCTATGCCCTGAGAATAACCTTCCCGCCGTTCGATTTCGACCGCTCCGCGCGGACGAGCGCGGACCCGCGCCAGTTTCGCGCATCGGCTGCGCGGACCTCTGGACCGCGGAGGCCGATCGGCTCTAGGCTCTGGGCATGTTCGGATCCGTCCCCGCGATGCTGCGGGGCCTCATCGACGATGCGGCGCTCTTCCCACCAGGAAACGCGCCCATCGAAGCGGCCGTCCCCGCTCACCGCGGGCACCGCCAGTCCTGGTACGAGGCCATGATCGGCCCGCTCCTCGTCCCGCAGTCCCGGCTCGGCCACCTCGACCCCGGACGCGGCGAACTGCGCATCGGCGTCATCGTCGACGGGGAGCTCGAATGCGTCGCCGACGACGTGGCCGCCCTCCACCCGCAGATCGCGGTGACCCACTTCGAATCCAGGCACGCCCTGGAGCATCTCGCCAAGTTCGCGCCCGCGTGGGGCAAGCCCGTCTACGCCGAGCTGCCATTCGGGGACGAGGCGCTCGACGCGGTCCGTCCGACCGGGTTCACCCCGAAGTTCCGCACCGGCGGCCCTGCCGCTGAGTTCTTCCCCCCGCCCAAGACCCTCGCCGCCGCGATGTGGGGCTGCCGTCGCCGCGGCCTGCAGTTCAAGCTCACCGCCGGGCTCCACCAAGCCGTGCGCCACCGCGACCCCGTCCACGGCTTCGACCATCACGGTTTCCTGAACGTGCTCGTCGCCGCCGCCGACGCCGCCGAAGGGGCTGACATCGACGGCATCGCCGCGACCCTCGCGTCCACCGACACCGACGACCTCGCCGCCCGTGCCCGCCGCGTCCTGGGCCGCCCGCGCGCCCTCTGGACCGGCTTCGGCTCGTGCAGCGTCGACGAACCGCTCCACGACCTCCTGAACCTGGGCCTCCTGCACCGAGGGGACAACGCATGACCGCCACCAGCTGGGTCGACGGCGCAGAGGACGGCCCCTTCGGACTCGCCCACCTGCCCTACGGCGTTTTCTCCACCGCCAAGGACCCCACCCCGCGCATCGGCGTCCGCATCGGCGACCAGGTGCTCGACCTGCGGGCGCTGGCGACCGGCCAGTTCTTTCTGCCCTGGATCCGGCCCGCGTTCCACGAACAGGCCCTGAACGGCTTCATGGCGATGGGCTCGCCCGCGTGGCGTCTCGTGCGCCACCAGCTCACCGAACTGCTCGCCGACCGGCGCCACCGCGACCAGTCCGCGACCCTGATGACACCGATCGACAAGGCGCGCATGCACCTGCCGTTCGCGGTAGCAGACTTCGTGGACTTCTACGCCTCCGAGCACCACGCGTCGAACCTCGGCCGCCTGTTCCGGCCCGATTCGCCGCCGCTGCTGCCCAACTGGAAGCACCTTCCGGTCGGCTATCACGGCCGAGCGGGCACCGTGGTGCCGTCCGGGACGCCGATCACCCGGCCGCGCGGCCAGCGCAAGACCAAGGCCGGGCCGCTCGAATTCGGGCCGAGCGCGCGCCTCGACATCGAGGCCGAGGTGGGCTTCGTGGTCGGCGTGGGCACGGAGTTGGGGACGCCGGTGAGCCCGGACGACTTCGCCGAGCACGTGTTCGGGGCGGTGCTGGTGAACGACTGGTCGGCGCGCGACATCCAGGCCTGGGAGTACGTGCCGCTGGGCCCGTTCCTGGGGAAGTCGTTCGCGACTTCGATCGGGCACTGGGTCACGCCGCTCGAGGCGCTGGCCGAGGCGAAGGTCGCGGCGCCGGTGCAGGATCCGGCGCCGCTGGGGTACTTGCAGGAGGCCGAGCGGTTCGGTTATGAGTTGACGATGTCGGTGCGCTGGAACGGGACCGAGGTGTCGCGGCCGCCGTTCGGCGAGATGTACTGGACGCCGGCGCAGATGCTCGCTCACATGACGGTGAACGGCGCGAGCCTGCGTGCCGGGGACCTGTTCGCCTCGGGGACCGTGTCGGGTCCGGAAGCGGGCCAGCGGGGTTCGTTCCTGGAGATGTCGTGGGGCGGCGCGGAGCCGATCGCGGTGGGGGAGGGCGAGACGCGGACCTTCATCGAGGACGGCGACACGGTGGTCATCACCGCGACCGCGCCAAGCGCGGACGGCGGCGAGATCGGCTTGGGCGAGGTGAGCGGGACGATCTTGCCCGCTAAGGGGTGATTTGTCGCCATTGGCTTGACGGCCATCCACAACCCCCACCCTCCCGAGAGGGGAAGGAAGTTTGGGGTCGAGCATTTCAGGGGGGTCCGACAAGAATCGGGGTTACGAGGGCCCGGGCGGCCGGAATTCACTCGGTCGAGTGCGGGGCGCACCCGCTCATGCGGCGCGCAGCCGGGGTCGCCGGGTGAGGAGCGGCGGCGATCAAGCGTTCGCGTCCGGCTCGCCTGCGGCCTTCTCCACGAGCGGCAGGGTCCGGTACGCGATCTGCTCGGCCAGCGCGATCACCGTCGATGCTCGCAGCACCCCGTCGCTCGCGAGCACTCGGTCGATGACGCCCTGCAGCTCGGCGTTCGTGCGCGCCACGATCCGGCACAGCAGGTCGCCACTGCCCGTGACCGTGTGCGCCTCAAGCACTTCCGGGATCCTCCCCAGCAGCCGCGCCACGTTGTCGTGCCCCACTGCCTGCCGCAGTTCCAGCGTCACGAACGCCATCACCGGGTAGCCCAGCGCCGCGGGGTCCACGTTCGGTCCGAATCCGCGCACCACTCCGCGCGCGGTCAGCTTGTCGAACCGCGCCTGCACCGTCCCGCGCGCCACGCCGAGTCGCCGCGAGCACTCCAGCACCCCGATCCGCGGCTCGGCCTCCAGGAGCGCGATGAGCTTCGCGTCGAGCGCATCGACACCAACTTCACTGGTCATATTGCCCAGTCTAACCGCGCCTTCTCTGTCACTTCTGCGCAAGTTGCGCAGCCTTCGCTGCGCTGCTTGCCCAGGGCCGGGTTCTGAATAATGATCAGGTCGAACGCTCGCGGCGCCGCCCGCGAGCCGTGAGATCCGGACAGCCGACTCCAAGGAGGCCGCCATGGTCGACACCGCCAACCGCTCCAGCAGTGCCACCACCGACGCCGGCCCCGGCAGTGCCGACTCGCCGAGCCTGGTGGGTGCCGTCGAACACGACATCCGCGAGGACGCCTTCCCCATCAAGGGCTGGGACCACATCCGCTACTACGTGGGCAACGCCCGCCAGGCCGCCCACTACTACTCGACCGCCTTCGGCATGACCCTCTTCGCCTACCGCGGCCCCGAGCAGGGCTATCGCGAGCACGCCGAATACGCCCTCAAGTCCGGCGGCGTGGTCTTCGTCCTCGCCGGCGGTGTCACCGCCGATGCCGCGGCGACCAAGCACTATGCGGCCCACGGCGACGGCGTCATCGAGGTCGCCCTCGAAGTGCCCGATGTGGACGCCAACTACAAGCACGCCGTCGAGCAGGGCGCCATCGCGATCGAGGAACCCCACGACCTCACCGATGAACACGGCACCGTCCGCCGCGCCGTGATCGGCACCTACGGCGAGACCCGAAACGTGCTGATCGACCGATCGAAGTACGACGGGCCCTTCCTGCCGGGCTTCGCCGCCTGCAAGCCCATGGTCGCCCCGCCCGAGAAGCGCTTCTTCCAGGCCATCGACCACGTCGTCGGCAATGTCGAGCTCGGCCGCATGCGCGAATGGGTCCAGTACTACGAGCGCGTCATGGGCTTCACCAACATCGTCGAGTTCGTCGACGACGCGATCGCCACCGAGTACTCCGCGCTCATGAGCAAGGTCGTCGCCAACGGCAGTCGCAAGATCAAGTTCCCGATCAACGAGCCCGCCGAAGGCAAGAAAAAGTCGCAGATCGACGAGTACCTCGAGTTCTACGGCGGCCCGGGCGTCCAGCACATCGCGCTCGCCACCAGCGACATCCTCTCCGCCGTCGACGCGATGCGCGAGCGGGGCATCGAGTTCCTGGAGGCCCCCGACGCCTACTACGAGGACCCGGAACTGCGCGACCGCATCGGCGACGTCCGGGTCCCCATCGAGGAGCTGCAGCGGCGGCGCGTGCTGGTCGACCGCGATGAAGACGGCTATATGCTGCAGATCTTCACCAAACCGCAACAGGACCGGCCCACAATGTTCTACGAGATCATCGAACGGCACGGTTCGCTCAGCTTCGGCAAGGGCAACTTCAAGGCCCTGTTCGAGGCCTTGGAGAAGGAGCAGGAGAAGCGCGGCAACCTGTGATTGAAGCGGCACAGACGGGGAGCGGACACATGCACGCACCACACGGCTCTGACCTGCACTGCCGCACCTGGCAGGCCGAAGCGGCCTACCGGATGCTCCAGAACAACCTCGACCCCGAGGTCGCCGAACGCCCCGAGGACCTGGTCGTCTACGGCGGCACCGGCAAGGCCGCGCGCTCCCGCGACGACCTCAAGGCGATCCTGCGGGCCCTCCTCACGCTCGCGCCCGACGAGACGCTGCTCGTGCAGAGCGGCCGCGCCGTCGGCGTCATGCGCACCCACGAATGGGCCCCGCGTGTGCTGATCGCGAATTCGAACCTGGTGCCCGACTGGGCCACCTGGCCCGAGTTCCGCCGCCTCGAAGCGCTCGGCCTGACCATGTACGGCCAGATGACGGCCGGCTCGTGGATCTACATCGGCACTCAGGGCATCCTGCAAGGCACGTACGAGACGTTCGCCGCGGTGGCTGCCAAACTCGCTGTTCAGAAGCGTGGTGGTGGCACGCTGAAGGGGACTCTCACGGTCACGGCCGGGTGCGGCGGCATGGGCGGGGCGCAGCCGCTCGCGGTCACCATGAACGACGGCGTGTGCCTCATCGTCGAAGTCGACCCCGAACGCCTCGAACGCCGCCTGCGCACCCGCTACCTCGACACCGTGGCGGCAGATTTGGACGACGCGATCGCGCAGGCGCTGGCAGCCAAGCGCAGTGGCGCCGCGAAGTCGATCGGCTTGGTCGGCAACGCCGCCGAGGTCCTGCCCATCCTCCTCGCCCGGGGCGTGGAGGTCGACATCGTCACCGACCAGACCTCCGCCCACGACCCACTGTCTTATGTGCCTGCCGGTGTCTACTACCGGGACGCGGCCGAGCTCGCGAAGGCCGACCCGGAGGCGTTCACCGAACGGGCCCGCGAATCCATGGCCCGCCACGTCGAAGCCATGGTCGGGTTCCTCGACGCGGGCGCCGAGGTCTTCGACTACGGCAACTCGATCCGCGGCGAGGCCCTCGAAGGCGGCTGCAAGCGCGCCTTCGCCTTCCCCGGCTTCGTCCCCGCCTACATCCGGCCCCTGTTCTGCGAAGGCAAGGGCCCCTTCCGATGGGTCGCGCTCTCGGGCGACCCGGCGGACATCGCCAAGACCGACGCGGCCGTGCTCGACCTCTTCCCCGAGAACCGGTCGCTGCACCGCTGGATCGAGCTCGCGCAGGAGCGCGTCGCCTTCCAGGGCCTCCCGGCTCGGATCTGCTGGCTCGGACACGGCGAACGGCACCTGGCCGGGGCCCGGTTCAACGAGATGGTCGCCTCCGGGGCCCTCAAGGCCCCGATCGTGATCGGCCGCGACCACCTCGACTGCGGCTCGGTCGCCAGCCCGTACCGCGAGACCGAGGGCATGAAGGACGGTTCGGACGCGATCGCGGACTGGCCGCTGCTCAACGCCCTCGTCAACACCGCGTCGGGCGCGAGCTGGGTCTCGATCCACCACGGCGGCGGCGTCGGCATGGGACGCTCGATCCACGCCGGGCAGGTCACCGTCGCCGACGGCACCGACCTGGCGCGGCAGAAGCTCGAACGCGTCCTCGGCAACGACCCTGCCATGGGCGTCATCCGGCACGTCGACGCCGGATACGAGGAGGCCGAGCGCGTCGCGGCGGATCACGGGTTGAGGATCCCGTTCCGGGAATCCTGATCGGAGCCTGACTGCACGACCTATCGCGAACGGGGAACGACATGGACACGGGCGAGTTCCGTCGGTTGTGGAATGAATTGGCGCCCATCGGACTTGTCCGATCAAGCCAGAAGAGCGGACGGGCCGAGACCGGCTACCTGCGGTTCTCGTGGAGCGAGGCCGACCTGGCCTGCCGCGACTGGTTCCGCGCCCAGGCCGAGCAGCGCGGCCTGCGCTTCGAGGCCGACCGCAACGGCAACCTCTTCGCCTGGTGGGAATCGGACGCCAAACCGATTCCGGGAGAAGAGGACGCGTGGGACGACCGCGCCGTTCTCACCGGCAGCCACTTCGACTCGGTGCCGCACGGCGGCGCCTACGACGGGCCGCTCGGCATCGTCTCGGCCTTCCTCGCCGTCGACCTCCTGCGGGCCGAAGGCGCAGAGCCTCAGCGGCCCATCGGCATCGCGGCCTTCACCGAGGAGGAAGGCGGCCGCTTCGGCGTCCCTTGCCTCGGCTCGCGCCTCATGACCGGCGTCGTCGCACCCGACAAAGCCCGCGCCCTCACCGACCCTGACGGCGTCACGCTCGCCGACGCGATGCGCACGGCCGGAGCCGACCCCGACGCGCTCGGCCCCGACTCCGAACGCCTCGCGCGGCTCGGCGCGTTCATCGAACTCCACGTCGAGCAGGGCCGCCGCCTCGACGGCGAGGACGCGCCCGTCGGCGTCGCCAGCGCGATCTGGCCCCACGGCCGGTGGCGCCTCACCTTCACCGGCGAGGCCGACCATGCCGGGACCACGCGGCTGCCCGACCGGCGCGATCCGATGCTCACCTTCGCGTTCGCGGTCCTGGCCGCCCGCAAGGAGGCCCGCCTCGCCGGAGGCCTCGCCACCGTCGGCCGGGTCGAGGCGGTACCGAACGCCACCAACGCGATCGCATCGACCGTGCGAGCCTGGCTCGATATCCGTGCCCCCGACGCGACGGTGCTCGAAGCGACCTTGACCGGCTTCGAGTCCAAAGTGAAGGAGCGGGCGGAACGCGACGGCACGCAGGTGTCGATAGCGCTCGAATCCGAGACGCCCATCGTCGAGTTCGACGAGGACCTGCGCGACCGGATCGCCGTGCTCCTCGGCGGCGCGCCGGTCCTGCCGACCGGAGCCGGGCACGACGCGGGCGTGCTCGCCGCGCAAGTGCCGACGGCGATGCTGTTCGTGCGCAACCCGACCGGTGTCTCCCACTCTCCGGGCGAGTACGCCGGCGATGACGACTGCGCCGCGGGCGTCGCAGCGCTCGCGGCCGTGCTGCGGGACCTGACGTGCTGACCTACTGGGCCGAGCACGCCTGGCTGCCGGGCGGCCCCGCCGACGCGGTGAGGATCGACATCGTCGAAGGGCGCATTGCGACGGTGACGCCGGGCAGCAGCAGGCACGGCCACGTGCTGCCGGGCGTGACCCTCCCGGGATTCGCCAACGCCCATTCCCACGCGTTCCACCGGGCGCTGCGCGGGCGCACTCACGCCGGCCCCGGCACGTTCTGGTCCTGGCGGGACGGCATGTACGCCTTGTCCGAGCGCCTCGAACCGGACTCTTACTACCGGTTGGCGCGCGCGGTCTACGCGGAGATGGCGCTGGCCGGGATCACCTGCGTGGGGGAGTTCCACTATCTGCACCACTCACCGGGCGGGCGCCCGTACGCGGACGCGAACGCCATGGGGGAGGCATTGATCCAGGCCGCGGCCGATGCGGGCATCCGGATCACCCTGCTCGACACGATCTACCTCTCGGGGGGTTTCGGCAGGCCGCTCGAGATCCCGCAGCGGCGCTTCGGCGACGGCAGCCTGGAGGCCTGGCTCGACCGCGTGGAGAAGCTCGTCGCCCCGGCGCACGCGATCATCGGCGGCGCGGTGCACTCGGTCCGCGCCGTGCCGGACGAGGCGATCGCCGCGTTCGCGTGCTCGACCGAGGGCCGCCCGGTCCACGTGCACCTCTCGGAGCAGCGGGCCGAGACCGAGGCCTGCCGCGCCGAGCACGGTTGCAGCCCCACCGAACTGCTCGAGCGCTGCGGGCTCCTCGGGCCCGACCTGACGGCGGTCCACGCGACCCACCTGGCCGGGCACGACATCGACCTGCTGCGCCGCTCCGGCACGACCGCGTGCTTCTGCCCTACGACCGAACGGGACCTCGCGGACGGGCTCGGCCCGGCGCGGGGGCTCGCCGAAGTCGGTGTCCGGCTCTCGCTCGGCACCGACAGCAACGCCATTGTGGACATGTTCGAGGAGGCCCGCGCGGTGGAGATGCACGAGCGGCTCGTCAGCGAGGAACGTGGCCGGTTCACCGCGGCCGACTTGATCACGGCGATGACCAGGCACGACAGTCTCGGCTGGCCCGACGCGGGCCGCATCGAGGCAGGCGTGCGGGCCGACCTCGTCACGGTGGGTCTCGGGACGCCGCGAACCGCCGGAATCGACCCGTCCGGCGTCGTCTACGCCGCGACCGCCGCCGACATCACCGACGTGGTCGCCGGCGGCCGCCGCATCGTGGCGGACGGCAGGCACCTCGGCATCGACACGGGCGCGGCACTCACCGCGGCGATCGAGGAGCTGTGGGCATGAGCGCGAAGCGAACCGACAACGGCGGCCTTCAGATGATCCGCAGCGCCTGGGCCCCGACCGGAAGGCGGCCGAAATGAGTCTTCTCATCGATCACATCGGCGAACTCTTCACCGCCGACGCCGAACTCGGCCTCATGAACGACGCCGCGATGGTGCTCGAGGGCGACCGCGTCGCCTGGATCGGCCTGAGCGCCGAAGCGCCGCAGACCGACGAGCGTCTTGACGTCGACGGCCGGGCCGTGATCCCCGGCTTCGTCGACAGCCACTCGCACCTCGTCTTCGCCGGGGACCGCACCGCCGAGTTCGCCGCCCGCATGAGCGGCGGTCTCTACACCGGCGGCGGCATCCGCACCACCGTCACCGCCACCCGCGCGGCCGCCGACGCCGAACTGCGCGCCACCGCCGCTCGCCACACCAACGAGATGCTCCGACAAGGCACGACCACTGTGGAGATCAAGTCCGGCTACGGCCTCACCGTCGCCGACGAGGTCCGGTCCCTGCGCATCGCTCGCGAGTTCTCCGACGAGACCACCTATCTCGGCGCCCACATCGTGCCGACCGGAGCCGATCCCGACGAGTACACCGCCCTCGCCTGCGGCCCCATGCTCGAAGCCTGTGCGCCGCACGCGAAATGGGCTGATGTCTTCTGCGAACGCGGCGCCTTCGACGGCGACCAGGCGCGCGCCGTGCTCACCGCGAGCGCGAAAGCCGGCCTCGGCCTGCGCATCCACGCCAACCAACTCACCGCCGGGCCCGGCGTGCGCCTCGCGGTGGAGCTCGACGCGGCCTCGGCCGACCACTGCACGCACCTGACCGACGCCGACGTGGACGCACTCGCAAGCAGCGACACGGTCGCGACCCTGCTGCCGGGGGCCGAGTTCTCCACGTGCTCGGCCTATCCCGATGCCCGCCGCCTCATCGACGCCGGAGCGCACGTCGCGCTCGCCACCGATTGCAATCCCGGCTCGTCCTTCACCAGCAGCATGGCGTTCTGCATCGCCCTGGCAGTGCGCGAGATGCACATGACTCCCTCCGAGGCACTCGCCGCAGCGACCGCGGGCGGTGCCAAGGCACTGCGCCGCAGCGATATCGGCCGCCTCATCGTCGGCAACCGCGCCGATCTCGCGGTGCTCGACGCGCCTTCCCATGTCCACCTGGCCTACCGGCCGGGCACGCCCCTGATCGAGACCGTCGTACACGGCGGCAGCGTAGTGCGTTGAGGAGTAGCGATGTCCACAGTCCACATCAAGCCGGACCCGGTCGCCCCTGAGGAAGTGATCGCGGTGGCCCGCGACCGCGCCCGGGTCGTGATCGACGCCGAGGCCCGCGAGGCCATGGCGCGGAGCCGCGCCATCGTGGACGGGATCGAACGCGAGGGCCGGCCCGTCTACGGCGTCTCCACCGGTTTCGGCGCGCTCGCCAACACCTTCGTCGAGCCCGAGCGCCGCGCCGAACTCCAGCACGCGCTCATCCGCTCGCACGCCGCCGGGGTCGGCGACCCGATGCCCGTGGAGGTCGTGCGCGCAATGATGCTGCTGCGCGTGCGCTCGCTCGCCATGGGCCGCTCAGGGGTCCGCCCGGAGGTAGCGGAGGCGCTGGCGGCGCTGCTGAACGCCGACATCACGCCGTGGGTGCCGCGCCACGGCTCGCTCGGCGCTTCGGGCGACCTCGCGCCGCTCGCGCACTGCGCGCTGGTCCTGCTCGGGGAGGGCTGGGTCCGCGCCGACGACGGCTCCCGTGTCGACGCCGCGCCCGTCCTCGAACGGGCCAAGATCGCGCCGATCGCCTTGGCTTCCAAGGAGGGGCTGGCGCTCATCAACGGCACCGACGGCATGTTGGGCATGCTCTTGCTGGCAGTGGCCGATCTGCGACACCTGCTGGCCATGGCCGACGTGTGCGCGGCGCTGTCGAACGAGGCGATGTTGGGCTCCGACCGACCGTTCCAACCCGAGCTGCACGAGATCCGCCCGCAGCCGGGCCAGGCGAAGAGCGCCGCGAACATCCACCGCCTGCTCCAGGACTCGGAAGTCATGGATTCCCACCGGAACGACCTGGCGCACGCGGTCCAGGACGCGTACTCGATGCGCTGCGCCCCGCAGGTGGCCGGGGCCGCGCGGGACGTACTGGTGTACGCCGAGACCGTCGCCGTCCAAGAGCTGCTGTCCGTAGTGGACAATCCGGTGGTGCTGCTGGACGGCCGCGTCGAATCGACGGGCAACTTCCACGGTGCGCCGCTCGGCTACGCGGCCGACTTCTTGGGCATCGCGGCGACTGACGTGGGTTCGATCTCCGAACGCCGCGTGGACCGCCTGCTCGACGTCACCCGCAACCGGGGCCTCCCGGCTTTTCTGAGCCCCGACCCCGGCGTCAACTCAGGGCTGATGATCGCCCAGTACACCGCGGCCGGCATCGTCGCGGAGAACCGCCGACTCGCGGCCCCGGCCTCGGTCGACTCCGTCCCTACCTCGGGCATGCAGGAGGATCACGTCTCGATGGGCTGGGCGGCGGCCTGCAAACTGCGCACCATCATCGACAACCTCGGCACGCTTTTGGCCGTGGAACTCTTGTCGTCGGTCCAAGGCCTGCAACTGCGCCTGCCGCTCATCCCGTCTCCGGCCGCCCGAGCGGCGATCGCGGCGGTTGGCCCGATCACCGGAAAACCTGGCCCGGACCAATTCCTGGCCCCCGTGATCGAGCAGGTCAAGCACCTCGTCGAAGGCCCGCATCTGCGAGCCGACATCGAAGCGGCTGTGGGCTCTCTGCGATAGGACGACAATCGGCCCGGTGGACGTGGGTCCACCGGGCCGCATACGTTCGACTAGAGGCCTGAGAGTTTCTGGCCGGCGCGGATGACGGCCATACCGAGG
>DATABR010000249.1:0-3241 GCA_036259435.1 Glycomyces sp.
CCGGCGGGCCCGCGAGAACTCGCGGGCGATGATGACCTTCTGCTGGTTGCCGCCCGAGAGCGAAGAGGCGGACTCGTCCGGCGACTGGGTGCGGATGTCGAACTCGGCGATGGAGTCGACGGCTCTCTTGTGCACCGCACCGGAGTCGACGACGCCGCCTTTCGCATACGGCTGCGCCCGATACTGGTTGAGCACGAGGTTCTCGGCCACCGAGAACTCGGTGATGAGGCCGTCGCGGGCGCGGTCCTCGGGGATGTAGCCCAGACCGTCGGCGATGCGCCGCGCCGGGCCTTTCCCGTGGACGTCCTCGCCGTCGATGGCGATGTGCCCCGAGTCGGGCCTGATGAGGCCGAGGATCGAGCGGGCGAGCTCGGTCTGGCCGTTGCCCTCCACGCCCGCCAGGCCCACGATCTCTCCGGAATGGACGGTGAGGTCGAGGCCGTCGAGGACCTTCACGCCGGCGCCTGAGACGACGGTGAGGCCCGCGACCTCCAGGCGGGGTTCGCCCGGCTCGGCCGGGGTCTTGTCCACCTGGAGCGTGACGGCGCGGCCGACCATCGCCGAGGCCATCTCGGCCTCGGAAGCGGTCGGCTCCAGCTCGGCGACCACTCTGCCCCGCCGGATCACCGTGATGGTGTCGGCGACGGCCTGGACCTCTTTGAGCTTGTGCGAGATGAACAGGATCGACGTGCCCGCCGCGGCGAGGTTGCGCATGATCTGCAGCAGCTCGGTGATCTCGGCGGGTGTGAGCACCGCCGTGGGCTCGTCGAGGATGAGCAGTTCGGTCTTCGGCCCCGAGAGGGCCTTGACGATCTCGACGCGCTGCTGGACGCCCACGGGCAGGTCCTCGCAGATCGCGTCGGGGTCGAGCTTGAGGCCGTACTCCTCGGAAACGTCGAGCACGGCCCGGCGCGCGGCCTTGGCCGAGAGCACGCCCATGCGCTGGGTGTGCTCGCGGCCCAGCTGCACGTTGTCCGCGACGCTGAAGGGCCCGACGAGCTTGAAGTGCTGATGCACCATCCCGATCCCGGCGGCGATCGCGTCGCCCGGACCCGAGAAGGCGACCGGCACCTCGTCGATGAGGATCTCGCCGCTGGTGGGCCGCAGGATCCCGTAGAGCATGTTCATGAGCGTCGACTTGCCCGCGCCGTTCTCGCCGAGTACGGCGTGGATCTGGCCGGGCTCGACCACGAGGTCGATGTCGTCGTCAGCGGTGAACGAGCCGAACTTCTTCGTCAGGCCCTTCAGTTCGAGTCGCAATTGGTGTCCTCTGGCTTCGTTCCGCTCGACTACTCGGGTGCGGGGCTCGACTGCGACTCGACGACCAGAGTGCCGTCGATGATCTGCTCGGTCAGCGCCTCGATCTCGGCCTTGGTCTCGTCGGAGACGGCGTCCTCGAAGTCGTGGAACGGGGACAGTGCGACGCCCTCGTTGGCGAGCGTGCCCACGTAGGAGCCACCGGTGGTGCCGTCGTAAGCGGCGAGCACGGCGTCCTTGACGGCCACGTCGAGGGCCTTCTCGGCGGAGGTGATGATCTCCGCGCCGTACTCGGTGGACTCGTAGCCGTCGGTGTCGACCCACATCGCGTTGACGGCGTCGTCCTCCGCGGCGGCGGTCAGCGCGCCGATGCCGGCGGGGCCGGCGACCGGGAAGATGATGTCCGCGCCCTGCTGGATGAAGGTGTCCGAGGTGCTCTTGCCGGCGGCGGTGTCCTCGAAGCTGTTGAGGAAGGTGCCCGACTGCGCCTCGGCGTCCCAGCCGAGGAGTTGGACGTCGGTGCCCTTGTCGGCGTTGTGCTTCTCGATGCCCTCGGCGAAGCCGTCCATGAAGATGGTCACCGGCGGGATCTGCATGCCGCCCCAGGTGGCGACGGTGCCGGTCGTGGTCTGCGCGGCGGCGACGTACCCGGCGAGGAAGGCCGACTGAGCGGTGTCGAACTGGATCGAGGTCACGTTCGGGATCGCGGAGAGGCCGTCGACCGTGGCGAACGGGATGTCCGGGTTGGCCTCGGCGATGGCTTCGACGTTCGCGGTCATGAGGCCGCCGACGCCGACGATGAAGTTGCAGCCGTCGGCCACGGCGTCCTGGAGGTTCGGGTCGTAGTCGGTCTCGGAGGCCGACTCCTTGTACTCGACCTTGATGTCGTCGTTCTCCGCGGCGGCGTCTTCCATGCCTGCCCAGGAGGACTCGTTGAAGGACTTGTCGTCCACGCCACCGGAGTCGGTGACCATGCAGGCGGTGAACGACGCGTCGGCGTTATCGTCGCCGCCGTTCTCCGACGGGGCTTCGCCGCAAGCGGCGAGGGCGGCGAGGCCGACGGCGGAGAAGCCCGCCAGGGCCAGCTTGAACGGCTTGACAGCCATCTCGGTCTCCTTTGACAATCCAAGGGGTAAGTCGATACCCGCATAATCATGGCCGCACGCCATGGCCTTTGACACTGTCCTTGATGATTTCGTTACCGAAACATCCTATGACTGAGATCAGCGATGAACAGGTGTTTCGCTCGCACTACGGCGCGATTGCAGCTCCGGAGCCCGCGAAGTGTCACAATCCGGCGCATCGGCGCGGCACCCGGGGGACCGTCTTCTAGGTCCAGAAAACGGCCACGCCTGCGGTGACCGCGATCATCGCGCCGGTCGCGTAGAAGTGCCCCGCGGCGACCGTTTCACGCTTCTTCCACACCGGAATCGCGATCATGACGCCCAGGAGCAGCGCGAGGAGGAACTTCACGCCGAGCTTGGCGTGGTTCGCCTCGCCCTCGGCGCTGACGATCCCGTAGAGGACGATGCCGGTGGCGAGCTGGGTGGCGATGCCGTAGAGCATCGCGGTGTTGAATTTGGACCGGCGCGCGAGCAGCGAGGCCAGCCAACCGCCGAAGACCGCGGCGAAGCCGAGCAGGTGCAGGTAGCGCAGGACCAGTTCGACGAATTCCATGAGTGGAGTATCGCAGAGGCGACCGCCCGGCACGTCCGCAGCCGCACGGCCGCCCGGCTCGGCGCACGCGGTGCCCCTGCGACGCCGTCGAGGACGAGCGCCGGCGCTCAGCGCACCCGGTGGGCCCCGGCGGCGGCGCGCGCGATGAAGATCCGCGGCCTCGGCAGCCCGGCGGCCTTCGCGGCCTCCAGCACGGCGGCCTCGACCTTCGATGCGGCGTCGGACTCGACCAGTGCGATGGCGCTGCCGCCGAACCCGCCGCCGGTCATGAGCGCCCCGAGCGCGCCGGCGCCGAGAGCGGCGTCGA
>DATABR010000250.1:0-5152 GCA_036259435.1 Glycomyces sp.
AAAAAGGGCAGGCGGGGCGGTTCGTTTCCGGCGCATGCCAGGAGCCCGATGGGCGCTGGGAAAGGCACCCCGGTTTCGAAGGCAACGCGCGGAACCTGAAGCCGAGCTGAAGCGGTTCCCGCGATGCACCCGTCGGGGGAGTGGCGTCAGTCTCGGTGGGGGGCGAGTTGGGCTGCGTGCCTTCCCGCTGCCGCCGCTGCCACGAAGTACACCCGGTCGCGGTCCAGGCCTCTTCCCATGGTGGACAGCTTGACCGGCAGGGACTCCATCGCCTCCACCAGTCCCGAGCAGTCGATCTCGATCTGGCGGTGGCGTTCGGGCAGCTGCGCCAGTTGCCGCTGGATCGTGCCCTCGAGTTCCGCCGGGAGCTCGTCGGGCACCGGCACATCGGCCGCCGCCAGCGCGACCTTGCCGTAAGCCGTCATCGAGTGATGCGAGATCCCCTGATGCCGCTCGCGCGCGTCGCCCTCGGAGATCCGCAAGGACGCCACCGGCCGGCCGCCGAGCACCGCCGCCGCATTCACCGCCTCGCCCGCCGCGGTCCCCGAGAAGCCCCAGACCGTCCCGGTCCCGAGGTTCCCCGGCCCCTGGGCGACGATCGCGATGTCCGCGCCGCCGACCACCCGCGCCGCGATGAGCGCATTGTGGACGTTCGTGGCCTCCAGGTCCCCGCCGAAGCACTGCCCTGCCGTCACCACCGTGCAGAGCCGATCCGAGAGCTGGTCGAGCTGGCGCGAGAACCACGCCGGGAGCGCACCGCCGTCGGTCATCACGTACGCGACCCGCGCCTGCGGCACGGTCGAGTGGATCCCGGCGAGCACCGGCGCGAGCGCCGAATGCAGGTCCGCCACGACCACCGGCATCCCGCCGAGGTCCTCGCAGGCCTCCACGGCCGCCCGGTACGGCGAGTCGTCCTCGTCCACCGCCAGGCGCATCGCCTGCATCGGCGTGTATCGGGCCTTGACGATGTGCCCCGGCCCGTCCACATCCGCCGGGAGCCGCTCGGGCACGGCTACGACCAGCGCGTACCCGCCCGTGCCCAGGCCCTTCGCGATGGCGTTGCAGTTGAGCAGCACCCGGTCGCCGACCTCGGGCACCCCGACGAGCTCGTCGTAGGCCAGGCCCCGGCACGAGAACGCGTCCTCGCCCTCGCGGGCCTCGACGTCGACTTCCAGCTCGGTGCAGCCGCGCCAGCCGCCGCGTACGCCCCTGACGGTCCCGTATCGCCATCTGATCACGCCCGGACATTATCAAGCGCGCCCCGAAGCGGCGCAGTCCGCCGGTGGCCGCACCCCACGGTCTTAGCCCCGATTCGCGAAGCGTCGACACCGCCGGTAACCGGGCGGGCGTGATGGCGGCGCCTCCACCGCCTGGCATAGGCTGGGCGGGTGGCCAACGATCGCACTGAACGACTGGTGAACCTGGTGCTCTGCCTGCTCTCCTCGCGGCGCTTCCAGACCGCCGGCAGGATCGCGCGCACCGTCCCCGGCTACGAGCACGACCACGACGAGAAGAAGGCCCACGACGCCTTCCAGCGCAAGTTCGAGCGCGACAAGGCCGAGCTGCGCCGCATCGGCATCCCGCTGCAGTCGGGCATCGACTTCCTCGGCGACGGCGAGCCCGGCTACCGGATCGCCCGCTCGGACTTCGAGCTGCCGCAGATCGAGTTCACTGACGCTGAAGCCGCCGCCGTGGCCGCCGCCGCGCGCCTGTGGCAGCAGCCCGAGCTCCAGTCCGGTTCCGCCGAGGCCCTGCGCAAGCTCCGGGCCGCCGGGATCGACGTCGAGTCCCACGCCGCCGCCTCGCCGGTGAAGTCGCTGCCCGGTGCCGAGGCCGCGCTGGCGCCGTTCCTCGAGGCGGTCGCCTCACGCCGCACCGTCGTCTTCGACTACCTCGGCCCCCGCGACGAGACCGCCCAGCAGCGCCACCTCCAGCCGTGGGGCTGCGCGGCCTGGCGCGGCCGCTGGTACGTCGCCGGCTACGACCGCGACCGGGGCGCCCAGCGCTGCTTCCGGCTCTCGCGCATCACCGGGAAGGTCCGCCTCACCGGCCCCGAGGGGGCCTTCACCATCCCTGAGGACGTCGACGTGCTCGCGTTCGCCTCCGCGTCCGAGGCCCGCCAGCATCCGACCCGGGCCACGGTCCTCGTCCGTCCCAAGCGCGCCTGGGGCGTGCGCCGCCGCGCCGACCAGATCGGCCCGCGCACCGCCGAGGGCGACCAGGCCTGCTTCTCCTACACCGACGCGACCGCCACCGCCGCCTGGCTCGCGTCCTTCGGGGCCGACGTGCTCGTCCTCGACCCGCCCGAGCTGGTCAAGGAGACCGTCGCGTGCCTGCAGGCGCTGTCCGACGAGGAGGAGCCGAACCCGTGACCCGCCCGACCTGCCCGCACATCCTCGAACCGGAGTCAACGCGGTGACCAATCGACTCGCGCGCCTGCTCAACCTCGTGCCCTACCTCGTGGCCCGGCCCGAAGGGGTCCCGATCGCCGAGATCGCGGCCGACTTCGGCGTCTCCACCGACCAGGTCCAGTCCGACCTGACCATGCTGTGGATGTGCGGCCTGCCCGGGTACGGGCCCGGCGACCTCATCGACCTCGCCTTCGACGCCGACACCGTGCGCGTCCTCTTCGCCGCCGGAATGGACCGCCCCGTCCGCCTCGCCGCCCACGAGGCCCTCGCGCTCTCGGTGGCCCTGCGGGTCCTGGCCGACACGCCCGGCGTGGGCGACCGGGCCGCGATCGCCTCGGCGCTCGACAAGCTCGCCGCCGCCGCGGGCGAGGCCCCCGCCGACGTGACCGTCCGCGACACCGTCGCCGACCCCGGCGCCGAACGCTACGCGGCCCTCGTCGCCTCCGGCCACGCCGCGCGCATCACCTACTACTCGGCCAGCCGCGACACCACCTCCGAGCGCATCATCGACCCCATCGAGGTCGTCGCCGCCGACGGCCACGCCTACCTGCGCGCCTGGTGCCGCACCGCGGGGGAGGTCCGCCAGTTCCGCATCGACCGCATCGACGCCTGCACCGAACTCGACGATCCCTCCGAACCGCTGCGCCTGACCAAGGAGCCCGCGCCGACCGCGTTCCTCGCCTCCGAGCTGCCGCGCATCGAACTGCTGCTCGGCCCCGGCGCCACCGGCGTCACCGACGCCTACCCGTGCGACGAGATCACCGGCGAGAGCGACGGCCGCCGCCGCGTGCGCCTTCGTGTGAGAGACCTCGACTGGGCCCGCCGATTCGTGCTCGGCCTCGGCGGCGAGGCCGAAGTCGTCGCCCCGGCCGAACTGCGCGACGCCGTCCGCCAGACCGCCCGCGCCGCGCTGGCGCGTTACCAGGCCGCCTGATCCCCGGCGGCCGTCGCCGCTAGACTGTCGCCATGATCTGGGCGATATCGGTCGTGCTGGCACTCGCCGGACTCGTGCTCCTGACGGTGGCCGCCCGCAGGCTCCTCGGGGGCCTGGGCGAGCTCAAGAACAACCTCGATCGCGTCCAAGAACGCGTCGGTGAAATGCAGGACCTGCAAGAACGCGTGGACGCGACGCTCGCCGAGGCCCAACGCACGGCCGCCGCCCTGCCGAAAAAGTGACGCTTCCCCGTCTCGGCCGCCACATTCTGGTAAAGATCAGGCTTCCCGAAGGCTCCAGTGTTGACGGAAGTGTCAAACGTCGGTCATGCTTGTCCGGCTCGACTAGGTCGTAGCCTCGCCCACTCTGCCGGTGACCTCGGAGCCAACCGAGACTCAGGCGCCGTGGCAGCCGCCTCGCGTGCGGCATACGATGGTTAACGTCACCGACATATATCCGGAGGGACCGAACAATGGGTGCATTGAAGCCCTGGCACATCATCATTCTCGTCGTTGTCATCTTGCTGGTGTTCGGCTCCAGGAAGCTTCCTGACATGGCGCGTGGTCTGGGTCGCTCCATGCGGATCCTCAAGTCGGAGACCGAAGCGATGAAGACCGAGTCGAACAACCCCGACAAGGACGGCGACACCCGCGCCGAGCCCAAACACACGCGTGAGCCGCTCGACCCGCCGCAGCCGGTCGATGAGACCGTGATCGACGGCGAATCGGTCGACCACAAGAAGACCCGCTAGTACAGAGCCGCCGAATCCAATATGGCTGACGAACCACCGCGGCGCGCGGGGAAACGCAAGCAGAGCAAGTTCCAGCGCGCCGCCGACGGCTCCATGACGCTCATGGAGCACCTGGCGGACCTTCGCTCCCGCCTGCTCATCGCCGTCCTGGTGATCCTGGTCGGCACTGCCCTGGGCATGGTGTTCTCAAAGGACGTCATCACCTTCCTGACCCAGCCGTACTGCGACTCGCAGCACGCCGTGCAGGAGTCCGCAGACGGCCTGGTCGGCTGCAACTTCAACTTGCAGTCGCCCATCTCCCACCTCAGCCTGTACCTCAAGATCTCGCTGTACATGGGCCTTGTCGGCACCGCGCCGATCTGGCTCTACCAGCTGTGGGCGTTCATCGCCCCCGGTCTGCACCGCAACGAGCGCAAGTACGCCTACCTGTTCATCGGCATCGCGGCACCGCTGTTCCTCGGCGGCGCCGTCCTGGCGTACTTCGTGGTCGCCCACGGCATGCAGTTCATCATGATCCTCACCAACGCGGACATGAGCATCGAACTGGACCTCGAGGCCTACATCAACTTCTACGTAGCGGTGATGATGGTCTTCGGGATCGGGTTCGAGTTCCCGCTGATCATGCTGATGCTCAACGTGATGGGTCTGGTGACGGCCAAACGGATGCGCGGCTGGTGGCGGATCGTGGTCCTGGTGAGCTTCACGTTCACCGCGATCTTCACCCCCACGCCCGACCCGTTCGGCATGACCGCGCTGGCGATCTGCATGCTGTTCCTCTACGGCATCGCACTGGTCGTCGCCCATCTCAACGACAAGCGCAAGGGCATCCTCGACGAGGACCAGTGGGACGACGAAGAAGCCAGCGACATCGGTGTGTCCGATGAAGTCGGCGTGTCGTCCTCCATCGCCCCGAGCAGCCTCGACGAAGAGGACTACCCCAGTGAGCCCGAGCGGCGCAACCGCTTCGGCCGGCGCGTCGACGGCTACGACGACATCACGTAAGGCCGTTGAGGACTGAAACCGAGCAAGAGGAAGGGCCCCGCCGCGAGGCGGGGC
>DATABR010000251.1:0-2746 GCA_036259435.1 Glycomyces sp.
CCCGCAGTTGTTCGTTGATGAGAGCGCGGCGAAGCCGCGCACGTTTATGCTTTTTTGGCCGTTTCCACGGAGGAGGTTCTAAACCTCGGTGCCGATATATATCAGAGATTTGAGGATGTATTTGCCGGGTTCGAGGACGCCTCTGAGCACCGGAAGCACTGTGGCAGGCCAGTACAGGTGCGTGCCCTCCATCGGATGGATGAGCGCCGCCTCCCTACCGGACTCGCCCGGACCCACGCCGTCGATGATCTCCGAGCGAAGCCCGTGGCTCGCCACCACGAGCTTCGACTCCTCCACCTCGGCCACGTGCCCGAGCCTGGGAACGCACCAGCCGCCCTCCCCCGTGTGGAGCGTCCGCTCGGTCTCGATCACATGGACCCGCGCGTGCCAACCGTCAACGGCCGCTTCAAGAGAGGTCGTGATCGAGACGTCCTCCCACGGCTGCCAGGTCACCTTGAGCACGCCCTTCTCGTCGATCGATCCCTCGTCCGAATCCTCGCGGCCGCGCCAGTGGCGGCCGTCCTCGGAAAGGAAGAGCGCCCCGTCCGGCACCGCGGCCTCCAGGCCCGGACCGGTCGTGGCGTGCGAGAACGCCGCCAGCGACGAGTAGGCGAACTTGCCGTAGCTCGCCTGGCCATTGCGTGCCCACGGGTGCCAGGCCTGCCCGTTCAGGCGCGTCACGTGGCCGGCGCGGTCGCGCACGTGCACCGCTCGGGCGGCTTTGTGCGGGTCGACGATCGGCTCCGGGGTCGCCGCTTTCACCGTCCAGAAGGGGTGGTCGGCCGGGGCGAGCAGCCCGGCGAAGATCTTCGTGGCCCACCACGGCGAACCGGCCGTCAGGTACTGCTCGACCAGGGCGTCGTTCGGGTAGGTGTAGCCCACGGTCAACCGCCCCTCGGGGTCGAGGATCGGCTTCTCCCACCACCAGTCCAGGTGGCGGCGGGCATATCCGGCGGCCTCGGCCCACGGCACGGCCTCCACGTCGGCCGCCGCCAGAGCGCCCCACATCGAACCTTGAGCGAACCGGTAGCCGAGGCTGCGCCCATAAGGGACGGCCGCGCCGTCGGCGGCGAACCAGGAGCGGAACTTGCGGGCGAACGCGGCGGCGCTCGCCACGTACCGGTCGTCGCCCGAGAGCTTGAAGTGCAGCAGCGCGTAGGTGTGGAACGCGAACGGGTTGTAGTAGTCCACGCGCCCGCCCGGGCCGTCCTCGTACACCGAGGCGCCGAGCTGGAACTCCCCCATGCGCTCGAGGTGCCCGGTCGAGACGGCGGCGTCGTGCTCGATGCCGACGCGCTTGAGGCCGTGGCCCACGAACACCGGGAAGTAGTGCCAGTTGGTGTCGGCCACCGGCGCGTTGTAAGCCGACTGGAGCCACGCGGCGACATTGTCCTTCGCCTTAGGACCCAAGGGCTCCCAGAGCTTCTCAGGGGCCAGCGCGAGGGCCCAGCCGACGGCGGCGGACTCGACGACCCGCTGGCCGCCGTTGGCGATGTCCCCGGTGTACCAGGGGTCGGCGGGGTCGAGCGCGCGGGCGAGGCTCGCCCCGAGCGCGGCCCAGAGGTCGTCGGGAACGGTGTCCTTGGCCGCGGCCAGGCCCCACAGGGGCCGGGTCAGCAGCTCGAACCAGTTCTCCTCGTGGGTGTGGTTGGTCATGGTGACCGGCATGGCGTCGGGGCCCTGGGCCGCCAGATCGGCGGCGGGCTTCCCGATGGCGAGCGCGGCCGAGGCCCACCCGGCGTAGCTGTGGTCAAGCGGTCCGAACGTGCGAAGCGGAGCAGTCACGCTGGCAGACGCTATCAACGCCCGGCGGATCCGGCAAGGCCGACTCCACTTCGGCAGGGCGGCTTAGATCGCCGCCGCGACCATCGCCAATCGCATCGGACACCGGCGAGACCTGTCGTTTTCGCACGTCGCGGCGCTGCCGATTCCCCCCAATGCCGATGCGGCGCATCCGATCCTGTTCTCAGAGGGCCTGCGATTCAGGCGCTGCCGCTCAAGATCTGATGCGCCGCATCGTGCGTGACATGTGATATACCACTGGGCCGTTCAAGCGGCCCGGGACGTTTTCGCCGTTCCCGACGCGGGAGGCGGTTCGCCCTCGGCGCGTTCACCTTCGGGGGCGGACGCGATCGCCACGGCGCCGACGTCCCCCGCCGCCTGGTGGGTCCGCTGCCAGCGGCGGGCGAGCCAGCTGAGGAACACGCCCACTGCCGCCATCGTGACCACCGAGCCGATCAGCGACTGCCAGCCCGGCCCGGCGATCCACGCGATGAGCAGTCCCAGGCTCACCGAGTAGAGCGCCCACAGCACCCCGCCGAGCGCGGCCATCCGCGCGTACGGCGGCTTCCGCGTCCCCGCCGCCGCCCACGCGAGCGCGGTGCGGCCGGCGGGGAGGAACCGCGCCACCATCGTCGTCCGGTAAGGATGGTCGTGGATGGTGCGTTCCAGCAGGGCCTCGAATGTCAAGGCCGTCTTGGCGATCAGGTTGTCCACCAAGCGGGGTCCGCGGCGCGCGAGTCCGGCCCGAAGCGACCGGAACAGCCGGTAGCCGAGGAACTCGCCGAGCCACGACGAGCCCGCCGCGCCGATCAAGAGCACCACGATGAGCAGAGGGTTGCCGAAGACGAGTCCGGCGGCGGCGGTCACGAGCGTGGCGCTCGGGAGCATCGGCACGAAGAAGTCCGCGACCACCATGCCGATGAGGATGAGCATCGCCCAGAAGAAGACCATTGGCCCCCCGTTC
>DATABR010000252.1:0-8609 GCA_036259435.1 Glycomyces sp.
ATCGGTTAACTTTGGCGAAGCCGAGTTCACGCGCCGCTCTGCCCGGGCCCATTCGTTTGCTCAGCCCCGCAGCACCGACTGAAGGTTGTCCAGGCCGATCGGACCCAGGTTCAGCGCCTTCGTGTGCCAGGCCTTCAGGTCGAAGTCGGCCCCTGCCGCGGCCTTCGCCTCGTCGCGGGCCGCGATCCAGGCGCGCTCGCCGAGCTTGTAGCAGATCGCCTGGCCCGGCCAGCCCGCGTAGCGCACGATCTCCGGGCGGGCCCGATGCGCGGCAATGCGGCCGCGGCTCTGCAGGACCTCAAGGGCCACATCGAAGTTCCACCGGTCGCCGTGCCGCTTCGCCTCGGCGGGCGGGAGCGGCAGGTCGAGGTGCCAGCCGATGTCGATGACGACGCGGGCGGCGCGCAGCGCCGAGCCCTTGAGCATCCCCAGGCGCGTGCCCGGTTCGGTGAACCAGCCGAGCTCGTCGGAGAGGCGCTCGGCGTACAGGGCCCAGCCCTCGGCGTGGCCCGAGACCGAGCCGTGGGTCTTGGCGAAACGCGACAGGCCGTCACCGGCGACCTTGGTCTGGCCGATCTGGAGGTGGTGGCCCGGCACGCCCTCGTGGAAGACGGTGGTCAGCTCGCCCCACACGGCGAAGCGCTCGCGCTCGGCCACGGGCCACCAGGTGCGGCCCGGCCGCGACAGGTCCTCGCTGGGCCCGGTGTAGTACGCCGACCCGGCCGAGGAGCCGTGCACGATTTCGACGTCGAGGTCGAGCAGCCGCGGGTCGATGTCGAAGTGGACACCGTTCAGCGCGGCCAGCGCGCCGTCGTGCTTTTCGCGCAGCCACGCCAGGTACGCATCGTGGTCGTCGAGCGCTTGGGTCGCGTCGAGGTGCGCGATGACTTCGGTGAGGCCTGCGCCGGGGAGGATCCGCTCGGCTTCGGCGGCCATCTCGTCTTCGATGCGGTGCAGTTCGTCCCAAGCCCAGTCGTAGGCGTCACGGGCGTCGAGGGCCGCGCCGAGGGTCGCGCGGGCGTGCAGGAGGTAGCGCTCTTCGCCGACGCCGTCGTTCGGGTCGGCGTGCGGTGCGTAGGTCTGCTCGAGGTATTCGGCGGCGGCGCTGAAGGCCCGGTACGCGGCCTCGGCGGCCTCCTTGAGGTCGCGGGACTGCGTGCCGTCGCCGTAGGCCTTGAGGTGCTTGTCGAACACGCGCACGTCGGCGTTGCGGCGGGCTTGGCGGGCGCCTTCGACGACCTGCCGGTGGGCCACGGTCTGCCCGGCCTCGATGCCGGCGTTCATGGTCTGGCGCCAGGTCGCGAACATCTCGGGGACGGCGCGGATGCGGGCCACGAGGTTGCGCCAGTCGCCTTCGGTCCCGCGCGGAGCGAGGTCCACATACGAGCAGAGTGACTGGATGAAGCCGTAGGGGACGCGCAGGGCGCGGCGCCATTCGCCCGCGTCGTAGAGCGCAAGCTCGGTCTCGAGCCGCTCGGCCATGTGGAGCCGCGCTAGTTGGTCAGCGTTTGTTCCGGCGCCGGTGGGCGGGGCGCCGAGTGCGGGCTTGTCGGCCGCGCCGGTGGATGCCGCGGCGTTGAGCTTTGCCAAGGTGTCGCGGCTGAGCTCGGCGCGTTCCGCGGTGGCTTCCGGACCCATGTCGGAGGCGACGCCGAAGTCGCCCTTGATGCCCGCCATGCCGGCGAACATGGGGTGGAGCCGGGCGTACGCGGTGGTGAAATCGTCGGCGAGTGCGAAGATCGGTGAGGTCATGGCCGTCAGCTTACCGCGCGGCTAGTAGTCCTCCGTTACGTGATTGTTGCCGGAGCGAGTAGAGACGACCACGGCTCCGACCAGGGCCGCGAGGAGCAGTAGCGAGAGCACTTCGAACGGGAGCACCCATTCGGCGAAGACGGCCTCGCCCATGACGGCGACTCCGCCTTCCCTCTCGCTCGTGCTGGCCCGGGTCGGGCCGAACGCGCTCGTGACGACCGCGGCGAGGCCGAGGCCCACGCCGCCGGCGATGAGCGCCCCGGGCAGGCGCGGCCGGTCGAGGTCGTCGGAAGGATCGGTCGGGGCCCTGGTGAGCATGGTCGCGAACAGGAGCAGTACGACGATCGCGCCGACGTAGACGAGCACGAGCACCCACGCGAGGAATTCGGCGGTGAGCACGAGCGCGGCCCCGGCGATGCCGGCGAAGGCGACCGCGAGCCACAGCCCGGCCCGCACGATCCGCTTCGTGGTCACGACCGCCAGCGCGGCGCCGAGCGCGAGCAGCCCGAAGGCCAGGAGCAGCACGTCCGCCAGGGTCACTCGGCGTCTCCCGACGTCACGGATTCGGGCTTGGCGGATTCCGGCACGTTCTCCATCCACTCCCCCAGGTGCCCCTTGTCGTGGAGCAGGTCGCGGATGTCGCCTTCGGCGTAGGCGAAGTCGGGGGCCCAGAAGAGGGCGTCGAAGGGGCAGACGTCGACGCAGATGCCGCAGTACATGCACAAGGAGAAGTCGATGTCGAAGCGGTCGAGCACGTTGGCCTGGCGCGGGCGGGCCGCGCCTTCGATTTCGACGGTCTCCTTGTGGGAGTCGATGTAGATGCACCAGTCGGGGCATTCACGCGCGCAGAGCATGCACGAGGTGCAGTTGGGTTCGTGCAGGCCGATCACGCCGCGGGAGCGTTCGGGCAGTTCGGGTTCGCGTTCGGGGTACTGGCTGGTGACGGCGCGGCGCGTGGCCGTGCGTGCGGTCGCGGCGAGACCGCTGACCAGTCCGCTCCCGGGAAGCCTCATCTCTTCATCGTGGCAGACGGCGCCGAAGTTTTCCAGGTCTGCGGATCAGTGTTGTCCGATTCCCGACTCGCCGGGCGGGGCCGGGGCCTCGGTCTTGTCGGGAATGCCGTGGCGCGCCCATAAGAGCCGTTACCGTGAGCACTTGACACGTCACGTACCGGGTGCGCCCCGGTGCCGTTCGGGGAGGAACCGTGCCCATGCGAATGACGCAGCCCATCCGCGGGACGCTCGCCGCGCTGAGCCTCAGCGCCGCGCTCGTGCTGACCACCGCCGCTCCGGCGAACGCGGCCATCACCGTCACGCTCACGCCGACCGCCGGTGTGGCGGGCACCCGCGTGGACGTGCTCGCCTCGAACTGCGACACGGAGGCGAACGGCGAGGTCGAGAACACCGACGTGGGCTTCAAGCTGCCGAAGAACGACAACGACGCCCAGGGCGACTTCACCGTCACCGAGCGGATGAAGCCCGGCACGTACAGCGTGACCGTGACGTGCGGTGCGGACACCGTCTCCACGAAGTTCACCGTGACCTCGGGGGCGGGCGCGTCGACCGGCGGGGGCTCGACGGCCTCGAACGCGGCGATGGCGGTCCTGTGGTCGGGCGCGGCCCTCGTGCTCGCCGCGGCCACAGGACTCTGGCTGCTGCGGCGCCGGGGCGTCACTGCTCCGTGATCGCCATGGACGACCAGGGGCGCCACCGGGAACTCGAGGAACGAGAAATCCACCGGCCGGAACCCGCGCTCCGTCCGGTGGCCGCTGTCGTGCTCTCGGTGCTCCTCGCAGGGGGCCTCGGTCTGATGGTCGGCAGCGTCATCCCAATGCCCTCACTGCGGATGCCCCACTTCGACAGCCCGTTCGCGGACGACCCGTTCGCGGTCGCCGACCCCGCGGGCCGCACCTGGCTCGACCGGTCCGAGCCAAGCCGAGTCGACATCCCCGCGGTCGACGTCCACGCGCCGCTCACCGCGCTCGGCCTCGACCACGAAGGCGACTTCGAGGTCCCCCGGATGTGGCGGCCCCATGAGGCCGGCTGGTTCGAGCCCGGGCCGACGCCCGGCGAGTTCGGGCCCACGGTCCTGATGGGCCATGTGGACACCGAGCGATCCGGACCCGCGGTGTTCTTCCCGCTCAAGCACCTCGACGAGGGCGACCGCATCGAGCTCACCCGCGAGGACGGCATCGTGGTCGTCTACGAGGTGACCGCCATCGAGTCCTACGCCAAGAAGCGCCTGCCGTACGAAGAGATCTTCGGGATCGAGGCCGAACCGGCGCTGCGCCTGATCACCTGCGGCGGCAGCTTCGACCGCGAGACCGGCGACTACACCGAGAACGTCGTGGTCTTCGCGAGCTACACCGGGCACCGAGAAGCCACCGAAAAGGACGGCGAGCGACCGCTGCACGGCCGCGACCACTTTCAAGGCTGAATGTCTGACCCCGCAGTTAGCGTTCCACGCATGGATTTGAAGGTCGCCAACATCACCGTCAACACTGATCGGCCGCAGGAGCTCGCCCAGTGGTGGCTCGGCGCGGCCGGCGGGGCGATCGTCGCCGACTACGGCGAATACGTCATGATCGGGGGCGAAGGCGGTACCGGCCTGGCCTTTCAGTACGTCGAAGGCACCTCGCCCGGCCGCGTCCACGTCGACTTCGTCACCGACGACGCCGCCAAGGAGGTCGCGCGCCTGGTCGAAGCCGGGGCCACCCACGTCGCCGACCACGAGGCGCCGGGCGGCTCGTTCTCCTGGACCGTGCTCGCCGACCCCGACGGCAACGAGTTCTGCGTCTGCCAGGGCCACGAATAGCCGACCGCGGACGCGAAGCCGGGTCTTGACCCCGTCGGCCTCGCGCCCGCGGTGCTTCCGGGGGCTCTACCCGCGAGCACGGACCGGCCCAACCTGCCGGTGCCGCGCTCGCGGCGTCTATGCCAGGACGCGCGCGAACGCGTCCCGGGTCTCTTCGAATACCTCCGCGCCGGGGCGGGCCCAGAGCGCGTCGTTGAACAGCTCTACTTCGATCGGGCCGTCGAACCCGGTCGCGTCGACTTCGGCGAGGTACCGCTTGAAGTCCACGCAGCCGTCGCCCAACTGGCCGCGGCCGGTGAGCACCCCTGCGGGCAGCGGCGTCACCCAGTCGGCGAACTGGAACGAGGCGATGCGGTCCTCGGCACCGGCGCGGGCGATGCCCTTCCACACCTCTGGGTCCCACCAGATGTGGTACGTGTCGACCACGACGCCGACCGCCTCGGCCGCGAACGGCGCGGCCAGGTCGAGCGCTTCGTTGATCGTGGTGACCACGCAGCGGTCGCTCGCGAACATCGGGTGCAGCGGCTCGATCGCGAGCGTCACGCCGCTCTCGAGCGCGTACGGAGCCAAGAGCGACAGCGCCTCTTTCACGCCTTCGCGCGCCGAGTCGATCGTGCCGCCTTCGGGAATCGGACCCGAGACGAGCACGAGCGATGGCGAGCCGAGCGCGGCGGCCTCGTCGATCGCCCGCTTGTTGTCGTCGATCGCGGCCTTCGTCGGGTCGGTGAAGAACCCGCCTCGACAGAGGCTCGTGACCGTGACGCCCGCGTCCTTGACCAGCTTCGCGCTGGCCTCGACGCCCATCTCCTGCACCGGCTCACGCCACAACCCGATTCCCGAACCCGTGCGCGCGCAGGCTTCTACGGCCTCGCGCTGGTCCCAGAACTTCGCGGTGGCGTGGTTGAAGGAGAACCGCTCCAGAGCGCTCATGCGAGTGACCTCGGTGGCTGGCCTGCGACCTTCAGCAGGGCGTTGAACCGGTCGATCGCGAGGTTCTCGTCCGGGAACAGTCCCACCTCGAGCGCCAGATCGACGATCTCGCCGAAGTGCTCAATGGACCGTGCCGCTTCGAGTCCGCCGACCATCTTGAAGTGGTTCTGATGGCCCGAGAGCCACGCCAGGAACACCACGCCGGTCTTGTAGTTGAACGTCGGCGCTTCGAAGACCTTGCGCGCCAGGGGGATCGTCGGGTCCAGGATCGCGTGGAACCCGGCCACGTCGCTCTCGTCCAAGCACTGCACGGCCTTCGCCGCCAAAGGCGCGAGCGGGTCGAAGATCCCCAGCAGCGCGTCCGAGTGGCCGAACTCGTCACCGGCGATCAGGCGCGGGTAGTTGAAGTCGTCGCCGGTGTAGCAGCGGACCCCTTCAGGGAGCCTGCGCCGCACCGCGATCTCGGCCTCGGCGTCGAGCAGGCTCATCTTGATGCCGTCCACTTTGTCGGCATTCTCGCCAATGATCTCGACGAACGTGTCCGCGGCCTCGTCGAGGTTCGAAGCGCCCCAATAGCCTTCGAGCGACGGGTCGAACATCGGGCCGAGCCAGTGCAGAATGGCCTTCCCGCTGACCTCCCCGAGCAGCTCGGAGTAGAGGGCCTTGTAGTCGTCCGTGCCTTTGGCGCTGGCGGCCATCGCCCTGGAGCACATGAGGATCGTGCCGGCCCCGGCGTCCTCGACGACCGAGAGCTGCTCGAGGTACGTCGCGCGGATCTCGTCCATCGTGGTCGGACGGGCCCCGAGCTGGTCGGTCCCGACGCCGCACGCGAGCAGGTCGTCAGGGCCCGCCGCTTCGGCCGAGCGCCGAATGAGCTGCTTGGTGGCCTCCCAGTCCAGGCCCATGCCGCGTTGGGCGGTGTCCATCGCGTCGGCGACGCCGATCCCGAGGTCCCACAGGTGCCTGCGATAGCGAAGAGTCGCGTCCCAGTCGACGCTCGCCGGTCGCCCGGGCCCGTTGTCCGCCAGCGGGTCCGCGACCACGTGGGCCGCGGAGTAGATGACGCGTGAGCTGAACTTGCGGGTCACAGGACCAGATCCTCCAGCTCGATGCGGCGGCCCTCGCGGGCCGACTGGTATCCGGCCTCGGCGAGCTGCACGCCGCGCGCGGCGGCCAGGAAGTCGTGGTGCCACGGCTCGTCGTCGACGACGTGGCGCAGGAACTCCTCCCACTGCAACTTGAAGCCGTTGTCGAAGACCTCGTTGTCGGGCACCTCGTGCCACTGCTGCCGGAAGGGGATCGGCTGGTCGATGTCGGGGTTCCACACCGGTTTGGGGGTGTGCACGCGGTGCTGCGCGCGCGCCTTGCGCAGCCCGGCGATGGCGGAGCCCTCGGTGCCGTCCACGTGGAACTCGACGAGTTCCTCGCGGTCGACGCGGGTGGCCCAGGAGGAGTTCATCTGGACGACGGTGCCGTCCTGGAGTTCGAAGATCGCGTACGCGGCGTCGTCGGCGGTGGCGGCGTAGGCCTTGCCGTTCTCGTCGAAGCGCTCGGGGAGGTGGGTGGTGACGTGGGCGGTGACGGACTTGACCGGGGAGAACGTGCCCTCGAAGACATACGACCAGTGGGGGAACATGTCGAGGACCATGCCGCCGCCGTCTTCGGCGCGGTAGTTCCAGGACGGCCGCTGGCCCTCCTGCCAGTCGCCCTCGAAGACCCAGTAGCCGAACTCGCCGCGGACGGACAGTACGCGCCCGAAGAATCCGGAGTCGACGAGGCGCTTGAGCTTGCGCAGCCCCGGCAGGTAGAGCTTGTCGGCGACCGCGCCGTTCTTGACCCCGGCGTCGCGCGCGGCGCGGGCGAGGCCCAGGGCATCGTCGAGGTTCGTGGCGATGGGCTTCTCGGTGTACACGTGCTTGCCGGCCTTGATGGCGGAGTTCACGGCGGCGAGGCGGTGCTGGGTGGTGAGGGCGTCGAAGTAGACGTCGATCGAGTCGTCGCCCAGGGCCTCGTCCAAGCTGGTCGTGTACTTGTCCAGGCCGTGGCGGCCGGCGATCTCGGCGAGCTTGTCGGCGCTGCGGCCGACCAGGGTGAGCTCGGGCCAGATGACGCTGCCGTCCGCGCGCTCGACGCCGCCCTGCTCGCGGATCGCCAGAAGGGATCGCACGAGGTGCTGGCGGTAGCCCATGCGCCCGGTCACCCCGTTGAGGGCGATGCCGACGGTGATTCTCTCTGTCATGCGGATGTGCTCCAGATGCTCTGCCAATGTACGGCTCAACAGGCGCTCACCCGAGGCCAGGCAAACGCTTTCTTATGGTTTCCTGAAGCATACAGCAAACTTCATTGATGTGAAAGCGGTCTCTTGACAGATTCAGCGTAATCGATAAGTTCCTTCAGCGTCGCTGTCTCCCAGTGCTTTCTAAAGACGCGGACGCCCCGGCCGCATGGGGCCGGGGCGAGACGTGCGTTGCTAGAGGTACTGCTCGCTGATGTCGGTGACTTCCTCCGCGGGCGCCCAGATCTGGTACACGCCGTTGTCGTACGGTTCGAGCCCGAGCGAGCGGGCCACATCGCTGCGCCCGCCCCGGTACTCCAGGCGCATCCAGTCGCCGGAGGCGCCGAGCACGAAGAACGGCTCGCCCCGCCAGGTGGCGACGGTGCGCACGTAGAAGAAGTCCTCGAGCTCGCCGATCGGCACGCCGCGCCTGAAGCGCCCGTCGGCGACCTCGACGAAGCCGTCGCCGCCGGTGGGCGAGTACAGGCGCACGTGGGCCCCGTCAGGGCTGGAGTCGTACTCCGCGCCCTTCCAACGGGCGATGTAGCCGTCCCTCATGGCCTAGGCGTCCTTCCATTCGCGGTCCCGGGAGTCCAGGACGGTCGCCGCCCGTTCCTCGGGCTTAGGGCGCACCAAGTCGTAGTGGCCGTCGGCCTCGCCCCAGGCGTCGCCCAGCGCACTGTCGTATCCGGCGGCACCGCCGTAACCGGCGGCGCTGTCGTAGCCGTACGCCTCGCCCATCGGTCCGGCCGGCGGCGGGCCGTCAGCGCCGCCGGTTACGGCGGTGCCGCCGGATACGACAGTGCGCTGGGCGACGCCTGGGGCGAGGCCGACGGCC
>DATABR010000253.1:0-7485 GCA_036259435.1 Glycomyces sp.
ACACAGGAGGCCCAGTGTCATCGATGGGACCTGCCGGATGGGACGCCATGCGCTCCATGCGGCGCGCGGACGACCTCAAAGGCGTCAAGCTCTCCCGCGGCGTCAAACGCCGCATCATCCGCTTCGCGCGGCCCTACAAGCGCGACATCGGGCTGTTCCTCGCGCTCGTCACCGCGATCGCGGCGATCGGCGTGGCGACCCCGGTCCTGGCAGGCGACATCGTCAACGAGCTCACCAGCTCAGGGGGCACCCAGCGCGGCGTCATCACGATCGCGGCGATCATCGCCGGGCTCGCCGCGGTCGAAGGCGTGCTCAACCTGGCGATGCGCTGGTACGGCGCGAAGCTCGGCGAGGGCATCATCTTCGATCTGCGGCGGGTCGTGTTCGACCACGTGCAGTCGATGCCGGTCGCGTTCTTCACCCGCTCGCAGACCGGCGCGCTGGTCTCGCGGCTCAACAACGACGTGATGGGCGCCCAGCGCGCTTTCACGAGCACGCTCTCCGGGCTCGTCTCCAACGGCATCGCCGTCGCGCTCATCATCGGCGTGATGTTCTTCCAGTCCTGGCAGATCACGCTCCTGTCGCTGGTGCTCGTCCCGGTGTTCCTGGTGCCCGCCAAATGGGTCGGCCGCAAACTCGCGAGCCTCACCAAGGAGGGCTTCGACCTCAACGCGGCCATGAACACCCAGATGGCCGAACGGTTCAATGTGGGCGGCGCGATGCTCGTGAAGCTCTTCGGCCGCCCCGAGACCGAGTCCTCCGAGTTCGCCGACAAGGCCGACCGCGTGCGCGGCATCGGCATCACCACCGCGATGTACGCCCGCACCTTCATCGTCGCCCTCACCCTCGTCGCCGGCCTCTCCCAGGCCCTCGCCTACGGCCTCGGCGGCGCCTTGGTCTTCGCCGGGCAGCTCGACGCGGGCACCGTCGTCACGCTCGCGCTGCTGCTCACCCGCCTCTACGGGCCGCTCACCGCGCTCTCGAACGTCCGCGTCGACGTCATGAGCGCCCTCGTGAGCTTCCAGCGCGTCTTCGAGGTCCTCGACCTCCAGCCGCTCATCCGCGAGGCGAAGGACGCCCGCGACCTCCCGGCCGGGGCCGCCTCGATCGCCTTCCGCGACGTGAGCTTCCGCTACCCGGGCGCCGACGAGGTCTCCCTCGCGAGCCTGGAGGACCTGGCCCGGCCCGACCGCTCCGACAACGGCCGCCAGATCCTCGACGGCGTCTCGTTCGACGTCGCCCCTGGCGAACTCGTGGCCCTCGTCGGTCACTCGGGCGCCGGGAAGACCACCACCGCGAGTCTGGTGCCGCGCCTGTACGACGTGTCGAGCGGCACCGTCGAAGTCGGCGGCACCGACGTCCGTGAACTCAAGACCACCGCGCTGGCCGGGCATATCGGCATGGTCACGCAGGACGCGCACCTGTTCCACGACACGGTGCGCGAGAACCTGACCTACGCCCGGCCTGGGGCCACGGACGAGGAGGTCTGGGAGGCCCTCGACCGGGCCCAGATCGGGGAGACGGTGCGCCGCCTCGAATCCGGTCTCGACACGGTGGTGGGCGAGCGCGGTTACCGGTTCTCCGGAGGCGAGAAGCAGCGCCTGGCGATCGCGCGAGTGCTGCTCAAGGCCCCTCCGATCGTGATCCTCGACGAGGCGACGGCCCACCTCGACTCCGAATCCGAGGCCGCCGTGCAGCGCGCCCTCGATTCGGCGCTCGAAGGCCGCACCTCGCTGGTGATCGCCCACCGTCTCTCGACGGTGCGGCGGGCCGACAAGATCCTGGTCCTCGAGGACGGGAAGGTCGCCGAGTCCGGCACCCATGGCGAACTCGTGGACCGGGGCGGTCTCTATGCGGAGCTGTACAAGACGCAGTTCGCCGGCCCGGATGAGGCGTACTCGGCCGCCGCGTGAGTGACTTGGGCCATAATCGGCTGAGGTGAACACCACTCGCGCCGCTCACGTTCCCGAGTGTGAGGATGATTTCGTGCCGCCGGGTTTCGGAGGAGCGAGAGTAATGTAGGGTCCAAAGGCCAGTTCGGTTCATATCGCCGAACTGGTGAAGCGCCAGCAATGGCGGCACATCTCAGACTGCTACGGCGCGTTGCACATCCGGGAGTTCATCCTCTTGGATCGGGCAGGCGGCGGGTCTGAAAATCAACATCGCAAGGAAATGTAGTAATGGCGCAAGGCACTGTTAAGTGGTTCAATTCCGACAAAGGCTTCGGCTTCATCGCTCCTGACGGCGACGGTCCGGACATCTTCGTACACTTCACCGCGATCACCGGCAACGGCTACCGGTCCCTGGAAGAGAACCAGCGGGTCGAGTTCGAGGTAGAGCAGGGCAACAAGGGCCCGCAGGCCGCCAACCTGCGCGCGCTCTAAGCAACAGGCGAGCCGAAGCCGCTGCCCTTCTCCGAAGGACAGCGGCTTCTGTAGTGCCCGGGGTCGAGTGCCGCCCACCGAAACCGGATTGAGACCGTCGTCCCCACGAGGCAGACTGTCGCGATGAACATCATCGAAGTCGGCGCGGGCGACACTGATCTGATCGATCAGGCCTACGCGCTCCTCACCGCGGCGCACCGCGCGGACACCCCCGAGAATCCCCCGGTCACCGAGCGGTTCTTCAAGGCCCTCTTCACCCACGCTTTCCCCGGCCGCGAACGGCACTGGTTCGCCGTGATCGACGACGGAGCGATGGTCGGCCTCGCCCGCGTCAACTTCTTCACCGACGAGAACCGCGAACTCGCGTTCCTCGCCAACGGCGCGGTCCACCCCGACCACCGCCGCCGCGGCATCGGCACCGCGCTCCTGAACCACGCCGAGCGCTTCAGCGCCGAACACGGCCGCACCACCCTCCTCCTCGCCGCCCCGGTCTACTGGGAAGGCGGCCCCGCGCGAGACGGGCTCGGCGCGACGATGCTCGAACGCCGCGGCTACGAGAAGGCCCTGACCACCGTCAACCGTCGCAGCCCGGTCGACCCGCTCGGTTCCGACGAGGAGCAGCGCCGATACGACGAGGCGCTCGCCAAGGCCGGCGACGACTACGAATTGCGCCAATGGATCGGGCCCGTCCCCGAAGACCTCCTCGACACCATGTGCCGCATCGAGACCATGATCATGAGCGAGATCCCCCTGGGGGAGATCGACATGGAGCCCGAGCAGATGAACCCGGAGAAGCTGCGCGCCAAGGAGGCCGTGAACGCCGCCGAAGGACGCACCTGGGTCACCTCCGTCGCCGTCGAGCGCGCCACCGGCGAAGTCGCGGCCTGGACCGAGGTCGCCCTCGACGACGGCGACGAGGCCAACGGCCATCAGGGCATCACCATCGTGGCCCCGGCCCACCGCGGCCACCGCCTCGGCCTGCTCCTCAAGCTCGCCAACCTCCGTCTCGTGCGCGAGCGGCACCCGGACCTCAAGCACATCTGGACCGACAACGCCGATGTCAACGCCCCGATGATCGCCATCAACGAGCTCATGGGCTACGAGACCGTCGACGCCAGCGCCGAGTACCAGCGCAAGCTGGAGGTCTGAGCGACATGGAGATCCGCCGCCTCGATCTGGCCGACCGGGACTCGGTCGCCGCAGTCCACGCGCTGCGCGAGCACATCCGCGCCGTGGAGACCCCCGAACTCGCGTTCGTCCCCGAGCACGTCTTCGCCAAGTCGCTCGCGAATCCCTCGCCGAACACCGAGTTCCGCTACTACACCGCGTCGGACGGCGGCGATGTACTCGGCGTCCTGCAGGTCATGCTGCCGACGAAGGACAACGCGCACTATGCCGAAGCCGAACTGGCGGTTCATCCCGAACGCCGTCGCCGCGGCATCGGCACGGCGCTCCTCGAACAACTGCTGGTGCTCGCCCGCGACGAGGCCCGCAGCGAACTCGTCGTCCTCGCTCGCGCCGCGATTGACGGCGGCCCCAGCCGCCCGGACGCGGGCGCGCGGTTCCTTGAGCACCACGGCTTCGAGGCCGCGCTCACCGAGATCGACCGGAGGCTCGACCTCGCTGCCGTGGACCCAGCCGTCGAGGAACGGCTGTGGAACGAAGCGGTCGCCGCCGCCGAAGACTACGAGGTGGTCTCGTGGATCGGCCGCTGTCCCGAGGAGTACCTCGACGGACTCGGCCGGATCGACTCGAAGATCTTCGCCGAGATCCCGCTCGGCGAAGTCGACCTGCGCCCCCGAGTGATCGACCGGCAGTACATCCTCGCCCGCGAGGACCGCGCCGAAGCGAGCGGGAACGCCATGATCCGCACCATCGCGGTCCCCAAGGGCAGCAACGATGTCGCGGCCAACACCCTCATCTACGCACCCGAGGGCCTGCAGCACGGCGAGCAGGCCATCACCATCGTGGACCCGGCTCACCGCGGCCACCGGCTCGGCCTGCTCACCAAACTCGCGAACCTCCGCCAACTGCGCGAGCATTACGGGCGGGTGACCACCCTCTGGACCGGCAACGCCGACACCAACGCCAACATGGTCGCCATCAATGACCTGCTCGGCTACTGGCCCGTCGACGCCCATGTCTCCTACAAACGCAACATCGAGGTGTGATCGGCCGAGCCGGGCCACGCTCGGCCCGACTTCCCCGGCGCCCCACGCACGGCTGTCGTCACTCGATCGGCGGATCTACGCCTCACTCCATCGGGCGGATGCGCCGAAATCGAAATTCGATTGCCGCATGTCGCACCCACTGACCACACTGGTGGCATGGAAATCCTTGCGATCGACCCCGCGGACGACGATCTCGTCTCCGGCGCCTTCGACGTCATGTGCGCCTCGCACGCGCTCGACACCCCCGAGAACCCCGCCCCCCACAGGGGCGCCTTCGCCAACGGCCTCTCCTATCCGCCGCCGGACGAAAACGAGGCGCACTTCGTCGCCGTCGAAGACGGCAAGGTCGTCGGCGTGCTCGGCATCGGCATGCCCACCCGCGCCAACCTGCATTTCGCCTGGGCCTGGCTCACCGTCCACCCCGACCGCCGCGACCGCGGCATCGAGGAGGCCCTGCTGGAGCGCTTCATCGCGATCGCCCGCGAGAACGGCCGCACCGAGATCACCCTCGACACCCATATGACCTGGGAAGGCGGCGTCGAACGCTCCACGGCCAGGCAGGAGTTTTTGGAGCAGCACGGCTTCAAGCTCGCGCTCACCGTGATCAACCGCCGCTGCGCCGTCGACGCCCTCGAGCCCGCCGTCGAGCAAGAACTGCTGGAGAAGGCCCAGGCCGCCGCCGGCGACGAGTACGAGATCATCTCGTGGATCGGGCGCACGCCCGCCGAACTCGTCGAGACGATGGCCCGCATCGACTCCACGATCCTCGCCGAGGTCCCGCTCGGCGAACTCGGCCTCGAACCCGAGACGATCGACGCGGAACTGAAGAACGCCAAGGCCGACCGCGCCGAAGCCATCGGCATCGTCCCGGTCCAGACCGTGGCCCGCCACCGCGAGAGCGGCGAAGTCGTCGCCAACACCGCCGTGTTCCTCCACGACGACGGCGAGTTCCCAGATGCCTACCAGGGCATCACGATCGTGGACAAAGTCCACCGTGGACATCGCCTCGGGATGCTCCTCAAGCTCGTGAACCTGCGGCTCCTGCGCGAGAACTTCCCGCACATCCGCGCCATCTGGACGGACAACGCCGACGTCAACGCCCCGATGATCGACATCAACGTCGTCCTCGGCTACGAGATCGTGGACGCCGGCGGCGAATTCCAGCTCAAGCTGGAGAAGTGACCGAAACCGGGGCACCGCCGCAAAATGGTGTCTCCAGGCACAAGCCGACCGTGGAAGTGGCGATGCACTCTCGCGGTCGGCTATTGTTACGAGCTGGCCCTCATAGTGGCCCGATCAGGCGCGTCCCGCCCCATCACCGTCGGCTAATGGTGAACCGATATATCCGCGGAACGTGCGTCACTGACGAAGTCGTTCCCGTGGAAGGCGAACCATGACCGTAGACCCGACTGTGCCCAACGCTGCCATCAGCGAGCCCGGCGCCGCCGCAGAAACCATCGAAACCCCCCAAACCATCGAGGCCCCGGCCGTCGAAACCGTCGCGGTGAGCGAAGCCGCTCCCGTCGCGGAGACGACCGCCGAGCCGGCTGTCGAAGCCGCCGTTGAGGCCGTTTTCCAGGCTGCCGCTGAAGGCACCGTCGTCGAAGACGCTGCCGCCGAAGCGACCGCGGTCGCGACCGACCAGGCTCCCGTCGCGGAGTTCACCGTCGAGACCGATGAGGTCGACCCGGTCGAAGACGGCCCCACCTTCGAAGAGCTCGGCCTGTCCGAGAAGATCACCGCCGCGCTGGCGGAGCAGGGCATTATCAAGCCCTTCCCGATCCAGGCCGCCACCATCCCGGACGCCCTGGCCGGACGCGACATCCTCGGCCGCGGCCAGACCGGCTCGGGCAAGACCCTGGCCTTCGGCCTGCCGACCCTGTCCCGCCTGGCCGCCGGCGGCCGCACCAAGGCCAAGCGCCCCCGTGCGATCATCCTGACCCCGACCCGCGAACTGGCCATCCAGGTCGCCGAGTCGCTGCAGACCTTCGGCGACGCCGTCGGCATCGACATGAAGGTCGTCTGCGGCGGCACCGCGTTCTCGCGTCAGATCGACGCGCTGCGCTCGGGGGTCGACATGCTCGTCGCCACTCCGGGCCGCCTGCGCGACCTGATCCGCCGCGGCGAGTGCTCGCTCGACTCGGTCGAGCTCGCGATTCTCGACGAGGCCGACCAGATGGCCGACATGGGCTTCCTGCCCGAGGTCCAGGAGCTGTTCGACCAGCTGCCGACCGGGGGGCAGCGCATGCTGTTCTCGGCCACGCTGGAGCACGAGATCGACGTCCTCGTCAAGAAGTACCTGAAGGACCCGGTCACGCACTCGGTGGACCCGTCGGCCGGTTCGGTCACGACCATGACCCACCACCTGATGCTCATCGGCCCGCGCGACAAGGCCACGATGACCGCGGCCGTCGCCGCCCGCCCGGGCTTGACGATGGTGTTCGTGCGCACGCAGCTCGCCGTCGACCGGATCGCGGACGAGCTCCGCGAATCCGGCGTCAACGCCGAAGGCCTGCACGGCGGCATGTCGCAGGTCGACCGCTCGAAGGTCCTGGACCGCTTCAAGAACGGCCGTCTGGACGCGCTCGTCTGCACCGACGTCGCGGCCCGCGGCATCCACGTGGACGGCGTCGACATGGTCCTCCACGTCGACCCGCCCAAGACGCACAAGGACTACCTGCACCGCGCCGGCCGCACCGCGCGCGCCGGGCAGTCGGGCCACGTGGCGACTCTGGTGCTGCCGCACCAGAACCGCAGCATGTTCAGCCTCATCGAGCGTGCGGGCGTGGAGGCCAAGCGCCACTACGTGAACGACAACTTCGACGCCGAGCTCGCCGAGCTCATGGGCGCCCGGAACTTCACCGACCTCCGCGCGGTCTCGTCCGAGCACCAGGCTTCCCGAAACGACGACGAGGTCAAGCGCCTCGAGC
>DATABR010000254.1:0-3139 GCA_036259435.1 Glycomyces sp.
GCCAACCCCACGCTGCGCCGAAAGCAGGCGCGCCAAGCGGCGCGATCGGTACTCCCCAACGCCACCGAGACCCGCATCGTCGTGACCGGCAACTACCGCGCCTGGCGCCACTTCATCTCCATGCGCGCCTCCGAGAACGCCGACGTCGAGATCCGGGCGCTGGCCATCGAATGCCTCAAGCAGCTCAAGGAGAAGGCCGCCAACGTCTTCGCCGACTTCCAGATCGCGAAGCTCGACGACGGCACCGAGGTCGCCTCCAGCCCCTACGTGACCGAGGGGTAGAGCCGCCAGGCGCACCGACCCGCCCGCACAAGTCCGCGCGCAAGCGCGCGGGCCGATCAGCGGCGGCAGGGTCGAGAACTTGAGACAGTTATACGCAGCGAGCGGCCGGGCGCAGGCGCCCCGGCCGCCGGAACCAGCATTGGTGAAAGCACATGCGCAACGCAACGCGCCCCTTCGGGCGAACACTCGCGGCCATGATCACGCCGTTCACGCCCTCAGGCGAACTCGACGTCCCCGGCGCCGCCGCCCTCGCGCGCCACCTCGTCGACGAGCAGGGCTGCGAGGGCCTGGTCGTCAACGGCACCACCGGCGAATCGCCCACCACCACCGACGCCGAGAAGACCCAGGTCATCGAAGCCGTCCTCGAAGCCGTCGGCGACCACGCCCACATCATCGCCGGCGCCTCCACCTACGACACCCGCCACTCGATCCACCTCGCCCGCGAGGCCGAGAAGGCCGGCGCCCACGGACTCCTCCTCGTCACCCCCTACTACAACAAGCCGACCCAAGACGGCATCGCGGCCCACTTCACGGCCATCGCCGACACCACCGAGCTGCCGGTCATGCTCTACGACATCCCGCCCCGCTCGATCGTCGGCATCAGCGACGCCACCTTCGCCCGCCTCGCCAAGCACCCGCGCATCATCGCCGTCAAAGACGCCACCGGCGACCTCGCCAAGGCCCACCGCGTCCGCGTGAACACCGGCCTCGCCTTCTACTGCGGCGTCGACGAACTCAACCTCGCCGCCTACGCCACCGGACAGATCGGCATCGTCTCCGTCGTCGCCCACCTCGTCGGCAAGCAGTTGAACGCCATGTTCGACGCCTACGACGCCGGCGACACCCAGGCCGCCTCCGCGATCAACGACCGGATCCTGCCCGCCGTCCACACCCTCATGTGCTCCGGGCCCGGCCTCGTCGCCGTCAAAGCCGGCCTCAAAAGCCTCGGCCTGCCCGCCGGCGACCCGCGCCTGCCGCACCTGCCCGCCGACGACGCGCTCACCGCCGACATAGCCACCGCCCTCGCCGACCTGAAGGAGGCCTGATGGGCCTGACCCGACCCAACAACCTCGGCGCGCCGCGCGGACTGCCCGACGGCGCCCTGCGCGTCATCCCGCTCGGCGGCCTCGGCGCCATCGGGCGCAACATGACCCTGTTCGAATACGACGGCAGGCTCCTCATCGTCGACTGCGGGGTGCTCTTCCCCGACGTCGACCAGCCCGGCGTCGACCTCATCCTGCCCGACTTCACGCCGATCCTCGACCGCCTCGACGACATCGAGGCCATCGTCGTCACCCACGGCCACGAAGACCACATCGGCGCGATCCCGTTCCTGCTCGAGCACAAGAACGACATCCCCGTCGTCGGCTCCAAGTTCTCCGTCGCGCTCGTCGAGGCGAAGCTGCGCGAACGCCGCATCAAGCCCGTGAGCGTCGTCGTCGCCGAGAACGAGACCCGCGAGCTCGGACCGTTCGGCCTCGAATTTCTCGCCGTCAACCACTCGATCCCCGACGCGCTGGCCGTGGCCATCCGCACCGAGGCCGGGCTGGTGCTCCACACCGGCGACTTCAAGATGGACCAGCTGCCGCTCGACGGCCGCATCACCGACCTCGCCGGCTTCGCCCGCCTCGGCGACCAGGGCGTCGACCTGCTCCTCTCGGACTCCACGAACGCCGAGATCCCCGGCTTCGTGACCTCCGAGCGCCAGATCGGCCCCGTCCTCGACAAGCTCTTCGAAGACGTCAAGGGCCGCATCATCGTCGCCTCGTTCGCCAGCCACGTGCACCGGGTGCAGCAGGTCTTGGACGCCTCGCACGCGCACGGGCGCAAGGTCGCCTTCGTGGGCCGCTCCATGGTGCGCAACATGGCGATCGCCCGCGACCTCGGCCTCATGCACGTCCCCGAGCACCTGCTGGTGAGCATGGACGAGGCGGTGCGCCTGCGCAACGACGAGATCGTCTACATGTCCACCGGGTCGCAGGGCGAGCCGATGAGCGCCCTGGGCCGCATGGCCTCCGGCGACCACCGGCACATCTCCGTCGAACCCGACGACACGATCATCCTCGCGTCGTCGCTGGTGCCCGGCAACGAGACCGCCGTGTACGGAGTCATCAACCGCCTCGCGCGCACCGGTGCCACGGTGATCCACAAGGACGTCGCGAAGGTCCACGTCTCCGGCCACGCCCCCGCGGGCGAGCTGCTGTACGTGCTCAACGTCGTCAAGCCCTCCAACATGATCCCGGTCCACGGCGAGGCGCGGCACCTCCAGGCGCACGCGCGGCTCGCGGTCGACTCCGGTGTGCCTGAGGACCAGGTCATCGTCATCGAGAACGGCGACGTGGTGGACCTGATCGACGGCGTCGCCCGCTTGGTGGGGCACATCCCGAACAACCTGGTCTATGTCGACGGCCTCTCCGTGGGCGACGTCGGCGAGCCGGTGCTCAGCGAGCGCCGCATGCTCGGCGACGGCGGCTTCATCGCCGCGACGGTCGTCATCGACTCGGAGAACGGCAAGGTCGTGGGCGGCCCCACGGTCTCGGCCCGCGGCTTCTCGGAGGACCCGAAGGCCTTCGACGGGGTGCTGCCGCTCATCGACGACGCGATGGAGCGCGCGGCGCAGGACGGCATCACCGACCCACACCAGCTTCAGCAGATTCTGCGGCGCACGGTCGGCAAGTGGGTCAACGACACCTACCGCCGCCGCCCGATGATCGTCCCGCACGTGCTCGAGGTCTGAGAGCACGAGTGAGGCGCACCATCGGGCGGCGGCGGTAGGTGTCGTTGACCCACTTGCCGACCGTGCGCCGCAGAATCTGCTGAAGCTGGTGTGGGTCGGTGATGCCGTCCTGCGCCGCGC
>DATABR010000255.1:0-32641 GCA_036259435.1 Glycomyces sp.
GGAGCCCCGTGGAGCTCACTGCGCGGTCGGTGCGGTCGAACACCGATCGCGCCGTCTTATCGTGCCGCGGACTTGTCCAGTTCCCGGCCTTTGAGGGCGCGGGCGATATCGGCCCGGCCCTCGGCCACGCCGCGTTTGACCGGCGCGGGCCGGTCCTCGGCGAGCCAGGCGTCGAGCACTTCGAGGGTCTCGGCCTCGATCAGGTTCGACGGGAACGCGAGCTTGGAGAACTCCACGGCCTGCTGGGCGCCCAGTTTCTCCCACAGCTCCGGCACCGCGTCCAGATAGGGCCGCAGGTACGGGCGGACCAGATCGGCCTGGTCGAGCGGGGCGAAGCCGAGCATCGAGGAGCGGCGCACGTAGTTCTCGGAGTTCGGGTCGACGATCCGCTCCCAGGTGCGCTGCTTGGCCTCGGCCGTGGGCACGACGGCGCGGGCGATGAACGACAGGCGCTTGCCGTCGGCCGTCGAGTCGCGGTCGAGCTCGTCGTCGATGGCCTCTTCGCCGACCGCGCCGGAGGCGATGAGACCGGTGAGCAGGGCCCAGCGCAGGTCGGCGTCGACCGTGAGGCCCTCGGGCACGTCCCGGTCCTCGAGCCAGCCACTGACGCGGGCCAGGTCGGCCTCGGAACGCGACGCGGACGCGTAGGCCTTCGCCCACGACCGCTGCGGGTCCGAACCGGGCGCGGCCGCCTCCATGGCGGCCTTCGCGGCCTGGGCCCACTGCTCGCGCAGCGCGGCGCGCTTGGCCGGGTCGGCGTAGGCGAGGGCGCCCGCAACCTGCCGTTGTGCGACGGTCACGATGTTGATGTCGGACTCGGTGGTCAGGCCCCGGCAGCCGAGCTCCACGAACTGGGTCGCGCGCAGTTCGGCGTCGCGGAGCATGTCCCAGGTGGCGGCCCAGATCAGCGCCCGGGCCAGGGAGTCGTCCAGCGCCGAGGTGTGCTCGACGGCCGTGGCGAGGCTCCGCTCGTCCAGGCGCAGCTTCGCGTAGGTGAGGTCGTCGTCGTTGAGCAGCAGCAGGTCCGGCTGCTTGGCTCCGGCCAGTGCGGGGACCGGAGTCGACTCGCCGGTGACGTCCACTTCGATCCGCTCGCGGCGCACCAGGCGCTCGCCTTCGAGGTCGTACAGGCCGATCGCGATGCGGTGCGTGCGGTGCGTCGGGTGCTCGGCCGGGACTTCCTGAAGCACCGACACCGAGGCGTAGTTCCCGTCCGCATCCACATCGGCCTCGGGACGCAGGGTCGAGACCCCGGCCGTGCGCAGCCAGGTGTCGGCGAAGTCCTTGAGCGGCTTGCCGCTCGCGGTCTCGAGCTCGGTGAGCAGGTCGGAGAAGACCGCGTTCGCGAACTGGTGCTTCTGGAAGTACGCGCGCAGGCCCGCGAGGAACGGGTCGATGCCGACGTAGGCGACGAGCTGCTTGAGGATCGAGGCGCCCTTGGAGTAGGTGATGCCGTCGAAGTTGGCCTGGATCTCCTCGGTGTCGCCCGCGGCGGTGTACACCGGGTGCGTGGTCGGCTGCTGATCGGCGCCGTAGCCCCAGTTCTTGCGCGCCGACAGGAACGTGGTCCAAGCGCCGTCGAATCGGGTGGCCTCCACGTTCGCCCAGTGGCTCGCCCACTCGGCGAAGGACTCGTTGAGCCACAGGTCGTCCCACCAGCGCATGGTCACGAGGTCGCCGAACCACATGTGGGCCATCTCGTGGAGGATGACGTTGGCGCGCTGCTCCAGCTCGAAGTCGGTGACCTGGCCGCGGAACAGGAACGAGGCCTCGGCGATCGTGATGCAGCCGAAGTTCTCCATCGCGCCGAAGTTGTACTCGGGGGCGAAGATCTGGTCGTACTTCGGCAGCGGGTAGCGCACGCCGAAGTGCGAGTGGAAGTGGTCGAAGCCCTGGCGCGTGATCTCGAAGACGCCCTCGGGGTCGAGGTAGTCCTTCATGGACTGGCGGCAGTACAGGCCCATGTCGATGCCGTCGTGTACCTCGTGCACCCCCACGTAGGGGCCCGCGCAGATCGCGGTGATGTACGGGCTCATCCGCACCGACTCTTCGAACAGCGTGACCTTGGTCCTGATCGCCTCGATCTCGGTCTCCGAGGCGGCGGGCATGTTCGAGATGACGGTCCAGTGCTGGGGGGTGCGCACCTGGAAGGTGAAGGCGGCCTTGAGGTCCGGCTGGTCGAAGCAGGCGTACACGCGCTGGGCGTCGGCCACCTCGAACTGCGAGTACAGGTAGGTCTCCTTGTCCACCGGGTCGGTCATGCGGTGCAGACCCTGACCGTCGGTGGAGTAGGCGCACACGGCGTTGACGATGAGCTCGTTCTCGGCGGCGAGGCCCGTGATCCGCAGGCCGTCCTTGGGGTCGTAGGCGGTGATGTCGACCGGTTCGCCGTTGAGGTAGGCGTCCTCGATGCGTTCGGCGGCGATCTCGATGAAGGTCGCCGCGCCCGGTTCGGCGCAGTTGAACTTGACGGCGGTGCGCGAGCCGAAGGTGTCGCCCTGCTCGTGCCCGGTGAGGTCGAGCTCCACGGTGTAGGAGTCGACGGTGAGCAGCTCGGCGCGGCGCCGTGCCTCCTCGCGGGTGAGAATGTGCGTTGCCGCCACAATGCCTCCAGTCGGTCGAGAGAGCCCAGTCTCCAGGGATCAGATTATGAAAGAAGTGTGTCATATCCCGAAGGCCCACCTGGTCAGTGGACCGAAGGCCGGGAAGGCCGGCTGCCCCGGTGTGCGGGGCGCTAGCTGGGCCGAAAGGCCGGGAGGGTCTTTCGGTGCGTCACTGGGTGTGCGGGTGTGGTGTGATTCATGACCGCGACGGTAATGCAGAGATCAACATTCGGCGCGAGGGCAGGCGCCTTGCGCAAGTCGCCGCCGGGTAGGCGGAGACTCGAAACGCCTGCGGAGGGCTGGTATGACCGGGGGAACCCGGAACGGCCCGTTGAAACGCGAACCCGGCCGTAGACGGTCCGCATTCGCGGTCCGCAAGCCGGAAGCCCCTCCCATCAGAGAGGGCAGGATGCCAAATCCCGGGAGTTCGCCGAGCGGCCACGGCGGTGGCGAACGGGGTCGATTACGCTCGTGGCGTGACTGCTGCACACCCGATCGACCAGGCCTGGCTCTCCACTGGCGGCACTGGCGCGAAGAACTACGACGAGTTCCCCGACGAAACCGAGATCACCCGGATCATCGAGGCGAATCCCGCGAGCATGCTGGGCGTCGAGATGCCCGCGCACACACCGGAGGCGGTGGCCGCGGGTCTGACGTTCGAGCAGGCCCTCCCCGCCGCGGCCGAACGCCTCGCGGCCCTCAAGGAGGCCGGCCGCTTCGCCGCGTTCGGCGACGTGGCCGTGGCCTACCGGATCTCCGGTGGCGAAGAACCCGTGGCGTACGGGGTCTTCTGCCTCGTCGACACCGCCGAGATCTCCTCGTCCGCCGAGGAGCCCGGCACGATCATCCGCAACGAGGACGTCTTCATCGAGAAGGTCAAGCAGCGCAATGAGCTCAATCAGCGCCTGCGCCACCTGCTCAGCCCCGTGCTGCTGCTCCAGTCGAGCCGCGGCGACGAGCTGCACGCCGCCATCGAGGCGGCCATCGCCGAAGCGGGCGAGCCCGTTGCGACCGACGTGGACGAGGCCGGGCGCTCGCACGAGATCTAGGCGATCGGCGGCGACGCGGGCGAGGCCCTGACGGCGCTGGCCGGGGACGGCGACCTCATCGTCGCCGACGGCAACCACCGCTCGCTGGCCGCGCAGGTCGGCGAGCTCGACCGGTTCCTCGCGGTGATCACCACCCCCCAGTCGGTCGTCATTCGGCCCTACCACCGGCTGGTCAAGGGACTGCCGGGTTCGGCGACGCAACTGGTCGAGCAGATCGGCCAGATCGGCGCGAGCGTCACCGAGGTCGACGGCGCGCCCCAGACCCCGGCCGAGGGCGGTGTCGTGGTCGTCTACGGCCAGGGCCGCACCTGGGAGATCCGCTTCCCGCAGACCGAGGGGTCCGTGGTGGACCGGCTCGACCACACCCAGGTCGAGAACGAGGTCTTCACGGGCCTGCTCGGTTGGGACGCGGGGGACAAGCGCATCACTTACGTCGGCGGCGACTACCCGGCGTCCTGGCTCGCCGAGCAGGTGGATGCGGGCAAGGCCGACCTGGCGGTGCTCATCGCGCCGGTCACCGTGTCCGACTTCATCGACGTGAACCTCCAGCGGCTCAAGATGCCGCGCAAGTCGACTTGGTTCGTGCCCAAGGCCCGCGCCGGTCTCGCCATCGTCGAGCTCCCGAAAGGCTAGGTCCTCATCGTGCGTATTTATCTCGGTTCGGACCACGCCGGTCTCGAACTCAAGGACCACCTGGTGAAGCACCTGGCCGGTCGCGGCCACGAGGTCGTGGACGTGGGCCCGCACCAGTACGACCCCGAGGACGACTACCCGCCGTTCTGCCTCCACACCGCCTCCAAGGTGGTCGCGGACGAGGGCAGCCTGGGCATCGTGGTCGGCGGCTCGGGCAACGGCGAGCAGATCGCCGCGAACAAGGTCCCCGGCTGCCGGGCGGCCCTGGCGTGGAGCGTGGAGACGGCGAAGCTCGGCCGCCAGCACAACGACGCGAACGTGGTCGCCATCGGCGGGCGCATGCACTCGCTCGAGGCGGCCACGAGCTTCGCCGACGCGTTCGTGGACGAGGACTTCTCGGGGGCCGAGCGCCACCAGCGCCGCATCGACATGCTCACCGAGTGGGAGACCACCCGCGAACTGCCCGAATTGCCTTAAGCGGCAACACGGCTGCATGGGGGAGGCCCGGGCTTCGGCCCGGGCCTCTCGTATTGCGGGAAACCAGGAGCTTTCGGACCGCCGCGCATCTGGAGAAACTGGACGGGTGTTGGTAGCGTCGACACATGTCCAAGGGTTTTCGCGTTCTGCTCCAGATCTTCCAGGTGCTCTTCATCCTGGCGGCCCTGTTGTTCATGACCTTCAGCTTCCTCATGGCCTACATCGACTTCGGTGCCACGGACGCCGAGGGGCGGTTCATCGACACCTGGATCCTCGGGTTCGCGCTCCTGGCGATCGCCTGTTCGCCCGCGCTGTGGTCGCTCAAGCGCGGCGGTTCGCCAGCGGGCACGACGTCCTCGGGCGCGTACGACCGCGTCGCGCAAGGCCCCTCGGGTCCGTCCCAGCCGCACCCGTCGCAGCCCGGCGGGGTCTTCGAGCCGATCGGCGGCTCAGGCGCCCCCGCCCCGCCCGCCTCCTCGTACGGCCAGCCGCAGGCCGGCGGCTACGGCGGCCCGTCGGCCGGGGGCATCACCCCGGCCTCGCCCGCGCAGGTCGACGGCCCCTGGGGTTCGGGCCGCTGATCACCGGCGCGGCAGGGCCGTCGCGGGTTGCCCGCTGAGACGCTGCGAACAGCACCGCCTCTGGGGGCCGTGGGGAGTGGATTCCGGGCGTTACGCTATGGGCTCGGAACCTGTACATCGCGAAGGACCACGTCATGTCGAACGCCACCGTCGACCTCGTCTGCGGACCGGCCGACCCCCTGCCGGGGTCAGAGCAGAGCTATCGGCTGACCGGCCTGCTCGGCTCAGGCGGGCAGGCCGACGTGTACCAGGCCGTCCGCGTCTCTGCGGGCGTCTCCTCCGCGCCGCTGTCCGTCAAGGTCCTGCGGCTCAACCCGCACGACACCCGAGAGCACCAGTTCCGATCCTGGGACAAGGGCGACGCGGTGCTCATGGACCTCCACGGCCGCGACGTCGGCGCCATCTGCCGCCGCATCGACGCCTTCTACGGGCGCCTGCCGCACCCGCCCGGCCACAAGCCGCAAGGCGAGCCGGTCCCGTTCCAGGTCCTCGAATACCTGCCCGGGCACGACCTGCGCCAGCTCCTCCAGCGCCGCCTCGGCCGCGTGGACGCCGCCCGCACCCTCCGCTCGGTCCTCGACGTCATGAACGCGATGCACCACCCGCCCCTCGGCGCCCACCCGGTGCTGCACATGGACCTCAAGCCCGCCAACGTGATCATCGGCCCGGACGGCTCGGCGAAGGTCATCGACTTCACCGGCGCCCGCTACTACACGCCGGCGCACCTGACCACCATCGCCTACACGCGCGAGACCGCCGGTCCCGAAGCGCACCAGGGGAGCGTGGGCCCCGCCTACGACGTGCACGGCTTCGGCTCGATCGCGTTCTACCTCGTCACCGGCGCGAGCGCCCGCACCGACTCGCCCGGCCAAGAGCAGTCCGTGCCGTGGGCGCGGCTGCGCCGCCACCCCGTCCTGGAGTCGAACCCGCGCCTGCGCGAGCTGCTGACCGCGCCGCTGGACGACGACCCGGAGAACCGGCCCCGCACTGAGGAGCTGCCGCGTTGGATCGCCGAGCTGTGCGCGGTCGTCTCCCGCTCGCGCATTCCGGACCTGGGCGTCGACTGGGCTCGCGGCGGCACCGCGCCGGGCTTCGCCGGACCGGTGAGCGCGCCTCCGGCCACCGCGGCCACGCAGAAACTCGGCATGCCGATGCCGCCGGTCGTCTCGGCGGCCGACGCGACCCGCCGCATGGACGCCCCGCCCACCGTGGTCGCCGCCCCGGCCCCCGGCGCGGAGGGCACCCGCGTCATGGAGGCCGGAATGGCCCCGACCAACGCGGTACAGGACAAGCCGATCGCCGGGCGCGTGCGCGTCCCCGACCAGGACCGCCGCCAGGACGGCGGGTACTCGCCCGGCCGCTCCGCCGGGCCTGCGCCCGGTCGCGGCCCGCTGCCGCGCCTGCGCCTCGCCACCGACCCCGAAGAACCCGACGAGCGCGCCCTCGCCAAAGAGAACCGCGTCCCGCTCCTGGGCCCGCCCGGGTCGCTCTCCAAGGGCTTCGAGCTCTCGGTGATCGGCGCGCTGTTCTCGCTCATCATGTGGCTGCTGGCGACCGTCACCAACGGCATGGAGACCCTGGGCGGCCAGGTGTTCAGCTACCTGTTCGTGCTCGCCGTGGCCGTGGGCGTGTTCTTCCTCGTGCGCATCGCCGGGGGCATCCTGTGGGGCCGCTGGCTCCACGCCAAACGCAGGACCGCCCGGCTCGCCCACCTGGCGACCGGCATCTTCCTGTTCATGGTGGGCCTGAGCTACCTCGAGCAGCTCGACTGGAACTGGTTCAACCCCGATCTGGGTTGGTTCGACGCCATCATCGACCTCTTTGGAGCGTAAGGAAATGTCGGAATAACGGCTATTCCGAGGGTTTTCCACGACTTCTCACGGAACTTCGACACGATCTCCAGCGCACCCGAAGTGATGCGATCTAATCTTTCCGTTAACGAACACCGCGGGACGCTTGCCTGAATTTTTCCCGCTTCCGCGGTGCAACCATCACGGGTCGAACGGACGTCTAGGTAGACGACAGTTCCCCTGGAAACCGGAAAGGCATTGAGATGACCGCATTGACATCGGTCGGTGCCGCAGCTCTCACCCCCGAGCAGCGCGAAGCCTTCGATCGGGACGGCTATCTGATGATCCGCGGCGCGCTCGACGCCGACGAGATCAAGCGTTGTTCCGACGCTTTGGACCGCGTGTACGAAATCGAGAAGGAAGCCGGGCGGCTCAGCCCCGAAGGGGCCATGCACCGCCTCGACGCCGTCACTTCCTGTCCCGAAATCGCGTTCCTCCTCAACCACCCCAGGACCTTCCACTATGTGTGGTCGATCCTCGGGTGGAACTTCCACGTCTATCACTCCCACGTGGACAAGCACCCGCCGATCACCGGCAAGCGCCCGTTCCGCTTCGAATGGCACCAGGACGGCGGCCGCCAGAACCGCGAGACCGAGACCGAACCGCGCCCGCGCCTGTCGGTCAAACTCGCCTACTTCTTCACCGACCTGTCCGAGGAGGGCCGCGGCAACACCAAGATCATCCCCGGCTCCCACAAGTGGAACCGGATCGACGGCCCGCCGCGCCGCGACATGGAGTGGCCCGACCCCGAAGGCGCCATCGAGGTCACCGGCAACGCCGGCGACGTCATGTTCTTCGACCGCCGCATCTGGCACGCCCGCTCCGACAACTACTCGGACCTGACCCGCAAGGTCGCGTTCTTCGGGTTCACACCGCGCTGGATCCGCGCCCGCGACCTCGTCGAGGACCTGCCCTCACAGCCGTGGTGGAACGACCTCGAGCCGGTGCAGCAGCAGATGCTCGGCGGCCACATGGCCACCGGCGATCACGGATGGGGCCACTACCCGAAGGAGACGCCGCTGTACAACTGGCTGGCCGAGCGTGACCTTCTCGACCCGGACTACCCGGCGCTGCGCCCGTAACGGGTGAATCTGGCAGGCTGTTCGCATGAGCACTGATGCAGGCCTCGCACGCGACATCTTCAACCGGTCGCACTTGACCGGGGAGTTCACGCTCCGGTCGGGTGTGGTGGCGCACGAGTACTTCGACAAGTACCTGTTCGAGTCCGATCCGGTCCTGCTGCGGCGCGTCAGTGAGGCGCTCGCGCCGCTGGTGCCCGCGCACGGCGTGGACGCGCTGGCCGGCCTGGAGCTTGGCGGCATCCCCATCGCGACGATGCTGTCGCAGGTCACGGGTCTGCCGGCCCTGTTCGTGCGCAAGCAGGCCAAGACCTACGGCACCTGCCGCCTCGCCGAGGGCGGCGATGTCGAGGGTCGGCGGTTGTTCATCGTGGAGGACGTGGTGACCTCGGGCGGCGCGATCCTGGACGCCGTGGGAGAGCTGCGGAGCCGGGGCGCGATCGTCGAGCGGTGCGTGTGCGTCATCGACCGCGAGTCGGGCGGCTCGAAGAGCCTGGCGGACGCGGGGATCGAACTGCAGCCGCTGTTCACGATGACCGAACTGAAGGCCGCTGGAGCCGAATAGTTCTGAGACGAACGGTGAGGGGTGGACGCGACCGCGTCCGCCCCTCACTCATGTCGTCATCGGGCCCAGAGCCAGATCTCGGAGCCCTTGGGGTGCTCGCTGCCGGCATCCAGCGACTGGTCGAAGACCGTGCCGGTGAACCAGATCTGCGCCGTCTTCACCGTGAAGCCGAGCGCTTCCAGCTCGTCGGTCGCGTCGTCGATGTCCTTGCCGACCACGTTCGGGACCTCGATCGGCTCGGGGCCGTCGCTGACCACCAGGTCCACAGGGTCGCCGTCACCCGCGGGGGCATCGGCGGCGGGGTTCTGCTCGATCACCGAGCCCGCGGGGATCGTGTCGCTGTAGCGCGGGGTCACCTCACCGACCGCGAGCCCTTCGGCCTCGATCGCGTCGGTCGCTTCCGCTTCGCTCTGGCCCACCACGTCCGGCACGGTGAGCGGGGGGAAGCCGTCGGAGATGATCAGCGTCACCGGCGTTTCGGCCTTGACCTTCTCGCCCGCGGGCGGATCGGTGCCGATGACCTCGTTCGCCGCGAATTCAGTGCTGTAGTCGCGCTCGACGGTGACCTCGGCGGCGAACCTCGCCAGCTCCTCACGGGCCGCCTCTTCGCTCATTCCGGCCACGTTCGGCACCTGGTAGCGCTCGGGGCCCTGGGAAATGAGCACGGTGATCGTGGCGCCACGCCGGATGCGGTCACCCACACCGGGTTCCTGCGACAAGACCTGGCCGACCGGCACGCTCTCGCTGTAGCCGTCCTCGATCCGGACCTCGAAGCCCTCGTCCTCGGCGTACGCCGCCACGGAGTCGCGGGTCTGGTCCAGCAGGGACGGCGTGGAGGTGTAGCGGCCGATGCCGACCCACCATCCGGCCGCCGCGACGCCGACCAGCAGCGCTGCGATGAGCCCGAGGGTCAACAGCGCCTTCCACGAGCGCTTGGCCTTCGGCGGTTCGACGACCATCGTGGTCTGCACGACCCGGGTGGGACGCGGGACCTTCCCGGTCGTGCCGGGCGCGGGCCCCACGTCGATCGCCTGGAGCCGCCGCAGGAACGCCCCGGCGTCCACCGGCCGCACCCCGGGGCGCCGCGCCGCCGCCGCGGTCACCAGTTCGGCGAGACCGTCGGGCACGTCCGGCGCCTTCAACTGCGGCGAGGGCACGTCCTCGTCGACATGGCGGCGCGCCACCGCACCGGAGTCGGGCCCGTCGAACGGGACCTCCCCGGTCAGCAGCTCGTACAACAGGATCGCGGTCGAGTACACGTCACTCGCGGTCGTGGCGGGCTTGCCGTTCACGAGCTCGGGGGCCACGTACGCGGCGGTCGCCACGAGCGGCCCGCCTGTGTCGCGGTCGCCGTGGACCGCTTCGGCCAGACCGAAGTCCACCACCTTCACGCGGTCGCCGCGCCCGCCGTTCTTGAGCAGGATGTTCTCGGGCTTGATGTCCCGGTGCACCAGACCGGCGTCATGCGCGGCCTGCAGCCCGTCGAGCAGCTGCCCGCACACCTCCACGGCCTCCTCGATCCGCAGGCGCCGCCGCCGGTTGAGCAGGTCTCGCAGAGTCGTGCCGGGCACGTACTCCATGACCACGTACGGCAATCCCTCGTGGACGCCCTGATCGAACACCGCCACCACATTCGGGTGCGAAAGCCGCGCGATCGTCTTGGCCTCGTTCGCGAAGGCCTTCAAGTCGAACCCGGCCACCCCGGCGCTCGTGATCATCTTCACCGCGACAGTGCGGTCGAGGCGCTCGTCGCACGCCTCGTAGACATCGGCCATCCCGCCGCGCGCGATGAGCCGTTCGAGCCGGTAACGCCCGTCGACGCGCGCGCCGGTCAGGTCCCCAGTCGTCGTTGTCAACCCGCACCTCCTACTGGTGAACAGTGTAGGAGCTCGATACGACCTTCACAGGACCTCGGCACCGGGGAACGACGGCTTGTCGGGCGCCACGACGCCGAGCCGCTTCGTGGCCCGCGTCAACGCGACGTAGAGGTTCCGCAGTCCGCCCGCGGCGATCGCGTCCGGGTCGACCACGATCACGCTGTCGAACTCGAGTCCTTTGGCCTGCTTCACCGTCAGCACCGAGGCGTCTGCGATCCCGGCGAGCCCGGCCGCCCGTTCGGCGGTGGTCACCACCGCGACGCTGCCTTCGCCGACGGCCGCCTTCTCGGCCGCGACCAGCTCCTCGACCCGCAGATCCAAGTGCTCGGTCGCGATCTCCAACCACGGCCGGTGCCCCGATTCGCGCACCGCTTGCGGCCGGGCCGCCTGGACGTCGATCGAGTCGAGCACCCGCGTCGCGACCTCCATGATCTCCGCCGGGGTCCGGTACGAGACGGTCAACTGCTCGGCGCGCCACGCGAGGCCGGAGTTGCCGAACACCTCGCCCCAACTCGAGGGCGCCGTCGCCCCCGCGGCCTGCGCCAGGTCACCGGCAACCGTGAACGAGCGCGTCACACAGCGGCGCAGCAGCGCCCGCCACTCCATAGGGGACAATTCCTGGGCCTCGTCCACGATCACGTGCCCGAAGATCCACCGCCGGTCCGCCGCCGCCCGCTCGGCCACCGACACGAACACCTCGTCGACCTGCCGCTCGCCCAGCCAGAACTCGTCGATCACGTCCGTGGCCTGCAGGATCTCCGACTCTTCGTCCTCGAAGTCGAACGAGGCCGAACCCGCCGCGATCGTCAGCACGTCCTGCGCGTACGCGATCTGCTCCGCCGTCAGCTCCCCGGGGCGCTGGCGCCGCTCGGTCTCGCCCAAGTGCTCCGCCGCCTCATCGAGCAGCGCCACGTCCGCCTCGCTCCAGCCGCCCGGCTCGCGCAGCAGCAGCGCCCGGGCCTCCTTCTTGAGCACCGCCGCCGCCGAGGCGATCCGCTCTCGGGACGCGAACAGATCCTCCAGCAGCTCCTGCGGCGTGAGCTCGGGCCACAGCACCTCGATCTGGCCCCGAATCACCGGGTCGCCCGCGATCTCGACCGCGAACTGCGTCCGGTCCTCCAGGCCCAGCAAATTCTCCCCGCCCAGCGGGTCCTCGCCGATGATGTCCGCGTACTGCGTCGCCAGGTCGGCGATCACGCGCTTGTGGAACGTCTCGCGGGCCTCGTTGTGCGGCAGACCCGTCTCGCGCGCCGCGTCCCGCGCGGCCGTGATCTTCTCGGGCCGCAGGTACAGCTCGTGGCCCTCGTAGTCGACCGGGACCGGCTCGCGCGGCACGACCTGACGGTCGGCCACGGCGCTGGCGATGACGCCCGCCATCACGGCCCGGCCCTTGAGGGCGGCCACGGCCTCGGTTTCGGGGCGGTCGGCGACCACGCCGGGGAACAACTGCGCGGGGGTGCGCAGCAGCACGTCGGACTCGGCCAGGCCCGGCAGGACCTCGGAGATGTAGCGCAGGAACTGCTTGCCGGGGCCGATGATGAGCACGCCGCGGCGTTTGAGCTGCTCGCGGTGCTCGTAGAGGAGATAGGCGGCGCGGTGGAGGGCGACGGCGGTCTTGCCGGTGCCCGGCGCGCCGTCGACGATCATGATGCCCTCCAGGGGCGCGCGGATGATCCGGTCCTGCTCGGCCTGGATGGTGGCGACGATGTCCTTCATCGCGCCGGTGCGCGCCGCGTCGAGCGCGGCCATGAGCGCGCCCTCGGAGCCGATCGTGGAACCGGACTCGCCCGCGGCATCGAGATCGAGGACCTCGTCGTTGACCGAGCGCAGGCGGCGGCCCTTGGTGTGCAGGTGGCGGCGGCGGCGCACTCCGGCCGGGGACGCGGCGGTCGCCAGGTAGAACCGGCGCCCCGCCTCCGAGCGCCAGTCGACGAGCAGCTGCTCACCGCCTTCGGCGTGGAGGCCGATACGGCCCAGGTACATCGGTTCGGCGTGCGCGATGTAGTCGAGCCGACCGAAGCACAGGCCCTCCTCGACGGCGTCGAGCTGCGCGATGCGGCGGCGGTACAGGTGGGTCTCGGCGTCGCGCTGCGAGCGTTCCTGGTCGTTCTCCACGTGCCCCCGCCTCGACTCGCCGAGCCGCTCGGCGGCCTCATGGCGCAGCCGGTCGAGACGCGCGTAGAGCCCGTCGAGGCGGTGCTGCTCGGCCAGCACGGTTTCTTTGGCGACGGGGTTGTTGGCAGCGGACACGACTCTCCTCGTATGCGGAGCGGATGAAATGAAGGCGAAGTCGGTGCGCGGGAATGCCCGGACGCCGCGATGATCAGGCTCGCCGGCGCCGCCGAGGCCGTGCAATGGCGCAACTGAAGAATTCTAGCGCTCGGGGGGCCGCACTGTCTCGTCCCGAGCGCGAACGTGACGCCACGCTCGGGTACCTCTGGAGCCGTCATTGTGCCCACTTACGAGGTCTCGGTATGTGAACATTGATAACGCGTCCATAACGAGCAATTGACCTGCTACTGACGTCCCATTATGGTTAGGCCGATATGAGCCCGGAGATATCGTGACTGGAGACTTGCGAACGATGATCAGAGAGAACTGGGGGACCAGAGTCGGGTTCATCCTGGCCGCCATCGGCTCGGCGGTCGGACTCGGCAACATCTGGCGGTTCCCCGCCGTCGCCTATGAGAACGGCGGAGGCGCCTTTCTCATCCCGTACCTGGTGGCACTGCTGACGGCCGGCATTCCGCTGCTCGTCATGGAGTTCACCATCGGCCGCCGCTTCCGAGGTTCCGCCCCGGTCGCGTTCCGACGCCTGAACAAGAACGCCGAGTTCATCGGCTGGTGGCAGGTGGCGATCTGCATTGTCATCGCCGCCTACTACGCGGTCATCATTGCGTGGGCCGCCATGTACACCGTTTTCGCGATCGGCCAGACCTGGGGTGCCGAGCCCGAGACGTTCCTGTTCGTCGACTTCCTCGGCGCGCTGAACGCCGACGGGACGCCCGTCGGCACCTTCGAGTTCGGGGAATGGGTGCCCAACCTGACCCTGGTGCTCGCCGCGGTGTGGATCGCCACGCTGCTCATCATCGGTGCCGGCATCAAGAAGGGCATCGAGAGCACCGCGAAGGTCTTCATCCCGCTGCTGTTCCTGATGTTCGGCGTGCTGATCGTCCAGGCCCTGACGCTCGACGGCGCCGCCACCGGACTCGACGCGTTCTTCAGGCCCGACTGGGAGGCGCTCCAGGACTCGGCGGTGTGGGTCTCGGCCTACGGCCAGATCTTCTTCTCGCTGTCGGTCGGTTTCGGCATCATGGTCACCTACTCGTCCTACCTCAAGCGCAAGTCCGACATCACGACCTCGGCGTTCACCGTCGGTTTCGCCAACTCCTCGTTCGAGGTGCTCGCGGGCATCGGCGTGTTCTCGGCTCTGGGCTACATGGCGCTGCAGAGCGGCACGCCGGTCGGCGAACAGGTCACCGATGGTGTGGGACTGGCCTTCGTGGCCTTCCCGACCATCATCAACACCCTGCCGTATGCGGCGGGCCTGTTCGGGACGCTGTTCTTCGCCAGCCTGGTGGTCGCCGGGTTCACGTCGCTCATCAGCATCGTCCAGGTGCCGGTGGCGGCGGTGGAGGACCGTTTCGGCATCAGCCGCCTCAAGGGAACGATCTTCATCGGCGGCGGTACCGCGCTGGTCTCGATCATCCTGTTCCCGGCCACCAACGGCCTGTGGCTGCTCGACAGCGCCGACAGCTTCATCAACCGCTTCGGCATCGTCGTCGCCGCGCTCGTCAGCATCCTGGTCGTCGTGTGGGCGGTCTGGAAGTGGGCCGAGCTGCGTCATGACGCCAACAGGACCTCGGTGTTCAAGATCGGCTACCTGTGGTTCGCCTGCTTGGGCGTCATCACACCGCTGATCCTGGGCTGGATGCTCGTGGACAACATCCGCACCACCATCGACAACGAGGCCGGCGCCGACCAGGCGACGCTCGTCTACGGCTGGTGCGTCGCGGGCGGAGCCCTGGTGTTCGGCGTCCTCATGGCGCTCATCCTGCGCCGCAAGGACGTTCCCGAACTCATTCCCGAGGAAGAGACCGATCTCGAGGCCACGCTGACCGGAGAGGAGGAGACCCGATGAGCGCAAGCGCCATCACGATGATGATCATCGCGATCGTGGTCATCGGCGGCGGACTGGTCGTCTCGGCCATCACGCTGATGACACACCCCGAACAGCCCGACGAATAATCGCATGCGGCGAGGGCCGGTCCGCGGATCGGCCCTCTCGCATTGCCTGTACCTAAAGGGAGCCCTCACATGACCACGAGAGAGACCTGGGGCACCCGTCTCGGGTTCATCCTGGCCGCCGCCGGATCGGCGATCGGCCTGGGCAACATCTGGCGCTTCCCCGGCGAGGCCTACGAGTTCGGCGGCGGGGCGTTCCTGCTGCCGTACCTGTTCGCGATCCTCACCGCGGGATTGCCGCTGCTGCTGCTCGAGTACACGATCGGCCGCAAGTACCGCGTCGGGCCGCCTTCGGCGCTGCGCATGATCGCCCGTCCGGCCGAAGGGATCGGCTGGTTCCAGAACGGGATCGCGTTCTTCCTCGCCACGTTCTACGGCGTGGTCATCGCCTGGGCGGTCTGCTACGCCGTCTTTGCGCCCACGCAGGCGTGGGGCGACGACGCGGCGACGTTCTTCGGCGTCGAGTTCCTGCAGGCGGGCGAGCCGCTCGACTTCGGCGAGTTCCGGCCGCCGATCCTGTGGGCCCTCGTCGGCGTGTGGGCGGTGGCGCTGTTGATCATGTCCGGGGGCATTCGCAAGGGCGTGGAGCTCGCGAACCGGATCTGCATCCCGCTGCTGTTCGTCCTGTTCGGCATCATCGTGGTGCGCGCGCTGACCCTCGACGGGGCCGCGCAGGGCCTCGACGCGCTCTTCACGCCCCGCTGGGACACGATATGGGACGCCGAGATCTGGCTGGCCGCTTACGCGCAGGTGTTCTTCTCGCTGTCGATCGGCATGGGCACGATGATCGCCTACTCGTCCTATCTGAACAAGCGCGCCGACCTGTCGACGACGGCGGTGACCGTGGGTTTCGCGAACGCCTCGTTCGAGTTGATCGCGGGCATCGGCGTGTTCGCGGTGCTCGGTTTCATGTCGGTCCAGGCGGCCGTGCCGATCGACCAGTTGGTGGGCACCGGCGGCGGTGTCGCGTTCGTGACCTTCCCGACGATCCTGAGCCAGATGCCCGGAGGCGCGATCATCGGCCTGCTGTTCTTCGTGTGCCTGGTGGTCGCGGGCCTGACCTCGCTGATCTCGATGGTGATCGTGCCGATGAGCTCGTTCGAGGACCGCTTCGGCTGGAGCCGCAAGAAGAGCGTGCTGTTCCTCGGCCTGCCGATGGCCGCGTTCTCGATCCTGATCTACCCGACGACGAACGGCTCGTCCATGGTGGACGCTGTGGACTTCGCCGTCTCGGGCTACGGCCTCGTGCTGGGCGGGCTCGTGACGATCATCCTCGCCTTCGTGACCGGCAAGATCAAGGCCCTTGCGGCCGAAGCGAACCGCACGTCGGTGTTCAAGCTCGGCAACGTCTGGTACGCGTGCCTGGCGCTCACCGCGGTCGTGCTGGTCTACACGCTCTTCAAGAGCGTCAGCGGCCAGATCGCGAGCCTGGAGGACCCGGAGGTGGCGAACGAGCTCATCTACGTCAACTGGGGCGTCGGCGGGGCCATGATCCTGTTCGGCGTGGTCATGACGGTGGTGCTCTATCGCCGCCCGCTCCCCGCCCACATGGAGGAAGAGCCCGCGGAGGTCGCCTGACCCGCGGCGCAGTCTTTTGTAATCACGCTCGCTGGTGGCCGCACACGAATCGTGTGCGGCCATTGGTGTGTACGGATACGGAGCGCTTGTGCGCCTTGGCGGCATTCCTCCGGCCGCACACCTTGTGCCGGCGGTCACGAACTGTTAGGTTCCTTTTTAATTCGGATTGTTTCCGATTTTCCGGAGGCGCCGAACGACCCGCTGACCCATCCGTCGATAGGAGACGAAGATGCGCCGCTCGCGCAAAATCATCCTGTCCATCGCCGGCGCCGGCACCCTCGCGGTGTCCGCGTCCATGGCGGCCCTGGCCTGGGGCCACGGCTACACCTCCGACCCGCCGAGCCGCTCGGCCCTCTGCGCCAGTGGCGAAGTCGCCGACTGCGGCGCCATCTCCTACGAACCTCAGAGCGTCGAAGGGCCCAAAGGCTTCCCCGCCGCGGGCCCCGCCGACGGCGAGATCTGCTCCGCCGGGCACGCCGAGTTCGCCGAACTCGACGACCCGCGCGGCGGCGACTGGCCCACCACCGCAGTAGACGCCGGAACTCGGACGTTCACGTGGACGATGACCGTCGCGCACTCCACGGCGACGTTCGACTACTACATCACCAACGACGACTACGATCCGACGCAGCCGCTCACCCGCGACATGCTCGACCTGTCGCCCTTCGCCTCCTTCGCGATGGGCGGCGACAGACCGGACCACGAGATGAGCCACGAGGTGACCCTGCCCGAACGCAGCGGGCAGCACCTGATCCTCAGCGTGTGGAACATCGCCGACACCGTGAACGCCTTCTACTCCTGCATCGACGTCGATTTCGGTGACTCGGGAGGCGGCGAGGAGACCCCGACCGCCGCCCCCACCACTGACGATCCGACCGGCGGCGCCGGCTGCGATGCCGCCGTCTGGGACGCGGCGGCCGTGTACACCGCGGGCGACGAGGTGACCCACGACGGGTCCGCCTACCGCGCGAGCTGGTGGACCACCGGCGAGGAACCGGGAACCACCGGCGAATGGGGCGTGTGGAAGACGACCGCCGCCTGCTAGACCACCCACTCGAGCCACGGGCCGCCCTGTCTCCACGGCGACGCTTGACAGCCATGCGTCGGTACAGCGGCGGTCCGTGGCGCGCATCTCCCTTGACTTTCGCGCCGCAGCGCGATTACCCTTGTCCCCGTCCTTGTTCCCGACGTTAGGCACTCACTTGAAGCTCTAGGTCGTAGACATCGCGCCATCACGTCTCTGCGTACGTGAGGTGTATCTACGGTCGAGAGTGCCTGTTTCCGGGGATCTCTTTCTTCAGCGCCTTCGGCGCGATGTCTCTCATTTCGATTCCGCTCCGCATCGAACCTGAGAGAGGCCCTCGTGTCCACCTACATCAACGTGCAACGACTGCGCTTCGCCTGGCCCGACGGCGAACGCGTCTTCGACGGCGTCGACGCCGTCTTCTCCGACGGACGCACCGCCCTCGTCGGCGACAACGGCACCGGCAAGTCGACCCTGCTCCGGCTCGTCGCCGGACTCCTGAAGCCCGAGTCGGGCACGCTCACGGCCTCCGGCCTCATCGAGTACCTCCCGCAGGAACTCCCGCTCCGCCTGGGCGACACCGTGTCCGATCTGCTCGGCATCGCCGATCAGCGCCGGGCGCTGGCCGCCATCGAGGCTGGGAACGTCGACGAGACCCACTTGGCCGTCATCGGCGACGACTGGGACTTCCTCGACCGCTCCCGCGTAGCCCTGGACGAGCTCGGCCTCGACCATGTGGGCTTCGACCGCACCGTCGGCACCCTGTCGGGCGGCGAGTCCATGCTCGTGGGCCTGGCCGGGCGGCTCGTGCGCCGCCCGGACGTGCTGCTCCTCGATGAACCCTCGAACAACCTCGACGGTTCGGCGAGACAGCGTCTGTACCAGGCGATCCGGCGGTTCAACGGCACGCTCGTGGTCGTCAGCCACGACCGGGCGCTCCTGGAGCACGTGGACGCCGTGGCCGAGCTCTACAAGGGCCGCATCCGCGTCTTCGAAGGCAACTACAGCGCCTACGAAGAGGTGATCGCCGCCGAGCAGGAGGCCGCCGCGCGCGCCGTGCGCGACGCCAAACAGGACCTCACCCGCCAGAAGAAGGAGCTCATCGCGGCCCGCGTCCAGGGCGACAAGGGCGCCGCGTCCTGGCGGCGCGAGCGCGAGCGGGGCGGCACGCCGAAAATACTGCTCAACGGCAAGAAGAACGCCGGCGAGGTCTCTTCGGCGAAGCTGCTCAACGCGAAGCTCGACGACGTGGCCGAGGCTCGTGACCGCTTGGACGAGGCCGAGGACGGGCTGCGCGACGACGGTGGCATCAGCGTCGATCTGCCCGAGACGAGCGTCTCCTCGCACCGCGAGATCGCGGTCCTCAAGGGACTTCAGGTGAGCGACCTGTACGGAGACGGCCTCGATCTGCATGTGCGCGGCCCCGAGCGGATCGCGGTCATCGGCGACAACGGTTCGGGCAAGACCACGCTGTTGCGGGCGATCGCTGAAGCGTCCCGGGTGCCGCACGGGTTCCTCACGCAGCGGCTGGAACTGCTCGACGACGAGGCGAGCGTGCTCGACAACGTGCGCGCGAGGGCCCCGGAGGCCGACCAGTCGCTGCTGCGGACCCGACTGGCGCGCTTCGGGATGCGCCGCAACTCGGTGTTCCAGCAGGTGTCGACCCTTTCGGGCGGGCAGCGACTGCGGGCGGCGCTCGCGACGGTGCTGTCGGCGCAGCCCGCGCCGCAACTGCTGATGCTCGACGAGCCGACGAACAACCTGGACATGACCTCGATCCGGCAGCTCCAGCAGGCGCTCCAGGCGTTTCAGGGCGCGTTGGTGGTCGTGAGCCACGACGAGGCCTTCCTCGAAGGGCTGGGCCTGACCCGTCGGGTCGAGCTCGTGCGCGGGGCGGGCGTCGTGGTCGACGTGCCCGTGACCGCGGGCGTCTGAACCGCGGGGCTTCGGCCCGGTCGCACGGCGCGACCGGGCCGATCTGGCCGCTGAAATCCTGGCCGCGCCAATCCCGGCCGAGCGGCTCCGGCGGGCCGATACTGAGTGGGCCCGACGCGACCAACGAAAGAGCCGTACCGGCGACCTCGGGGCAGCCAGAACCCTGTGCCCGGCTCGGATGACAAGAAAGGCAAGGCGCCCATGCCGTCACACCGCGCCGCCGCAGCAGCCGCGGCCGTTCTCGCCGGAGCACTCGCCGGGTGCGTCGACGCCGCAGACGACGTCGAGGAGGCGCCGGGCGGGTCTTGGACGGCCGCGCTCGCCGTCACCGCCGACTGGGCCGAGGCGGCCCCGGACGCCACCGGCACGGTCGACATCACCTTCACCGGCGAGACATCGGTGGAGCTCGCCGTCACCGGTCTCCAGGCGAGCACGGACTACACCGCCCACGTCCACGACGGCGAGTGCGACGCGACCCCGCCCGGGGGCGGCCACTGGCTCGCCGACCCCGACGGCGAGGACGCGGCCGGGAACATCATCGAGTCGGCGTTCACGACCTCCGAGACCGGTACCGGTTCGACCACGGTCTCCAGCGACCTCGAACCCGACGAGCGTGCCAAGAGCTTCGTCCTCCACGCGCCCGCCGCGCTCACCGAGACCGAGGGCCTGGAGTCCGATCGAGTGCTGTGCGGGGACCTCGAAGACGCCTGAACGCCGAGCGGATCACGGCGGGACTTAATGTATGGCGCGCGGCGGGGCCGTCCGCGTATCCTTGGCGATCGTCATGCCCAGCAGCGTCTCGAACTCCCGTCCCAGCCTGCGCGAGCGCGTTTCCGCGCTGCGTACGGCCGATCAGCGTGCGCTGCGACGGCGGCTGCGCGAAGCCCGTGAACTCGACGGCCCGGCCCGCGCCGAGGCCTTCGCGAAGCTCGAAGCGGACGTCGAGCGGAAAGAGGCCGCGCTGGCGGCCCGCGCCGCCGGCGTCCCGAAGATCGTCTATCCCGAAGAGCTGCCGGTCTCGCAGCGCAAGGACGACATCTTCGAGGCGATCCGCGACAACCAGGTCGTGATCATCGCCGGTGAGACCGGTTCGGGCAAGACCACGCAGATCCCGAAGATCTGCCTCGAACTGGGCCGCGGGGTGCGCGGCATGATCGGGCATACGCAGCCGCGCCGGATCGCCGCGCGCGCGGTGGCCGAGCGCATCGCCGAGGAGCTGCGGTCGCCGCTGGGGGAGGCCGTGGGCTGGAAGGTCCGCTTCACCGACCAGGTATCGGACGCGAGCTACGTCAAGGTCATGACCGACGGCATCCTGCTCACCGAGATCCAGCACGACCGGCTGCTGTCGAATTACGACACGATCATCATCGACGAGGCGCACGAACGCAGCCTCAACATCGACTTCATCCTCGGATGCCTGCGGCAGATCCTCCCCAAGCGGCCGGACCTGAAGGTCATCGTCACCTCGGCGACCATCGACCCTGAGCGCTTCTCGAATCACTTCGCGGGAGGCGAACCGAACAAGCAGGGCGCCGGAGGCGAACCGAACAAGCAGGGCGCCTCCGAGTCGGTTCCCGCACCGATCCTCGAAGTGTCCGGCCGCACCTATCCCGTGGAAGTCCGCTACCGGCCGTTGCGCGATGAAGAGGGGGATGAGGAGCGCGACCAGATCGACGGGATCCTCGACGCCGTCAACGAACTGAGTCGCGCTGGAGACGGCGACATCCTCGTGTTCCTCTCCGGTGAGCAGGAGATCCGCGACACCGCCGACGCCCTGGAGAAGGCGAAGCTCCGGCACACCGAGGTTCTGCCGCTGTTCGCGCGGCTCTCGGCGCAGGAGCAGCACCGGGTGTTCTCCTCGCACACCGGACGCCGGATCATCCTGTCCACCAACGTCGCCGAGACCTCGCTGACCGTGCCGGGCATCAGGTACGTGGTCGACGCCGGGTACGCCCGCATCTCGCGCTATTCGGCGCGCACGAAGGTGCAGCGCCTGCCGATCGAGGCGATCAGCCAGGCCAGCGCGAACCAGCGCGCGGGCCGCTGCGGCCGCGTCGCCGAGGGCATCTGCATCCGCCTGTACTCCGAAGAGGACTTCAACGCGCGGCCGGAATTCACCGACCCGGAGATCCTGCGCACCAACCTCGCGAGCGTCATCCTGCAGATGACCGCGGCGAAGCTCGGCCGGGTCGAGACGTTCCCGTTCGTCGACGCCCCCGATTCGCGCAACATCAAGGACGGCATGGACCTCCTGGTGGAGCTCGGCGCGCTCGAAGACGTGCGCGTCGGAGAGCGGCGGCTCACCAAGGCCGGGCGCGACATCGCGCGGCTGCCGATCGACCCGCGCCTGGCCCGGATGATCCTCCAGGCCCGCGAGGAGGGCTGCGTCCACGAGGTCGCCGTCATCGTCGCCGCCCTGTCCATCCAGGATCCGCGGGAGCGCCCGGTCGACAAGCGGGCCCAGGCGGATCAATCGCACGCGCGCTTCAACGACCCCGAGTCGGACTTCTCGGCGTACCTCAACCTTTGGAAGTACCTCGAGGACGAGCGCAGGTCCCGTTCTTCGAGCGCATTCCGCCGCATGTGCAAACAGGAGTACCTGCACTATCTGCGCATCCGCGAATGGCAGGACCTGGTGCGCCAGATCCTCGGCGTGCTGAAGAGCCTGAAGATTCCCACGCACCCTTCGGAACCGTCCCCCAGCACCATGCGCATCCACACCGCGCTGCTGGCCGGGCTCCTCTCCCACATCGGCGTCAAAGAGGCCGATTCCCGCGAATACCTCGGCGGCCGCAGCGCCAAGTTCGCGATCTTCCCCGGCTCGGGGCTCGCCAAGAAGCAGCCGCGCTGGGTCGTCGCCGGGGAGCTCGTGGAGACCAGCCGCCTGTGGGGCCGCGTGTGCGCCAAGATCGAACCCGAATGGGTCGAGCCGCTCGCCGAGCACCTCCTCAAGCGCACCTACTCCGAACCGCACTGGTCGAAGAAGTCCGGCGCGGTGCTCGCGTTCGAACGCGTCACGCTCTACGGCGTCCCGATCGTGGCCCGCCGCAAGGTCAACTTCGGACGCATCGACGCCGAGACCAGCCGCGAGCTGTTCATCCGCCACGCCCTCGTCCAGGGCGAATGGGAGACCCACCACAAGTTCTTCTCCCGCAACCTCGAGAAGATCAGCGAGGTCGAGGACCTCGAGAACCGGGTGCGCCGCCGGGGCCTCCTCGCCGACGAGCAGACCCTTTTCGACTTCTACGACGAGCGTCTCCCGGCCGACATCGTCTCCGGCCGCCACTTCGACACCTGGTGGAAGAAGGAGAAGGACAAGACCCTCCTCGACTTCGACGAGTCCCTGCTCCTGGGCGACCGCGCCGAAGGCGTCGAGGCCGACTCCTACCCCGAGGTGTGGACCTCCGAGGGCGTGGACCTCGAGCTCGACTACGAGTTCGAGCCCGGCTCCTCCAAGGACGGCGTCACCGTCGCCGTCCCGCTTCCGGCCCTCCAGCAGCTCGACCAGGACGCCTTCACCTGGCAGGTCCCCGGGCTGCGCGCCGAGTTCGCCGAAGCGCTCATCAAGAGCCTCCCCAAGAGCCTGCGCCGCAGCTTCGTGCCCGCGCCCGACTTCGCGAAGGCCGCCGTCGCGCGCATGGCGCCCGCGCCGGGCCGCCCGATGATGGCGGCGCTGGCGGACACGCTGAAGGCCATGACGAATGTGCACGTCCCCGGGGACGCCTTCGACCTCACGAAGGTTCCCGGGCACCTCCTCATCACCTTCCAGATCAAGGACGAAGAGGGCACGGTCCTCGCCGAGGGCAAGGAGCTCGGGGCCCTCCAGCGCCAGCTCGCCCCCAAGACCCAGGAGGCCGCGGCCGAGACGTTCGACCTCGAGCGCACCGGCCTGACCACATGGGACTTCGAGGCGCTGCCGAAGCTCCACGAGACGCCGCGCAAGAGCTACACCGTGAAGGCCTACCCGGCGCTCGTCGACGAAGGCGCCACCGTCGGGATCAAGGCATTTCCGGACGTGGGGTCGCAGGCGGCGAACATGTGGGCCGGAACGCGGAGGCTCCTGCGCCTGAACTCGCCCGATCCGCACCTGAAGGAAGTCCTCACCCGCAACGAGCAGCTCGCTCTCGCCACCGGCCCTTACGCCAATGTGGACGCTTTGCTGGCCGACTGCGTGCGGACCGTGCTCGACAAGGTTCTCATCGAAGGCGGCGGACCCGCCTGGGACCGGGAGGGCTTCGAAGCCCTGCTCAAACGCGCCCGACCCGAAGTCGCCGGAGAATCGGCGGCCGTAGCCCGCAAGGCCGCGGTCGTCCTGACCGAGGCGCGCGCAGCGGCCCGCCTCCTCGAAGGCAAATTCGACTTCACGATGCTCCCGGCCCTGAGCGACATGCGCCGCCAGCTCGAAGGGCTCGTCGGCACCGACGGCTTCGTCGGAGCGACCGGCTGGTGGCGGCTGGACGACCTGCACCGCTACGTCAAGGGCATCGTCTACCGCGCCAAGCGTGTGGTCGCCGACGTCGCGGGGGACAAGGGCAAGATGGACGTCATCCACTCCCTTGAGGCCGAACGGGATTCGCTCGCGCGCTCCCGCCCCGCCGCGCTGCGCTCGGGCGAAGGCCGCGAGATTCGATGGATGATCGAGGAAATGCGCGTCAGCTTCTTCGCCCAGCAGCTCGGCACCCGCTACCAGGTCAGCGAGAAGCGCATTCGCAAGCTCCTCCAGTCGCTGTAGTGGCGCTCAGAGCGGCACGATCTCCCGCCGCTCCGACGGAGGATCGGGACCCGCGCAGTGGTGCGGGCCCGATTTAGAATGGCTTCGTGCGCACCTCTCGCCGTCCCCGGGCCCGCCGATGAGCCCTTCTGACGAACTCGAACCCGTCGCCGCCGAACATCCGGCCGTCGAATGGACCCCCTACGACGCGCATCTTCACTACGCCTGCGCCGTCGTCCAGGACCTCCGGCAGACCGCCCTCCAAGGCTGGAAGCCGATCCCGACCATGGTCCGCACCGATCCCGGTGAACTTCCACTCGCCGAAGGCCCCGCCACCCCGATGTACTTCCAGGCCGCGGGCGACGGCAGCTACTCGCAGTCGGGCATGTTCGCCTTCGGCAGCGCCGCGTTCGTCGCCGGCGCGTTCGCCGTCAACGCCATCGCCAACAGTGCGGCCAAGCGCAGGGCCCAAGCCGACCTCCAGCGCCGCTGGATGTACGGTCCGACCGGCGCCGTCATGGTCTCGCCGACCCGCGTCCTGTTCTGGAGCCCGACCGAGACCTACAGCCTCTACTGGGCCGGGCTCGACATGATCGACCTGACCGGTCCCGACACGGTCATGTTCCGCTACAAGGGCGTCGCCAACGGCCTCGACACGGTCGTCCAGTTCCAGACACTGTGGGCCGTGCTCATCTTCGCGCTCGCCGCCCACGACACCTTTCCCAACCACCCTCGCTGGCTTTCCGGCGACTGGCTCCCGATCGGTTTCGAAGACCGCTGCGAAATCGCCGGATACGCGCGACCGCACGTCCGCTGACGTCTCCTTCTCCGGTCCTCCTTCACCGACTGACACTGCTTCGAACAGGCAGGTCCCGGCAATTCGATCGCGAATGTCAGACCCCGGGTGCATGATCGTGTTCTGGCGTACTACCAGCGTCTACAAGAACGTGACTCCCTCAGGATGATGTCAAGTGGGCATCAATATGACATCATCATCTTGGGCACAGCCACTTCCCGAGCGCGGCCGTGCTCGGGAGACCCGAACCCTGTCGAACCAACGACACCACTCCAAAGGAGGACGACGTGTCGCAAACGAACGCCATCGAAACCGAGGGCTTGACCAAGCACTTCGGTGACCTGGTGGCCGTCGACCACATCGATCTGACCGCCCGGGCCGGCACCGTACTCGGCGTCCTCGGCCCCAACGGCGCCGGGAAGACCACCATGGTCCGCATGCTCGCCACCCTCTCCCAACCCACCGCCGGCACCGCCCGCGTCGGCGGCCACGACATCGTGCGCGACGCCCCCGAGGTCCGCAATCTCATCGGCCTCACCGGCCAGTTCGCCGGCATCGACGAACTTCTCACCGGCGAAGAGAACCTGCGCTTCATCGGCCGACTCCTCGGCATGCCCACCCGAGACGCCAAGGCCCGCGCGCGCGAACTACTCGCCGAGTTCAACCTCTCCGACGCCGCCGACAAACCCGCCAAGGCCTACTCCGGCGGCATGCGCCGCCGACTCGACCTCGCCGCCAGCCTCGTCGGCCGCCCCCGCATCCTCTTCCTCGACGAGCCCACCACCGGACTCGACCCGCGCGCCCGCGGCGAACTCTGGGGCCTCGTCCGCAGCCTCGTCGCCGACGGCACCACCGTCCTGCTCACCACGCAGTACCTCGAAGAGGCCGACCAGCTCGCCCACGAGATCGCCGTCATCGACCGCGGCAAGGTCATCGCCACCGGCACGCCCACCCAGCTCAAAGCCAAGATCGGCGGCCAGACGCTCCGCATCCAGCCCGAGGAGCACGGCCAGCTCGACGCCGCCCGCGACCTCGTCGCCGCCCGCTTCCCCGATCTCGAACCCATGGTCGAGGCCGGAGCGATCACCATCGGCGTCAACGACGACGGCATCATGCCCGCCCTCGCCGCCGACCTCCGCGACCGCGGCATCGGACTCACCGAATTCCACCTCGGACTCTCCAGCCTGGACGAGGTCTTCCTGACCCTCACCGGCCGCCGCGCCGAGACCGACACTGACGACGCCGAAGAAACCGACGAGGCCCAGCAATGACCGCCACCACGATCGAAGCACCAGCCCCCGCCCTCGGCCGCCCGGGATTCGGCGACACCGTCCGCCAGATCCTCTCCATGGCCTGGCGGCAGATGGTCCGCATCAAGCACAACCCGTTCGAGCTCGTCGACCTCTCGCTGAGCCCGATCATGTTCCTGCTGCTCTTCGTCTACGTCTTCGGCGGCCAGATGGCCGGCTCCACCTCGGACTACCTCCAGTACGTCCTCGGCGGCCTCATCGCCCAGAACGCCATCTTCCTGACCATGTACACCGGCACCGGCATCAACGCCGACCTGCGCAAGGGCGTCTACGACCGCTTCCGGTCCCTGCCCATCGCCCGCTCCGCGCCGCTGGCCGGGAAGATCTTCGCCGACATGTTCAAGCAGGTCTGGTCCATCGTGATCATGCTCGGCCTGGGCCTGGTCATGGGCTTCGAACTCCGCAGCGTCGCCGGAGCGGTCATGGCCATGGTCGTACTGGTGGTCTTCGCGCTGGCGATCTCGTGGGTCTCGGTGCTCATGGGCGTGGTCGCGGATTCCGAGGAGAAGGTCCAGATCTACGCCTTCGTGATCATCATGCCGCTGACCTTCACCTCGAGCGCCTTCGTCGACATCAACACGATGCCGGGGTTCATGCAGGCCTGGGCCAAGATCAACCCGGTCACCCACCTCGCCGACGCCATGCGAGGTCTCCTCTCCTTCGGCCCCATAGCCGGACCGCTCATGTGGACCTTCATCTGGGCCGCAGGCATCCTGGCGGTAACCGCCCCGCTGGCAATGCGCGCCTACAGGCGAAAGATGGTCTAGCCGCACTGCACGCACAGGGCCGGTCGGTCCTCTCGGAATCGACCGGCCTTGCTCTGGTCAGGCGTGCGTCAGGGTTTTGGGCTCCGGAGCCGGGGTTGGTTCCAGCGCCTTCGGTTTGGCATGGAGTTGGGCGGCCACTGTCGCTGCCAGGGCCACGGCGAAGCCGGTGGTCTGCCAGAGGGTGAAGGTCTCGCCGAGGAGCAGCCAGCCCACGGTCGCGGCGGTGAGCGGGGACAGCAGGCCCAAAAAGCTCAACGGCACCACTGAGAGCCGCCCGATGCCGCGGAACCACAGCCAATAGCCCAGGGCGGTGTTCACCAGGCCCAGGTAGGCGTAGCCGAGCACGTTCATCGAACTGAGTTCAGGGATCGCGCCCTCGACGGCGAACGCCAGGGGGATGAGCAGCAGACCGCCCGCAGTCAGCTGCCAGCCTGCGAGGGCCGCGGGGCCCGCGTCCTTCGGCATGCCCCAGCGTTTCGTCAGCGTCACCGCGATCGCCATCGAGACCGCGCCACCGATCCCGGCCAGCGCGCCGATGAGGTCGAGCCGCGCGTCGGCCGTGAGCACCACCATCGCCACGCCCGCGACCCCGGTGAAGCCGAGCAGCCAGGAACGCAGACCGACCCTTTGGTGGAGGATCAGCATGGTCGCGGCGGCCGTGACCAGCGGGCCGACGGCGGCGGCGACCGCCGCGACGCCGCCGGGCAGGCGGTAGGTCGCGATGAACAAGAGCGCGAAGAACGCGGCGATGTTCAGAGTGCCGATCACGCCCGACTTCCACCACCACGACCCCGTTGGGAGCTTTCGTGACAAAAGGATGAGGAGCAGGCCCGCGGGGAGTGCGCGCAGCATCGCGGTGAGGAAAGGGCGGTCGGCCGGAAGGAACTCGGTGGTCACCACGTAGGTGGTGCCCCACATGACGGGCGCGAGGGCGGTGAGGAGGAGGTCGTTAGTACTGCGGTTCATCGGAAACTCCTGAAAGTAGCTTGTCTCAAAGTAGCTTACTGCCAAGCTAGTTATAGTCAAGATACTTTAGGTTGAGTTGCCTCACGCCGAGGTACTTTCACGCCACCGCGCCCGGCACGGCAGAATGGGCCCATGGCTGAGGACGCGGTCGACAGGATCATCGAGCAGTGGCATCGGGAACTCCCCGACCTGCCGCTCGAGTCCATGGCCGTCTTCGGCCGCATCCACCGGATCTCCACGAAGCTCGGCGAGCGGCTGGACCGCCTCTACGCCCAGTACGGCATCGCCCGCAACGAATTCGACGTGCTCTCCGCGATCCGCCGGTCAGGCGAGCCTTTCACCTTGTCGCCCAAAGAGATCAGCGCGACGCTCATGCTCAGCTCCGGCGGTCTGACCGGACGGCTCGACAAGCTCGAAGCGGCGGGTTTCATCGAACGGCTCCCCGACCCCGCCGACCGGCGCGGCCTGAAAGTCCGCATGACCGAGCGCGGCCGCGAGGCCATCGAGGCGGCGGTGCGCGCCGGCGTCGAGTTCCATTCGGAGCGGCTGTCGGTTCTCGATGCCGCCGAGCGCAAGCAGCTCGGGGCGCTGCTCCACAAGCTCCACGAGAACTTCGAGGATCAACCCTTCGGATAGGCGACGCCCGCACTCCAAGCCCGGCGAGACTCGCGTCTGCACCCCGTTCACCGTCGCGGCCGAGGAGAACACCCGCAGCCGGGTGTTCGTCGGGGTCCACAAGCAGTTCGACGGCGACGCCGGGGTCAAGCTCGGTATGCGGGTGGGCGTCACCTGCCTGGCGGACCACCCCGGAGCGCACCGGGTGGCGACTGCGGTCGTCGCCCGGTTCAGTTCGAACGCAGATCGATGCTGTAGTCGAAGGCGCCGTAGACGGTCACCGGCTGCGGCAGCGTCTGCGCCGCGGGCGCCTGCGGCTCCGGCGAGGGAGGCGGAGCCAGCTCCTTGCAGCGTTCGAGCGCCGCCGTCATGGCTTCGGCGCCGAACGGATTGTGCGCCAGCGCCTCCTCCTCGGTCACGAACCCCTGCGCCACCTCGTGGCACAGCCGCGCCACCTCGGCCAAATCCCGCGCCTGGCTTCGCGCCCACCAGTAGTCCGCCGGCTCGCCGTGCCCCGGGACCACCACCGCGGGCTTCCAGCTCAGCAGGTAGTCCACAGCCTGCGGCCATTCGTAGGGGAACGCCCCGTCGTACGAGGGTGGGGCGCCGTTCTCCAGCAGGTCTCCGGCGAACAGCACGCCCGCGTCGGGGACCTCGACCACCAGGTCGTTGTCGCTGTGCGCGAGCCCGGCCTGGCGCAGCACCGCCGTGCGCCCGCCAAGGTTCAGGCCGATCGCGCCGCTCACCCGGCAGTTCGGCGGCACCAGCCGCGAGCGCCCGATGATCCGGGCCTGTTCTTCCCTGCCTTCGCGCCGGTACCGCGCGGCCCAGGCCTTGCGCTGCTCGTCGCCGAAGCGGACGTAGTGCGCGCCGTCGGCCACCGCCCAGATCGCGGACTCGCCGAACGCGGAGGTCCCGAACCAGTGGTCGAAGTGATCGTGCGTGTATGCGACCTGCCATGGCAGATCGGTCAGTTCGCGCACGGCGGTCGCGAACGCGTAACCGGCGTCGGCACTGATGCCGGTGTCGATTACCAGGCACGACTCGTCGCCGACCACCAGACCCAAGGACTGGTCCAGCTCCTCGAGGCGGCGCACCCACACCCGGTCGGCGACTTCGATCCAGCGATCACTCATGCCCGCAATGGTATGGGGGAGGCGCAGGGCATATCGACGCCGATCGACTCCCTGGGCGGGAGCGAGGTTCGTCGCTCGCCGAGGGCCCGATTGGGAGCGCGATACCCTCACGTTCTAAGTTCGTTCAGGACCGTTCCGCGCTCGCGACGAGCGCGGGCCTGAAACGGATCGGGGGCGGGGCCGGTGACGCGGCGCCGATCCCGGTTCGTCCCCCATGCCAGGCCTGTTTCAAGGCAACGGTTTGGTCACGGAATGACCCGGTTGGCGAGATTTCCGCTGGGTGTAAGTTTCGGGGTGCTATGACCCCCTCACGTGTACGAAGGAGTACCTTCCCCATGCATCTCAGTCGTCGCGGCCTGCTGTACGGATCGGCAGGCGTCGCAGCCGTATCGCTGGCCGGATGCGGCACGGGCAAGGATTCGACCCCGCTTACCGGCCACACGGGCATCACGTTGCCCACCACCACCTCGGACCGCTGGGTGATCGAGGGCGCGGACCTCGAGAAGCGTCTGCAGGGATTCGGCTACAAGACGATCCTCGAGTACGGCGAGAACGACATCCCCGCCCAGATCGGGCAGATTGAATCCATGATCAACCAGGGTGTTGAATTCCTCATCATCGGCGCCATCGGCAACAAATCCCTCGGCGAGATCCTCGCCAAAGCCAAGAACCGGGGCGTGACGGTCATCTCCTACGACCGCCTGATTCTCGAGACCCCCGACGTGGACTACTACGCCTCGTTCAACAACTACGACGTCGGCGTGCTCCAGGCCAAACACATCATCAAGGAACTCGGCCTTGAGGAGAACTCCGGCCAGAAGTTCAACATCGAGCTGTTCTCCGGCTCCTTGGACGACAACAACTCGCAGTACTTCTTCATGGGCGGCCTCGACACCCTCGAGAGCTACATTTACGAGGGCACGGTCGTGATCCCCTCGGGCCAGACCGAGCAGCAGCCGACCTCTACCGAGCGCTGGGACCGCAAGGTCGCGCGCGCTCGCATGGCCGGGCTGCTCGAGGACCACTACAAGGACCAGAAGATCCACGCCGTGCTCTCCCCGTACGACGGCATCAGCCGCGGGATCGTGGAGGCGCTGGTCGACGCCGACTACGAGCCGGGCGCGGACGACTTCCCGGTCATCACCGGCCAAGACGCCGAGCCGCTGTCGCTCAAGGCCATCAAGGAGGGCACCGGCCAGAGCCAGACGGTCTTCAAGGACACCCGCCTCCTCGCCGAGGTCGCGGCGAACATGGTGAAGGCGATCGTCGACGGCTCGGAGCCCGAGGTGAACGACCTCGGCTCCTACGACAACGGCTTCAAGTTCATCCCCTCCTTCCTGCTGGACCCGGTCGACGTGACCGCGGAGAACTACAAGGAGGAGGTCGTCGACACCGGCTACACCACCGAAGAGGCGATCGACACCGCCCCGCCGGACCAGGACTAGCCCCACCGTCGATCACCGCCGACAGCGGCCGGGCCCCGCCCGGCCGCTTCGCCGTGTCCGGTCGAACCCCTGGCGTGACCGTGGGTGACCGCGGCCCCGTTACTCGATCGTTATGCGACCTATTCTCATGTCGTGACGTGTCTCAAGCGGTACGGTGCCGAAGCCGGACGGACGCTCACACCTCCGACCGCGCGGCCCCTATTCCCCCCATGCAAGATCATCTACTTAGGAGAACCATGAACCGTACCCTCAAGCGGGTGCTGGGTTTGACCGGTAGCGTCGCCCTCGGCCTGGCAGGAGCGGTGACCTTCGCTTCCGGCGCACAGGCGCACCACCCGACCGTCACCGGCATCAGCGAATGCACCGATGACGGCGGCTGGCAGGTCACCTGGCTGGTCGAGGACTGGATGGGCACCCAGAACGCGACCGGCACCATCAAGGAGGTCATGGGCGACCACCTCGACGAAGGTGGCGATATCGTCCTCGAGGCCGTCCTGCCGGCGTACGACTCGGGCGAGGCCCTGGTCGGAACCTCGACCTTCACCGCAGACCAGACCGACGAGGTCATTCTCATGGTCTACGCCGAGTGGGACAACGGCGCCGCGGGCGCGACCGAGAGCCGCCCGGTCGGGCCTCCCACCGACGGTTGCGATGGCACGCCTCCGGCCGACGACGAGCCGGTCTTCGGCTACGGCGGCGAGGCCGACTGCGTCGGCGTCTACGTCTGGGCCTGGAACGAGAACCCCGACGCCTTGGAGGAGTTCACCTTCGTCGGGAGCAACGGCGAAGAGGTCTCCGGCACCCCGGAGATCGACGAGGACTTCAGCCACTACTTCCTCCTCGACGAGGACGTTCAGGAGTTGTCCGTCGAGATCTTCGCGGGCGAGGAACTGGTCGACACCATCGAGTGGACCGACAACGAGCTGTGCAGCTACGTCGCCGTCGAAGCCGACTGCGAGGGCCTGATCTTCACGCTGACCGTCCCCGCGGACGGCGAGACGACCAACTTCACCCTCTGGTCCAGCCTCAGCGAGGAGCCGACCGAGATCGAGCTCGCCCCGGGCGCGTCCGACTCGCGGACCTTCAAGGCCGAGGGCGACGAGGAACTCTGGGTCGACTACTACATCGAGACCCCGAAGGACGCCACCAGCGGCGGCGTCCACTGGATTCCCTGCGACGAGGAATCCCCCGCGCCGAGCGAGACCCCGTCCGCTCAGCCGCAGCTGCCCACCACCGGTAGCTCGCTGACCATCATGATCAGCTCGGCCGCGGCGCTCATTCTGGCCGCCGGCGTGATCTTCATGGTCATGCGCCGCCGCCGCGCCGCGCAGGACTGGTAAAGCACCACAAGGGCTTAGTCGAAGCACCGGCTGATCCCGACGATTGAAGGGGCCGCGCA
>DATABR010000256.1:0-6296 GCA_036259435.1 Glycomyces sp.
ACCAGGGCGAATACCGCTACATCGAACCGATCGGCGACCGCCTCATGGTCGAGTACTACGAAGGCGACGAGGCGCGCACCCAGATCTACGACAAGGGCTTCGACAAGGTCGGCAACAGCCTCAGCGAGACCTTCGACGCCATCGACGGCGGCAGCGCCCTCGCCTGGCCCGGCGACTCCGGCTTCAGCACCACGGTCGGCAACGTCATCGGCCTCGGCCGCGACAGCACCCGCACCACCATCCACACCGGCTTCGAGGTCTACGACTGCGACGCCTCCGACACCCGCCTCGCCTGCTTCACCCTCGAAGGCATGCAGATCTACTCCTTCAGAGACGCCTAGCGGCACAGCCCGCCAGCAATGCCCCCGGGCGAGACAGTCAGGCCGCGCCCGCCCGCCGCCGGTCCGGCGAGACCGTCAAGCCGTTCAACCCCTGATGCGGCATCTGCCAGGCCTCGGCAAGCGCCGAGGGACGAACCTGCTCAGCGCCGCCGAAGAACTCGCAGAACTTCATGATGAGCGGATCCCACGCGACCGGATCGATGTAATCAGTCCCGGGAATAACAAGCCGCTGCTCGACATGAGCCTCGACCACCTCGACTTCGAACGCGGTAGCGCTGCTGTCGAAGGAATGCGCGGTCACGAGCCGACATTCGAGCTGAATCGGGCACTCGGCGACCCGCGGGGCCTTGACCGACTCCGACGACTGCTCCGTGAGCCCCGCCGCCCCGAACTTGTCCGGCTCGAACCGGTACCCCTTGACCACCTTGCGCTCAGGCACCGGATCCACCCCCGTCAACGGCGCGAGCCGGTCGACCTCGGCCGCCAAGTCGGACGAGGCCAAATTCAACACGCACTCGCGCTCACGCAGCAGATTCACCGTAGTCTTCGAACGGTCCCCCATCCCCAGCATGCAACGCTGGCCGAGCCACCAGGCCGAGGACATCGGAGCGAGATTCGCCGTCCCGTCCTCATTACGGGTGCTGATGAGGACCACCGGGGTACCGAAATAGAGCACCTTGAGGCCGAGGTTCACATGCATACCGGTCGCCTTCCGCTCGAGTCAGGCAACCAAGTCAACCCGACCCGGCCCGCGAAAACTGGCCGAAAATCGTCATCGCGTTCGGCGCCGCGAGATCGGGCCGAGGTAGAGCACTCGCCTTTTGACGTCCTCCCCGGTCGAGCCGAGGACTCCGCGCGGGCGCTGGCCCGCGCGGCCGCTTACCTCGCGGCAGCGGTGGTTACTGCTTCTGTCCGTTCGCCTCCCGGCGATCGGGCTTCCGCACCGTGCCGGGTCTCCCCGGGCTTCTCGGCACTCCACAGTCGTTTCGACTCTCCGCCTGACCCAGTCGGAACCGGGCCTTTCCGTCCTGCGGCGAGCACTTCGCGTCCGTAAACGCGAAGGTTGACTTCACTGTTCTCATCTCGATCGTGCGCAGCGCCGCAGCCCGGCGCCGAGCAGACCCACTTGCGCACATTGAGTCCGGCTTTGCCTTTAGGGCCGGTTAGCGACCGGCATGCCGAGCACTGTTGGGTCGAAGGAAAGTACCGGTCGACTTTGACGAAATCACGCCCATAGCGGGCGCATTTCTCTTCGACCATCCTGAGGAAAGCCCCAAGCGCCTGATCGCTGGTCAGCCCACCGAACCGTTGCTGGATCGCCCGCACATCAAGATCTTCGACATAGACCGCTTGGTTCTCGCGGACGATGGCTGTGGACTGTTTGTGGAGGAAATCCCGCCGCTGATCGGCGGTGCGCTCATAGAGCCGGGAGACGCGCACCCGCTGCTTGTGCCAGTTCTTCGAACCCTTTTGCTTGCGGCTCAACTCCCGCTGGGCCTTGGCGATCCGCTTCTCCTGCTTGCGCAGGAACTTCGGCGACTCGATGCGGCTTCCGTTGCGCATGACCGCGAAGCACGATAGGCCCACATCGATGCCAGTGTCGTCATCGGCTCCGAGTGGCGGAAGAGGCTGGCCCGGCACCTCGACCACGAAGGAGACGAAATACTTGCCGGTGGGCGTCTTGATCAGCGTGACGCTCGAAGGCACTGCCGGCAGTTCGCGCGACCAGGCAATTCGGAGCTCACCGATGCCCGCCAGGTAGAGCCTGCCGCAGTCACGAAGCCGGAAGGCGTTGCGATTGAACCGCGCCGTCTGTCGGTGCGAGCGCTTCTTGAAGTTCGGCCGACCCCACTTCGGCCCAGTGCGGCCGTCCTTGACCCACTTGAAGAACCGACCGTAGGCCTGATCGCAGTCGCGCACCGCTTGCTGGAGCGGAACTGGGCTGACATCGGAGAGCCAGGCTCGTTCGGGAGTCCGCTTCGCCTCAGTGATCAACAGCTTCTGCAGCTTCGCGGAAGACGGGCAAGGCAGCCCGGCGGCGAAAGCGGCCCTTCTTGCAGCCACCGCGTCGTTGTAAACCGTTCGCACACACCCGAACGTCCGGGCAGCGCGAGCGCGCTCAAGACCTCCCAAGTAGGCACGGAACTGGTAACGCAGCAACATACCGCCACGGTAGCGGCGAGCACCGACAAAACAGCCCAGTCGATCGAGCGCTCAGCGATGTGAGCTTGGTCATTCGAAGTACGGGACTGCTGTCCAGTAGAATCGTTCCGTCTCGTCGACTGCATGGCGCTGACTAGCCGCTGTAGCTTTAACTGGAAGAGCAGCCGACTTGTAATCGGCAGGTTGCGGGTTCGAATCCTGTCAGCGGCTCCAACGCCCGTCCACCACCGGGTGTCCTTCGTTGCGGTTCAGTCCTCCACCGTGGTCGTTCCCGCTACAAGCCCCGAGGCGGCCTCGGCTACGAGATCTCCCGCTGTCTGCTCGGCGGCTTTCAGCGATGACCGCAACTCCTCGAGCCTTGCGAAGGCGGCTCCCCGTCGTTGCTGTTCGGCCAGTGGGAGCCGCGGGGCTTTCACCGACAGGATGCGGCGCTTCGCGCCCGTCGCCGTGCGTTTCGTCGCGCTCGGCAGCCGTGCCGCCAGAACCGCGGCGATCCAGTCGAGGTCGACGGCGGGTTCGCACGTGACGGTCCACTGCGTCTCGGTGGCGTCGGCGCGCCCCCCGAGGCGTACTTGCGGGGAATCGACCGGGTCGATGATGACGCAGCGGACATCGCCGCCGGTGCCTCCCGGGGTGACGATGAGATGGCCTTCTCGTTCCAAGTCGGCAAGGCTTGTTTCCGGGGCGGATTCGTCTGTGCCGCTGCCGAACTTCGGCAATTCCCGTCCTGCGATCTCGTCGAGTCTCGCGCCGAGGCCGTCGACCGCCTCGGCGAGGTTGGCGGCGTCGCCTGCGGCGCTGGCGAGGTAGACGGCGGGAGAGATGTCCACGTCCTCGTCCCATAGGCGCATGACCGGGACCGTGGCTGAACTAGTTGTGGCGATCGGGGTGTTCGGGTCGGCCGCGAACGCTCGCCAGGCTTCGGTGAAATCGGCTCCGGTGGAGACGAGCAATTGGCTCGTCTCGCCTCTCGGCGCCAGGATCCACAAGTGCGCCTTGGCGTCCGGGTGGTCGACGACAGCCCTCAGCGCGCCCCAGCGGAGCAGTTCCGACCGGATGCGGCGGCCCGAGCGGCGGTGGGCCACCTGGGCGGGCATCCGCACCACCGCGTGGCCGCCCGGAGCCAGGAGCGCCACGCAGTGCAGCGCCCACGCCAGCTCCGGTTCGGTGCGCGGCGGGGTGCCGTAGGCCAGGCGCGGGTCGTCGCCGTCGGGCAGCCGGTCATGGCCCCAGTCCTTGACGTTGAACGGAGGGTCGCACACCACCAGGTCGTACCGGTCGGCCGGAAGCGGGCTGAGGATCGAGTCGCCCACGCGCGCCGTGACGTCGGCGCGCTCGTCGAGGAGTTCGAGGCGCTGGCCGGTGATCGCGGTGCGGGATGCGGAGAGATCGCTGCCGCTGATGACCGCGCAGTGCCCGATGCGGGAGACGGCGGCGGCGAGGAGGTCGCCCTCGTCGCAGGCGGGGTCGTGCACGCGGGGCGCTGGGACGCCTTCGATGACCACCGCCGCGATGTCCGCGAGCGGCGCGATGCCCGCCTGAACGCCGGTCCCTGCGGCTTCCCGTGCCCGTTCGACGAAGAAATCGAACAGGTCGGCATCCGACTGTTCATGACGCAATGCTTCGAGCTTCTTCGTGACTGCGGGGTCGCCGCTGCCGCCGAATGCCTCCGTCACCTCGCTCAGGGCCGCTTCGGTGGTCGGGTGGGTCGTCGCCAGGGAGAACCAGAGCCGGTCGGCTTCCGTGACCTGCAGTTCGCGGCCGTGCGCGGCGGCCCACTGCTCGAGACCGGCGAGTGCGAAGCGGGGACGGCGGGTCGAGTCGTCCACGGGCGCGGGGAAGTCGGGTTCGCGGCGGCGCCAGTTGCTGACGGCGTTGCGGCCGACGCCCGCGAGTCGGGCGAGGTCGGTCAGCGTGATGGTCTCGTCTGCGCTTGCGTCATGGGCGGTCATGCGGCTCCCCTGTCTGGATTTATCGAATCGTAACCCACCCCGCGTTGCAGAGACTCGACACAGTCAATTAGGCTCGTGAAGTGAGTTCACAAACTAAGAATCGTGAACTGCTATACACGGAAGGAATGTCATGAGCATCGAATTCCCCGAGGTCTCCAAGCGACTCCTTGCCGCCTCCGGTGCCGCACTGATCGCCCTCGCCGCCCTCTCCGCTTGCGGCACTGAGGCCACCGGCTCGGGCGACACCTCGAACGCCGCCGAGGAAGCCGGTGCCGAAGAAGGCGGCGAAGAAGCGGCCGCCGGCGACGGCACCAGCCCTGAGGCGCCGCTCCCGGCAGGCTCCGCCGTGGAGATCACCGACTGGACCGTCACGCCCTCGGCCACGCTCGATTCGACCGAGGCGATCATGGGCATGAACGAGTTCAACGAGGCTCCGGCCGAAGGTAACCAGCAGGCCCTGGTCACCATCGACGGCACCTACAACGGCACCGAGACAGGGACGCTGTGGATGGACGTCACCTTCGGGATCTGGGCCGACGGCACCTTCTACGACAGCGTCGACTGCCTGAACACGGTCGAGAACAGCGCCTACGACTCCGCCGAGGTCTCCGGCGGCTCCAGCGCCTCGGGTGACTCCTGTGTCGAGATCCCCGCCGGCGCCGAGACCTACCTCCTCTACATCGAAGACACCTGGTCTTTCGAAGGCACCCAGTACTTCGTCGAGATCGGCTGACACCGCAGGCCGGAGGACGCGGAGACCATTGGGCGGAACCCGCGTCCTCCTTTTTCGCCTGAAGGTATTCGGCGGTGATGGGCACGCACTCTTATTGCAGCGCAAGCCGTAGATCAATGTGGATTGCTTCCGGCTTGACCGAATTGCAACCATCGTGATCCTGATCATCAACGGCGGCTCGCGGTTTCGTGTAAGAAGCGAAGTTGCAGTTCAGCGCCGCGGCTAGTCGTCGGGTGACGGGCCGTGCCGCGACGGTAGTTGAACGTCCCCCATAGTGTCGCGCTGAATTCCAGAGCGTCGCTCCTCCCGATCGCGGCGCCGCACAGAAAGCAGCTCATGAACTCAAGCACCGAGTCCTTCGGCCCCATCCGCCGTCTCCTCGCCGTCGGCGGCGTCGCCATCGCGGGCACCGTCGCCCTCTCCGGCTGCGGCATTCTCGAAGACGCCGCCTCCGACTCCTCGAGCGACACCGAGGTCAGCGACGAGCAGTTCGACGCCGTCGCCGAAGCGGCCGAGGGCGACTGCCTGCCCGAGGCGATGCTCAGCGAGGAAAGCTCCACCTTCGCGGTCGAGTGCTCCGACCCCACCGCGTTCTGGACTCTCACCGCGATCGAGGCCGACCCGGCCGTCACCGCGTCCTCCGACGGCAGCGTCGCGGACCCCCAGCCCATCTACGACCTGTGCGGCGAGACCGTCGGCGCGCAGACCCCCGGTGCGGCGTGGACCGACTGGAACATGGTCTACGACACGACCACCCTGACCGTGGACTACCTGTTCTGCGTCGAGGCGATCGGCAACCCGACCGCCGCGGGCACCAACCCGGTCGTTCCCGACGCCGGTGAGTGCTTCAACTCCATGTCGGTGTCCTCCGAGTTCCACTACGGCACCCTCCCGTGCGACTCGGCCGACGTCGACACCGTCGTCGTCGACGCGATCGCGGTCGACCAGGCCGAGTGGGCCATGGCCGACGCCGAGACCATCTCGGCCGACTGCAGCGGCGAGTGGACGTACTTCCAGCCGGCTACCGACCAGTTCGGCCGCACCACCGCGGTCTACTGCAGCGAGTAGTCGAGCGCCGGGCTCGCACCCGGCCGCCTAGCGCGCTTT
>DATABR010000257.1:0-33540 GCA_036259435.1 Glycomyces sp.
CCCCCCCCCCCCGGGAGGCTCGCCCCCCGCAGAAAAATGTCCCGCCGCGGCAAGAAGGAGGCCTTCTACTTCTGGCTGTTCATCTCGCCGTGGTTGATCGGGTTCGTCGGGTTCCTGCTGGGGCCCATGATCGCCTCGGTCTACATCTCCCTGACCGAATGGGACTCCTTCACCCCGCCCGAATGGGTCGGGCTGGACAACTACGCCCAGGCGCTCACCGATGACCCGGTCTTCTGGAAGGCACTCTGGAACACCTTCTACTACGCGCTGATCTCCGTCCCGCTCGGACTCATCGTGGGCGTTTGGCTGGCGAACCTGCTCAACAAGCGCGTGCGCGGCCGCAAGCTGTTCCGCACCTTCATCTACCTGCCGACGCTCGTGCCGCTCGTGGCGACGGCGATGGTCTTCAAGATGGTCCTCGCGCCCTCGGGTCCGCTGAACGACCTCCTGGGCTGGTTCGGCATCGACGGACCGCAGTGGCTGCTCAGCGAGACCTGGATCAAACCCGCGCTGATCATCCTGTCCGTCTGGGGCGCCGGTGCGGCCACGGTCCTGCTGCTGTCGGCCATGAACGGCATCCCGCGCGAGCTGTACGAGGCCGCAGAGATCGACGGGGCGAGCCCCTGGCGACAGTTCTGGTCGGTCACCTTCCCGCAGATCACGCCGATCATCTTCTTCAACCTGATCATGGGCCTCATCGGGGCGTTCCAGATCTTCTCGCAGGTGTACATTCTCGCTCCGAACCAGAACGTGGGCGGCCCGGACAACGCCAGCCAGATGATGGTGACGCTCCTGTTCCAGGAGGCGTTCTCCTTCTACCACTTCGGTTACGCCTCGGCGGTCGCCTGGCTGCTCTTCCTCGTGATCATGGTGTTCACCCTGATCGCGTTCCGCACGGCCCGCAAATGGGTCTTCTACGAATCGGAGGTGCGCTGATGGCCATCGCTTCGCGGACACCCGCGGCCGCGGGCGGCGCCGAACCGCCGAACGGCAAGGCCCGCAAAGGCAAGTCCGAGGGCGATCACGCCCAGCGGCAGCTCTCGGTCTTCAAGGCCTCGCCCGCCACTTACGCGGTGCTCCTCGTCGTCTCGGCGCTGCTCTTCGTGCCGTTCGTGCTCATGGTCTCGATCTCCCTGGCGAGCGACCAGACCAGCGCGCAGAACGCCTTCACCGTGTTCCCCACCGAGTTCACGTGGCGCAACTTCACGGAGGTTTTCACCGCCACCGGCCTGCCGGTCGGGCGCTTCGTCACCAACTCGGTCATCATCGCCACGCTTTCGGCCGTGGGCCAGGTGATCTCGTCCTCGCTCGTGGGCTACGCCTTCGCGCGGCTTCGCGCGCCCGGCAAGGGCGTCATGTTCATCATCGTGCTCGCCACGATGATGATCCCCGCCCAGATCACCATGATCCCGCAGTTCCTGCTGTTCAAGGAACTCGGCTGGGTGAACACCTACCTGCCGCTCATCGTCCCGAACTTCTTCACCAACGCGTTCAACGTGTTCCTGGTGCGCCAGTTCGTCTCGCGCATCTCGAACGAGATGGACGAGGCGGCGCAGGTCGACGGGCTCGGCTACTTCGGCGTCTATCGCAAGATCATCCTGCCGATGATGTGGCCGATCCTCACGGCCATCGCGATCTTCACGCTCACGCACGCGTGGGGCGACTTCATGGGCCCGCTCATCTACCTCAACTCCGAGGAGTCCATGCCGCTGGCGCTCGGCCTGCAGTACATGACGAGCACGAGCAACGCGATGCAGCTGCCGCCGTGGAACCTCGTCATGGTCGGGTCGATCATCCTGACGCTGCCGATGATCGCGATCTACTACCTCGGCCAGAAGTACCTGTACGAAATGAACCTCCAAGGCGGAAGTGCTGGTGTGAAGTGACTGATCAATCCACATCGGCCCTAGCGAACGGCACCGTCTCCCTCGGCGGCTCCGGGCTGGTGCTCGACGGCCGCGAGGAGGCGCTGCTGTGCGCGTCGCTGTTCTACTTCCGGCTCCCGCGCGAGGTCTGGGAGGCGCGGCTCGCCCAGGTGCGCGCCACCGGTTATCGCGCGATCGACGTCTACCTGCCGTGGAACTTCCACGAGAGGACCCCGGGCGAGTGGGACTTCGAGGGACGGCGCGACGTCGGCGCGTTCCTCGACCTCGCGCACGAGGCCGGCCTCGCGGTCATCGCGCGGCCCGGGCCGTACATCTGCTCCGAATGGGACGGCGGCGCCCTGCCCGCGTGGCTCGCGCTCGAAGACGGGCTCGAGCTGCGCCAGGCCGAGCCGCGATTCCTCGAGCAGGTGCGCGGGTGGTTCGACAAGGCCATGCCGATCATCGCCGAGCGCCAGTGGGGCCGCGGCGGCAGCGTGATCGCCGTCCAGCTCGAGAACGAGCTGGACTTCTTCGACACGCACGACCGCCACGCCTACATCACGGCCTTGCGGGACATGGCGATCGGGCACGGCATCGACGTGCCGCTCGTGGCGTGCGCGGGCCAGGGCGACCTGGTCGGCGCCACGGGTGGCGTCGAAGGCGTGGCCCCGGCGTTCAATTTCTACCCCGACGACCGCTCGCCGTTCGTCGAGGCCGAAGTCCGCCGCTACGGTGACCTCGTTGCGGCCGAAGGCCTGCCGCTGCTGATCACCGAGACCAACCGCAGTCACACCACGCTTCGCCGCCTGCTCGTCAGCGGTGCGACGCTGCTCGCCCCCTACCTCCAGGCCTCGGGCTTCGACCTCGGGTACACGCCGTCGGTCGGCAACTGGGGCGACCCGGGCGGGTTCATGACCCACGACTACGACTTCGGCGGCTATCTGTCCCCTGTGGGCGAAGCTCGTCCGGAGACCGCGGAGGCGCGCGTGCTGGCGGCCTTCAGCCGCACGCTCGGCCCGGCGCTCACCCGAGCCACGGCCACGGCCGCGGACGAACTCGTGAACGCCACCGTCCCCACCAGCGCCTCCGGATCGGCGCTGGTCCTGGATGGCGGCGGCACGGTCACCGGCGTCCCGAACCTCGGCCAGGAACCGGGCAAGGCGACCTTCGCCGCCGCGAACGGCCTACCCGAGATCACCGTGGCGCTGGCGCCGTTCTCGTGCGCGCTGGTCCTGAGGGACCTGCCGCTCGCGGGCTTCGGCCTGCCGGGCACGCTGCGCTTCAGCTCGGCCGACCTCGTCGGCGCCGATGCGGACGGCATCGAGCTCGCCGCGAGCGTCGAGAGCGTCGTCGTGCTCGAAGGCGCCGACGGCATGGAGCGGATCGAACTCGAAGCGCCCCAACCGGGTGCGCGCGTGCGCACCCTCGTCCAGTCGGGCGCCGACCGGTGGACGATCGTCGTCCGCCATCCCGCGGACGTGCCCACGCCGGACGGCGAGAAGGTCGTCCTGGCAGCCGACGCGGACACTGAACCGGTCGTCCTCGCCGAGGCGCGCCGCCTCGACCTCGAGACCCGCTCGGGCCAGACCTTGGCGCACGACCTCGCACCGAGCTCGGAGTCCGAGGGCGTCTACCGCGGACGTACCCACTACGCGACTTCGGTTGCGGACGCCTCGGAACTGCTCATCGAGGGAGCGGCCGACATCGTCGACCTCGCCCTCGACGGGCTCGCACTGCCGAGTTTCGCGCGCTTCGGCGCGACCGAGCGCGTGCCGGTCGGCGAGGCGACGCAGCTCGAGGCGACAGTCGAGACCTGGGGTCATGCCAACTTCGACGACGCGCGCCTGCCCGGCCTCGCGATCGGGTCGCAGCGCGGCCTCGGACGCGTCTGGTCGGTAGTCGCCAGCGAGGACGTCGGTTCGCTGTGGACTGTCGACGGCGGCGAGCAGTGGGCCGGAGACCCGGCCCCGGTGCGCACGCTCGGGGGCTGGAGCAGCACCCGGATCGGGCGGCCCTCCACGTACCGGCGCACACTGCCGGTGGACGGGACGAGCCATTACGCCCTGCACCTCGCGGGCCTCGCGGCCCCGTGCGAGGTCGCTGTCGACGGCACGGCCCGCATCGTGAACCCGAACGACCCGTGGCTGCACCTGGCCCCCGGCGAGGGACGAGACCTCGCGGTCACCCTGCCGCACTGGCCCGGCACTGTCGACGGCGCGGCGCTACTGCGACTCGAGCCGGTGCGGGACTGGCAGGTCGAGCCGCAGCCCGACCACGCGATCCTCGAGCTCTCGCAAAAGGATTGCGCCAAAGCTGCGCTCGTTCTACCGTTCGAAGTGGAACCGGGCGACGAAGCCTGGCTCGACTTGAACGTGCCTTCCGGCGGGGTCTCACTGCGGTTCGAGGGCGAGCAGATGCGCGTGAGCGCGTTCCTCGGTGGTGAGCTGCTGGGACGCGTCTGGCTGGACGACGCGGCCCGGCCGCGGTTCACCGGCGGGGACCCCGGGCGATTGTGGATTCCGGGATCATGGAACACCGGCACGGTGCGGCTCTTGATCCGCGGCACCGCCGGCGGCGCACGGCCGCGCCTCGCGCGCGTCACCGCCGCCGCTACGCCGGAATGATCCCGAATCGACCGTACTCAAAGGAGTGACGTGGCCGTCACCAGGCGCACCTCTCGCGACATCCGCAGCGAGTCCCGGCTCGACGTCCTGCACGCCCTGCTGGCGGCGGGCGAGGCGAGCCGGGGCGACCTGGTGGGGGTGACCGGCCTGAGCACCGCGACCGTGGCGACTGTGGTGAGCGACCTGCTGGAAGGCGGGATCGTCACCGAGGCCCGCCTCACCAGCGGACGCATCGGACGGCCGACGACCACATTGCGCCTCAACGGGAACCGCGGACGCATCGTCGGCATCGACGTGGCCGAAACCTACATTCGCGCCGCCGTGTTCGATTCCGCGCTCGACGAGCTCGCCTCGGCCGAGGTCGCCACCGACGAGCACCATGAAGAACCCGACTACGTCATCGAGCGCATCGTGCGCGCCCTCGACACCGCACTCGAGGGCGCGCACGCCGCGCGCGGCGACGTGCTCGGCGTCGGCATCTCGCTCCCCGGCGGCATGCAGCGCTGGCCCGTAGCGAATCCGACCGTGCCCCAACCGAACTGGCACCACCTCTTGCGCGAGCACATCGACCTGCCCATCGTCGTCGACAACCCGCTCAAGGCCATCGCCACGGCGGAGCTGTGGTTCGGCGAGGGGCGGCGACACACCAGCATGATCACCGTCAACCTGGGCACCGGCGTGGGCGCGGGCATCGTCCTCGAAGGCACGATCCTGCGCGGCGCCCGCAACCTCGCGGGGGAGTGGGGCCACAGCCTCCTCGCCTTCGACGGCCGCAAATGCCGGTGCGGGCGGCAGGGCTGCGTCGAGGCGTACGTCGGCGCGGCCGGGATCCAGCGGACGCTCGCTGGGTTCGCTCCCGAGCACCCGCTCGTCTCCGAGTTCATGCAGCGCGAGTTCATCGGGGCCCTCGCCGCCGCGCTCGCGTCCCCTTCGCCCGACCCCGCCGTGACCGAGACGCTCGAACGCACCGCCCGCTACCTCGGCTCCGCGATCGCCGACCTCGTCGCGATCGTCAACCCCGAGATGATCACCCTGACCGGTTGGACCGCTTGGGCACTGGGCGACCACCTCCTTCCCGCCGTGCGCCGCCGCGTGATCGAGGAGGCCCCCGGCGAGTCCGCGGCCGACCTCGCGATCGAGGTGTCCACGGTGCGCGGCAACTCGGTCGCCACCGGCATCGCCACCATCGCCCTCGAACGGTTCCTCAGCGACGTCGGCCTGGTCACCACCCGAGTCCCGACCGCCCTCTGAAACGGCCCGGACTTTGCCGCCGATTCCTAGGCTGTGGCATCGTGTACCGCGCGGCGAGCAGAACCGGAGACCGATAGCAGATGGACATCGAAGACCCCTTCGGGTTCGCGCTCGGACTGCTCGCCATCGCGGTGTTCTTCACCTGGCCGGTACTGCCTGGACTGCGGCGGTTCAAGGCGTTCAAGACCTTCGCGCCGTTCCGCGACTGGACCGCCCGGCCCCACCCCGACGCCGCTGTGGCCGTCGAGGCCGGGCGCCGCCTCGACCTCAAGCCCGACGACACCGACACGGCCCACGCGACGGTCATCGTCCGCACCGCCTGGCGCAACCAGGACTCGCGCGAATGGAAGCCGTCGCTGCGCGTCTCCAGACCCCTGGTGCCGCTCGTCAGCGTCGACGGCGTCCCGGCCTCCTGGGGCTGGGGCATCACCAAGCTGACGCTGCCGCCCGGCGATCACCTGATCGCCGTCACCAGCAGCCACTCTCGCTGCTACCAGGCCGTGCACCTCGGGCGGGGCGAACGGCGCGAGTTCGACTACACCAGCGTCATCGGCGAGGCCGCTCACCAGTATTACGACGCCGAGAACCAGATCCACGACCGCACCTCGTTCACCGAGCGGCGCGGCCGCCCGGGCTCCACCGGCCGGTTCTACCTGATCGTCGTGAGCACCATCGTGTTCATGACCGCGGCGATGTCGCTGATGGAGCGGAACCCGTCCGCCTTCGCCGCCCACTTCGTGAACATGCTGGTCTTCGGCGCGCTCGCCCTCGGGCTCGGCGTGGGGGTCGCGGTCATCTGGTCCTCAATGGCCAAACAGGCCCGCCGACGCCGCGTCGCCACTGCCGACCCTCCCACAAGCGGCGACCTCGGCCAACCGCGAATCCTCGATGCGGATGAGCCCGAGCGCATCGCACCGGCCTCCGGATGGGCCGGGCTCGCGCTCCACCTGCGGTTCATGCTCGAAGAGCACGCCCCTGAGACGCTTTCGGCGCTGGCCGGAGGCCCGAAGCTCAGTCTGATACAGCGCTGGCGGGCCGTCCGCATCGGCGAACCCGAGGTACCCGAGTGCCGGCCGTGGACACCGGCCCCGGAAGTGCTCGTGGACGGTCAACCGGTGGACGCGAGCTGGACCCGGATGTGGCTGCAGCTCGCACCCGGCGAACACGAGCTGACGGTGCGCGTCGCTCCGCCCCGCGGCCAGATCGGCCCCAGCAGCCGCGTCGACCTCGAGCGCGCCGAGGAACGGCGGCGGTTCCGAGTGACCACCGGGCAGACCGCCCAACTGACCGTCACCGCCCACATCACCGCCGTGCCCCGCGCCGACCGCCCCGAACTCGCCGAATTCCACGCCGTCTCGCGCTAGCGAACCGAGGTTTCGAAATCCCTGCCGAGTGTGAGACAGCGGCGGACTTCGCTCATGCGGTATCCGATGTGCCAGGGGGCGTCGAACGCTTCGCTGCTCGGATGGCGGGCGAGTCCGGCGGCCCACAGGCAGTGCGAGGCGTGGCGGGCGGCCATGAGCACCGGGAAGTGCTGCTCGAGCGATTCGCGCAGCGGGCGCGCAATGCGGTATCCGGCGAGGAACGCGTTCCTGAGCTCCGCGAAGTGCGCGTAGTCGCTCAAATTGCCCAAGACAGCGGCGAAGTCGTAGAGGTAATGGCCCCAGCCGCAGTTGTCGAAGTCGACGACGCCGACGTTCCAGCTGTGCGGTCGGCGGCGGACGGTGTGGCAGTTGCCGAGAATGAAGTCATTGTGGATCAACCCGTACGTCTCAGGGCCGGTGCCCAGCTCGGCGAAGATCCTCGCGGTCCGCTCGGCCACCTCCTCGAACAGCGCCAGGTCGGCCCCCGTCAGCAACTCGCCGATCGGTCCGGGGTCGTAGGGCGAGCGCTCGGTGAACATCGCCTCGGCGTCCCAGCGCGGCAGCGTGAAACCGGGCGGTGGATCAAAGCTTTCGGCGGCGAGGTGGAGGTGTGCGAGCGCTCGGCCGAGTTGGTGCACACCGCGAGCGCCGAGCCCGCCGCCGGGACGGCGCACCTTGCCGTCGACCCAGGTGAGCAGGGTGCACGTCAACGGCTCGGTCGCGTCGGGCGAGGCGACGGTGACGACCAGCCGCCCGTCCGCCGCGGGAACCGGTGCGGGGACGTCGACGCGCTGGGCGGCGAGGGGGCCGCTGACCTTGTGCAGGAAGGTCAGTTCGGCGAGGGTGTGCTCCGGGCGGCGCGCTCCAGGCCGGTGAAGTCGCAGGGCGAAGCGCCGTCCGTCTCCGGCGCAGACGTCGAAGACGCTGTTGTTCAGCAGCCTGAGCGGGCGCACCGTGGCAGGGCCGGGCAGGTCGTACGCGGTCAGTGCTTCAGCGGCAGCGGAGGCGAGATCGGCTGGGACGGTTTCGGTTTGCGTCATGCGCGCTCCACTTCGACCACAGGCCGAGAGGTATCGGGCCGAGTCCATCACAGCAGACCGCCGCCGACCCCGCAAACGGATATCCGCTCGGGGTCGGCCGCCGTCTAGTGGCCGCCGGTGAAGTTGCCCGAGAGCTCGTCGTGGAGTTCGGCGCTGGGGCGGTTGAGGCCGATGATCTCGACGGTCTTGCCGCGTGAGGCGTACTTCCCGGTGACCGCGTCGAGCGCGGAGACTGCCGAGGCGTCCCAGACGTGCGCGTCGGTCAGGTCGATGACGACCTCGTCGGGGTCGCCGTCGTAGTCGAAGAAGTGCACGAGGTCGTTGCTGGAGGCGAAGAACAGCTGGCCGGTGACCGCGTAGACCTCGACAGTGCCGTCGGGATCGGTGACGCTGGTGACCTCGACCAGGTGGGCGACCTTGCGGGCGAACGCGACCATCGCGACGATGACCCCGGCGAGTACGCCGATGGCGAGGTTGTGGGTCGCGATCGTGGCGGCCACGGTTACTACCATCGTCAGCGTCTCGCTGATCGGCATGCGCCGCAGGGTCTTCGGTCGAATCGAGTGCCAGTCGAAGGTCACCGCTGAAACGAAGATCATCACCGCGACCAGGGCGGCCATGGGGATCTGGGCGACGAGGTCGCCGAGCACCACGATGAGGATCAGCAGGAACAGCCCGGCCGAGAAGGTCGAGAGGCGGGTGCGCGCACCGGCCTTGACGTTGATCATGGTCTGGCCGATCATCGCGCACGAGGCCATGCCGCCGAAGAAGCCGACCAGGACGTTGCCGATGCCCTGTCCCGCGGCCTCGCGGGTCTTGTTCGAGCGGGTGTCGGTGGCGTCGTCGACCACCTTGGCGGTCATGAGCGACTCCAGCAGGCCCACCGCGGCCAGCGCGATCGCGTACGGAGCGATGACGCCGAGGGTCTCGAGCGTGAACGGCACGTCCGGCAGCGCCACCCACGGCAGGCCCGAGGGCAGATCGCCCATGTCGCCGACGTTCGGCACAGCGATGCCGAAGGCGACGGTGACGACGGACAGGCCGACGATGGCGACCAGCGGCGAGGGCACCGCCTTGGTCAGGTACGGGAGGCCCACGATGACGGCGAGCCCGGCGCCGACCAGCGCCCAGACGACCCAGTTCTCGCCCCAGAAGTGGGGGATCTGCGCCATGAAGATGAGGATCGCCAGGGCGTTGATGAAGCCGGTCAGCACGCTGCGGGGGATGAACCGCATGAGCTTGGCGATGCCGGTCAGCGCCAGCACCACCTGGATCAGGCCGGCCAGGATCGTGGCGGCGATCAGGTAGTCGAGTCCGTGTGCGGCGACCAGCGGGGCCACGACAAGGGCCATCGCGCCGGTGGCTGCGGAGATCATCGCGGGCCGCCCGCCGAGGAAGGCGATCGAGCAGGCCATGACGAACGAGGCGAACAGGCCCACGCGCGGGTCGACGCCGGCGATGATCGAGAACGCGATGGCCTCGGGAATCAGCGCGAGCGCGACGAGGAGTCCGGCGAGCAGCTCGGTGCGCAGGAACGGCACGACCGGGCGGGGGATCGAGAAGCGGGCACGGCGCGGCAGTGGCTGGGCGACAGAAGGCATACAGAACCGTTCCGAGAGGTACAGCGGCATTGGGGGCACCGCGGCGACAGTGGGACGGTGCAGGAGATCGCTTCCCATCCTATGGAGCCGGGTGCGGGGTGTGCGCCTTCACCGTACGAGTGGTGCGCAAGCTAACAACCGCATCCGGACTCCGAGGCCAGGAGGTAATCGCAGGCCGAACGGCGACGATCAGCAGTCGTCGTTGCCCACGTAGACGTAGTTGAGGGTGATCCGTTCGTCGTAGGCGTGGCGGGTGCCGCCATTCGGGGTCTGCGCGATGGTCTCGCAATGGTCTTGGTCGGCGTCGATTCGCCGTTCGCCCTTGGCCACCACGTCGGTGAACCCCGCTTCGGCGAGTTTTCGTCGCGCCTTGGCGGCCGACAAGCCGATGACGTTCGGGACCGTCGTGGTGGTGGATGCAGTTTCTTCTTGAGCCGCTTCGGTAGTGGGCGCGGGGACCGTGGGCGCTGCTCCCGGCGAGGAGGTTGCTGTGGTTGCTGTGGTTGATGCGGAGGGTGCGGAGGGTGCGGACGGTGTGCTGATGCCTTCGCTGGGCGTCGCCGAAGGCGTGGGGGAATCGCTCTCCTCGGTGCCGCCTTGGCCTGCCTCGGCCGCGTCGGGGTTGCGTCCTTCGGGCGCGTCCGTCATCCCCGGCAAGCTCGGCCCGCTCGCGACGGCACCGGGTATGGACTCCTCGTCGGTGTCGGGACCGACGCTGTAGACGAGCGCCACGGTAGCGACGGCGATGAGCACGGCGAAGCCCGCCCCGACCGCCGTGAGCACACCGCGGCTCGGCCGCAGCCGAGCCGGACGCCCCGGCTCTTCGGCCGCCGCGGCTTCATGCCGCTGCGCGTGGGCGAGCGCGGCGAACGCCGCGCCCTCGGCGAGCACGCCCTCGGGCATCTCCGGCACGATCGGTTCGACGCCGAGGCGCTCGCGGAGCATGGTCGCCGCCAACGGGGTTCGGCTCGCCCCGCCGATCAAGAGCACGTCGGTCACCCATCCGGTGCCGATTCCCGCCTCACACAGGACGTCCTCGACGAGCGCCGCCATCTGCGCGATCGCCGGGGCGATGCACCGGTCCACCTCTATGCGGGTCAGGAACAACTCGGGCCAGTCCGCGGGCAGGCCGATGGCGGCGGCCGGATGCTCGGTCAGGTGCTCGCGAGCCCGCCTGATCTCGTCGAGCAACCTGGTGCGCAGCGCCGTGTCGGCCGGGTTTTCGGTCCGGTCCCAGAATGTGGGGTCGTCGGAGCGGTGCCGACCGGACAGATAGGAGAGCAGCAGTCGGTCGAATTCGTCGCCGCCGAGGTCGTCGGTGTGAGCCGCGGCGTCGACGACGTACCGGTCGTCTTCGCGGTGGACGACGGCGACCCGGCACGAGCCGGCACCGATGTTGCAGACGACGAGCCGCGCATCCGGATCAAGTTCGCGGCCTTGGGTTTCGGCGAGGTGCCGGGCGGCGGCCTCGGGTTCGGGCACCAGGTGAGTCCACTCGAATCCGGCGCGCGAGGCGGCTTCGGCGTGCGCTCGACTCCGCTCGGGGTCCCATGAGGACGGCACGGCGAGCCCTACCGGCGTTGGCCCTTCAAAGGCGAGGTCGGTGAAGGCGGGGTTTTCGAGTGCGGGGACTTGGGATCGATCGCCAAGGAGCGCCGTAGGAGTGGTGTCGGTGGTCAGGTCCGCGTCGAAGTGCCGGGTTTCGATCGGGCCTTGTCCGTGGCGGGTCGACACGCTGGTCGTTGACGACCCGATGTCGACCCCAACGGCGATGGTGGGGAGTGTGGTCTGCATGGGTATGAAGTCTATGGTGCCCAGGGGGAGCAGTTCGACCCCTCTGCGGTATTTCCTCTCGCACCCGCTGCGATCTCTTTCTTGCGGCAATCGATTGCAGTTTGCCCTTGACTTACTGAAAGCCTTCGCCCTAGATTCATTGAAATACCTCAATGTCTCCCTCAGGAGAGGTGAACAACTGATGAGACGAACAATCGCACTGCGCGTCGGCACGACGCTGGCGACGGCCGCTGTGGTCGTAGCCGGTGTCGCCCTGTCGATGAACCACGCCTCGGCGGCGACCGGTGGCCCCACCGGGTACGCGACCCAGAACGGCGGCACCACCGGCGGACAGGGCGGCCAGACCGTGCGCGCCACCACCGGCACCCAGATCAATGAGGCCCTGTGCAACCGGGCCAGCGACAGCACTCCGATCATCATCCAGGTCGAGGGCACCATCAACCACGGCAACACCAGTGACGTCTCGGGTGACAGCTGCGACGTCGGCTCGACCGTGATCGACCTGAAGAACATCAGCAACGTCACGATCGTGGGCGTCGGCTCCGGCGCGACCTTCGACCAGATCGGTATCCACATCCGGTCGTCCAGCAACATCATCCTGCAGAACCTGACGGTCAAGAACGTCAAGAAGTCGGGCTCGCCCACCTCCAACGGCGGCGACGCCATCGGCATGGAGAGCGGCGTTCGCAACGTCTGGGCCGACCACCTCACCCTGGAGGCCTCCGGCGGCGAGTCCGAAGGCTACGACGGGCTCTTCGATATGAAGAACGACACCAAGTACGTGACGCTCTCCTACAGCATCATGCGCAACTCCGAACGCGGCGGCCTGGTCGGCTCCAGTGAGGACGACCGGTCGAACAGCTTCATCACCTACCACCACAACCTGTACCAGAACCTCAACTCCCGCGTTCCCTTGCTGCGCGGCGGCGTCGCCCACGTCTACAACAACCACTACACGGGCATCGTGGAGTCGGGGATCAACTCCCGGGCCGGCGGCCAGGCCAAAGTGGACAACAACTACTTCGAGGACTCCAAGGACGTCCTGGGCACCTTCTACACCGACGAGCGCGGCACGTGGCAGACCAGCGGGAACATCCTCGACAACGTGACCTGGTCGAGCCAGGGCAGCGAGAACTACCCCGCGGGCCCGAGCATGCCGTCCACCACCACGGTGAACATCCCCTACTCGTACGACCTCGACGACGCCGGCTGCGTGCCGGACATCGTGCGGCAGACGGCGGGCGCCAACAAGGGCAACCAGGTCTCCGACGGCAACTGCTCCGCGGAGAACCCGTCGCCGGACCCGAACGATCCGACCGATCCGACGGAGGACCCGACCGACCCCACCGAGGAGCCGACTGAACCCGGCGGTGCCAACCTGAGCATCGGCGCCGGCTCCGACGGTTCCAGCAAGGCGAGCGGGACGAGCTACGGCAACGTCCGCGACGGCGACATGAGCACGTACTGGTCGCCGAGCGGGACCACCGGGCGCATCTCGGTCAAGTGGGACTCCGACACCTCGGTCTCCGCGATCAACATCCGCGAGGCCTCGGGCTCCGCGGGCACGATCGGGAACTGGCAGGTCGTGAACCATGACAACGATGCGGTACTCGCCTCCGGTAGCGGCGCGGGCACCATCACGTTCGCCCGAACCTCGCTCAGCAAGATCGACTTCGTGATCACCAGCGCGAACGGCCCCCCGAGGGTCGCCGAGTTCGAGACCTACGCTTAGGGGACCCCCGACCTCCCTAGACCGCATCGGCACGACGGAAGCCCCCTGCCGGAACGGTTGCACCCCAGCACGGTCCGGCAGGGGGCTTCCCCGTTTCCGGTGAGACGAGCGTCATGGCGGCGTGATCCGCGAAATACCGAAGGGCGCGGCGGCGTTCGACGAAGACGAGGCCCCGGCGGCGGACCGCGCCGCGGTGAGGGCCGAAGCGCCCCGTCGCACCCTGCAGAAAGGCAGCCGATCATGCCCGTTGCCCTGTCGATCCTCGACCTGGCGCCGATCGCACCCGGCCGGTCCGCGCGCGACAGCTTCGCCGCGAGCGTCGAGCTCGCGCTCGCCGCCGAACGCGGCGGCTACCGGCGGGTCTGGTACGCCGAGCACCACAACATGCCGACCATCGCTTCGAGCGCGACCAGCGTCCTGATCGGCCACGTCGCCCACCACACCGATTCCATCCGGCTCGGCGCGGGCGGCGTCATGCTGCCTAACCACGCCCCGCTGGTGATCGCCGAGCAGTTCGGGACCCTGGAGACGCTGTTCCCCGGTCGGATCGACCTCGGCCTGGGGCGTGCGCCCGGCACCGACCGCCCCACCATGCGCGCCATCAGGCGCGACCAGACGTCGGCCGAATCGTTCCCCGACGACGTGCTGGAACTCCAGGGCTACCTCCGCGGCGATTCCCGCGTGGCGGGCGTGCAGGCCGTGCCGCGCGCCGAAAGCGCAGTGCCGCTCTACCTCCTCGGCTCCTCCCTGTTCGGGGCCCAGCTCGCCGCGCGACTCGGCCTGCCGTACGCGTTCGCCTCCCACTTCGCGCCGGACGCCCTGCACGAGGCGGTCGCCGCCTATCGCGAGCAGTTCGAGCCCTCCGATCAACTGGACGAGCCGTACGTGATCGCGGGCGTCAACGTCTTCGCCGCGGAAGACCGCGACGAGGCCGAAGCGCAGCGCCGGATCGCCTATCGCAACCGGACGCGCGCGTTCATCAAGCGGGGACAGGGCGGGTCCGACTACACCGACGAGGAGATCGACGCGTTCCTCGAATCGCCGAACGGACAGCAGCTCGCCGCTATGACCAAGTACACCGCCGCCGGCACCCCGGACGAGGTCCGGGCGTTCCTGGCGGACTTCGCCGCCTCTGCCAGGGCCGACGAGCTGATCACCGCCCACCCCGCCGAGCAGGTCGCCGACCGCATCCGCTCGGTCGAACTCACCGCCAAGGCGATGACCGACTAGCGCCGACCGCGCCGCCGGGCCCGAGAACGAACTTGACGCTCTCGGGTTTTTAAGCTTAAATTCACGACGGATCGGAGCACGGCCAGACACGGAACGGAGGGCGGCTCATGAGCGGAAAGCCGTCCGGTGTGCGGCGGAAGGCGAGCATGACGAATGTCGCCGAGCTCGCCGGTGTTTCGGTGATGACGGTTTCGAACGTCATCAACCGGCCCGAAGTCGTCTCCGAGGCCACCCGCGAGAAGGTCCACGCCGCGATGCGCGAGCTGCGCTACCGCAACAACCTGGTCGCCCGCAGCCTCCGCCTCGCGCAGCCGCGCCAGATCGGGTACGTGCTCCCGGCCAAGGACGCCGGAGGCAACCAGTACATGGACGCATTCCTCCACGACCTCGCCGTCGCCTGCCAGGCAGCCGACCGCAACCTCACCCTCGTCACCGAACGCGACACCGAAGCCCTGATGGCGGCCTGCGAGGACCTGTACTTCGGTCAGGCCGTGGCCGGGTTCGTCATCTCGAATGTGGGATCGGAGGACCCGCGGCCGACCGAACTGCGGCGGCGCGGCGTCCCGTTCGCCGCCTACGGCCGCACCAAGGAAGCGTTCGCGAGCCCGTGGAGCTGGGTCGAAGGCGACGCCGCGCTCGGCACCGAGATGGCCGTCGACCACGTCGCCGATCGCGGGCACCGCGAGCTGGCGTTCATGGGCGCCAACCCCTCCAGCGTCACGATGGTCCAGCGCGAACTCGGATACCGCGAGGCCTGTCTGCGCCGCGGGCTCGCCGCCTCGGTCGGCGATGACCGGATCATCCGCTCGGGCAGCGACTTGGCGTCCGGCGTCCGCGCCGCCGCCGACCTGCTCGACTCGCCTTCCCCGCCCACCGCGATCATCTGCAAATCGGACCCCCTCGCGGCGGGCGCCGTCATCACGCTCCAGAGCCGGGGGCTCGTACCCGGGCGGGACGTGGCCGTCACCGGCTACGACGACACGCCGCTGACCTCGTTCGGCACGGTCGGCCTCACCTCGGTCCGGCAGGCCTCGGGAGCTATCGCCGCCGAGCTGGTCCGCCTCGTCATCACCCGACCCGACGACGCCGAACACCTCTTGCTGCCACCCGAGCTCGTCGCGCGATCCAGCACGGATCCCGCGTCGTGAGCAGCATTGCCAAAGCTATTGCCGCCCAAGAATTTTAAGCTCACAATTCACGAACACCCACAGAACGAGGAGAAACACCGAATGACCGATCAACCGATCCGCGTCGTCGTGTGGGGCGAGAACCGCCACGAGCAGGTCGAGCCGTCCGTCGCCGAGCGCTACCCGGAGGGCATGCACGGCGCCATCGCCAAAGGCGTGGGCGAATGGCTCGGCGGCAAGGCGAGCATCACCACCCGCACCCTCGACGAACCCGAGCACGGGCTGACCTCCGACGTCCTCGACGCCACGGACGTTCTCGTCTGGTGGGGCCACGCGGCCCACGGCGAGGTCAGCGAAGAGGTCGTCGAGCGCGTCCACCGCCACGTGCTCGCCGGCATGGGCCTGGTCGTACTCCACTCCGGACACTGGTCCAAGATCTTCACCAAGCTCATGGGCACCACCTGCACGCTGCGCTGGCGCAGCGAGCACGACCGCGAACTGGTGTGGACGGTGAACCCGCAGCACCCGATCGCCCGTGGCATCCCCAACCCGATCGTCATCCCCGAGCAGGAGATGTACGGGGAGTACTTCGACGTGCCGACCCCCGACGAGCTGATCTTCATCTCGGGCTTCACCGGCGGCGAGGTCTTCCGCAGCGGCATGACCTACCGCCGCGGCTTCGGCCGGATCTTCTACTTCAGCCCCGGCGACCAGGACTTTCCGGTCTACCATCACCCCGACGTGAACCACGTGATCGCCAACGGCGTCGAATGGGCCCGGCCCGACCGGGAGCGCGAGACGCCGACGCTGCTGCGCTACGACACCGACGACTTCTGGGGCGGCCAGGGCTACCGAGGGGCGTTCGAGCGATGACCTTCCACACTGTTGGACAACAGAGCATCGAATCCGAAGGGCCGCTGCGCCTCATCGTCGTCGGCGCCGGTGGCATGGGCCGGGCCTGGATGCACACGATCCAGGCCAACGAGGACACCGAGCTCGTCGGCATCGCCGACCTCGCCTCCGCCGCAACGGAAGCAGCGGCGCAGGACATCGGACTCCCCGGTCTAGCCCAGGGGTCCGACGCGGTCGAACTCGCCCGCCGCACGGGCGCGGACGCCATCGTCAACGCCACCATTCCCGAAGCGCACCATCCGGTCACGACGGCGGCGCTCCTGGCGGGCCTCCCGGTGCTGGGGGAGAAGCCGGTCGCCGCCAGCGTGGCCGAGGGCCTCTCGCTCGCCGCCGCTGCCGAGCACACCGGGCAGCTGTTCATGGTCAGCCAGTCCCGCCGCTACCACCGCTCGCTCCACCAGGCCAAGCAACGGCTGCAGGCGCTCGGCGCTGTCGGGATCGTCGCGGTCGACTTCTTCAAGGCCCCCAAGTTCGGCGGCTTCCGCGACGAGATGGCGAGCCCGCTCCTGCTCGACATGGCCATCCACCAGTTCGACATGGCCCGGTTCCTCCTCGACGCCGACCCCGTCTCGGTCTCCTGCGAGGAGTACAACCCCGCATGGAGCTGGTACGCCGGGGACGCGGCCGCGACCGCGAACTTCGCCATGGAGGGCGGCGCCCGGTTCACCTTCAACGGCAGCTGGTGCAGTCCCGGCTTCGAGACCTCCTGGAACGGCTCCTGGCGCATCTCGGCCGAACGCGGCACCGTCCTCTGGGACGGCGAGGGCGACCCCCGCGCCGACCCGGACGAGGACGTCAAAGCCGCGGTCGACCCCGGCCAGGAGATCGCAGGTTCCTTGCGCGAGTTCATCGCCGCCGTCCGCCGCGGGGTCGAACCGATGGGGCGCGTGCACACCAACGTCATGAGCCTCGCTATGGTCGAAGCCGCGACGCAGAGCGCGTCGCAGGGGCGCCGGGTTGCGATCGACGACGTGCTCGACCGCTCCTACGACGCCGCGCTCGCAACCGAGCGCCACGCCGCAGTGCTCGCCGTCATGAAATCCTGGCCATCCGTTCGCGATGCCCTGAGCCAGAGGAGCCCCCGCAGTGAGTGAATCCGAGTCCCTTCGTGTCGGCATGGTCGGCTACGCCTTCATGGGCGCGGCCCACTCGCATGCGTGGCGGACCGCGCCGCGCTTCTTCGATCTGCCGCTCGCGCCCCGCATGACCGCGGTCGCCGGGCGCGACCCCGAGCGGGTGGCCGCCGCGGCGGCGAAGCTCGGCTGGGAGTCCAGCGAGACCGACTGGCGGCGGCTGATCGAGCGCGACGACATCGACTTGATCGACATCTGCGTCCCCGGGAACCTGCACGCCGAGATCGCGATCGCCGCGCTTGAGGCGGGCAAGCACGTGCTGTGCGAGAAGCCCCTGGCGAACTCGGTGGAAGAGGCCGAGCGGATGAGGGCCGCCGCCGAAGCCGCAAGGGCCCGGGGCGTGTTCGCCATGTGCGGCTTCAGCTATCGCCGCACGCCGGCGCTCTCGCTCGCGCAGCGCCTCGTGTTCGCCGGCGAGCTCGGCAACATCCGCCACGTGCGGGCCCAGTACCTCCAGGACTGGCTCACCGACGAGTACGCGCCGCTGACCTGGCGGCTCGACAAGTCGAAGTCCGGTTCGGGTTCTCTGGGCGACATCGGCGCGCACATCATCGATGCGGCGCAGTGGGTCTCGGGCAAGCGGATCACCGGCGTCTCGGCGATGCTCGAGACGTTCGTCAAGGAGCGTCCCATCGGCGGCGACTTCGTGGGGCTGGGCGGCCAAGGCGGCGCCGACAGCCCGCGAGGGCCGGTGACCGTGGACGACGCCGCGATGTTCACCGCCCGGCTCGAGGACGGTGCGGTCGGCGTCTTCGAGGCGACCCGGTTCGCGCTGGGGCGCAAGAACGCGATGCGGCTGGAGATCAACGGCTCCAAGGCCTCGATCGCGTTCGACTTCGAGGACATGAACTCGCTGTGGTACTACGAGTCGGCCGAGGAGCCGAACGCCGGGTTCCGCCGCATCCAGGTGACCGAGCCGGAGCACCCGTACACGGGCAACTGGTGGCCGGTAGGGCACGGGCTCGGCTACGAGCACGCGTTCACGCACCAGGTCGTGGACCTCGTCGGCGCGATTGCGAAAGCCGAGCAGCCCACCCCGTCGTTCGCCGACGCCCTCCAAGTGCAGAAAGTCCTGGCGGCGGTCGAAGCGAGCGCCGCCGACGAGAGCCGCTTCACTGCGATCTGAGTCCTGTTGGAACGAACGAGGCCCGGCCGCGAAAACGGCCGAGCCTTCCTCTTCGACGCGTCTGCGTCGACCTGACTGCTAGTTGTATTGCCCGGTGTCTCCAAGGACAGAACACCTAGCGCTCATCGCGGGCGCGCCTGGGCGCGGCGCGGACATGTGCGCGTTCGCCTTGCCTGCCGATGAGACTCAGGAACTCGACGGGACCGGCACTGGTCGCCCCGAACCAGTGCGGAGTGCGGGTGTCGAACTCCGCGGCCTCACCGGGTTCGAGACGGAGGTCGTGTTCGCCCAGGATCAGGCGCAGCGTGCCGTTGAGGACGTAGGCCCAGTCGTAGCCCTCATGGGTGCGCAGCTCGGGCTCGGCGGCGTCGTCGCCGGTGGGGAGCACGAACTTGTAGGCCTGGACGCCTCCGGGCCTACGGGTCAGGGGCAGGATCGTCGAGCCGTCGCTGCAGGCGATCGGGCGCAGGTGGATGCGGGGGTTACCGGTGGGCGGCGCGTCGACCAGCTCGTCGAGCGTGACTCCGTAGGCGCGGGCGAGCGGCAGCAGCTGTTCGAGTGTCGGGCGTCGCAGACCCGACTCGAGCCGGGACAGCGTGCTGGCGGAGATCCCGGTCTCCGCCGCGAGGTCGACGAGCGTGACGTCGCGACTGAGTCGAAGGCGCTTCAGTCGCGGTCCGACCGCCTCGAGCGTTTGGTCCAGATCGTGTCCCATGCCCCCAGCTTGCCATTCGGCAAATAATTTTGCCAAATCATCGAACCACTGGGCACCATCGTGCAGTGAGCCCGGTGCGGGCCACTAGGGCACGAGGAGGTTCGCGATGGACGAGTTCGGCAAGGACGCTTGGGAACAGCGCTGGCGACGGGCGCGTGACGCCGGGCCCGGATCCATGGGCGACAGCCCGCCGAATCCCTACCTCGCCGAGGAGATCGGCCACCTGGCACCGGGCTCGGCATTGGACGCGGGGTGCGGCGCGGGTGCCGAGGCGAGCCAGATCGCCTCGGCCGGATGGCAGGTCACCGCTGTTGACATCTCGACCGAAGCGCTGGCCCGCGCCGCCGAGCGCGCGGCGCTCAGCGGGGCCGCCGATCGCGTGCGGTGGGTCGAGGCCGATCTGAGCGCCTGGGATCCGGGCACACGCTTCGACCTGGTCACGACCCACTACGCGCATCCGGCGACGCCGCAGCTCGAGTTCTACGATCGCATCGCCGAGTGGGTGGCGCCCGGCGGCATGCTGCTGGTCGTCGGGCATCGCCACAGCCACGGCGCGACGGGGCTCGGCAACCATCCGCCCGCCGAGGCGTCGACCACCGCCGCGGCCGTCACCGCCCGCTTGGACGAGGCGATCTGGACGATCGCCACCGCCGACGAGCGCGTCCGCACGCTCACCGGCCCTGGGGGTCAAGCGGTCACACTCAACGACGTCGTAGTCCGCGCCACCCGCCGCAACTAGGTACGCCCGTCCGCGCCGGTGCCCCGTCCCTTTGCGCGCGCCTCTGCCGTGGTCCTCGTCGGCACGCCTGTTGGTGCCCGCACCACAGCCGCTCACATCGAGGTCCGAACCACTGCCTTGGGCCGCCGCACGTTCGTCTGACTCGTCGCTTCGCCGCCGGCGGGACCGCGGTGCCGTCGTCAGCAGTTGCGTCGAAGCCGTTGGCGGGCGGCACATTGGGATGGATCATGGACGGCATGGTCCGACGCGCATCCCACGACGCAGGCGGGCGGGAGCCCGGCGCTCACCCGGCGCTGTCCCGGTTCTCGCCCGCGACCGCCGCGTGGTTCACCCATGCGTTCGGTTCGCCCACTGCCGCCCAGGAAGGCGCCTGGCGCGCGCTCGCGGAGAAGAAGGACGTCCTGGTCGTGGCCCCCACCGGCTCGGGCAAGACGCTCGCGGCGTTCCTGTCCGCCCTGGACGATCTGGCCTCGACGCCGCCGCCCCCCGAAGTCAAGCGCCGCTGCCGCGTCCTCTACATCTCGCCCCTGAAGGCCCTCGGCGTGGACGTGGAGCGCAACCTCAGCGAGCCGCTGGTCGGCATCCGCGAGGAGGCCCGGCGGCTCGGCCTGCCCGAACCCGAGATCAGGGTCGGCGTGCGCTCGGGCGACACGCCCCAGGCCGAGCGCCGTTCGATCACGAACCGTCCGCCGGACATCCTGATCACCACGCCCGAGTCGCTGTTCCTGATGCTGACCTCGGCCACGCGCGAGGCCCTGGCCGGAGTCGAGACGGTGATCCTCGACGAGGTGCACGCCGTCGCGGGCACCAAGCGCGGCGCGCATCTCGCGCTCTCCCTGGAGCGGCTGGACGCGCTGTCGCCGAAGCCCGCTCGCCGGATCGGCCTGTCCGCCACCGTCCGCCCCGTTGACGAGGTCGCTCGTTTCCTTTCTCCGCAACGGAGCGTCGAGGTCGTTCAGCCGCACTCCGAAAAGGTCTTCGACCTGTCCGTGATCGTGCCGATCGAGGACATGGGCGAACTCGGCGAGGCCCCGAGCGAGGCCTCGTCCTCGGCTGCGGAGGCCCGCGCCAAGCGGTCCATCTGGCCGCACGTCGAGGAGCGCATCGCCGATCTCGTCGAGCGGCACCGCTCGACCATCGTGTTCACCAACGCCCGGCGCGTGGCCGAGCGCCTTTCCAACCGGCTCAACGAGATCGAGTACGAACGCCAGACCGGTCTGCGCCTCCCCGAACACCACGGCCCGGCCGCGATGATGGGCAACGCCTCGGTCACGCCGGGCGCGCCGCCGGTCCTGGCCCGCACCCACCACGGCTCGGTCTCCAAGGAGCAGCGCGCGCAGGTGGAAGCCGATCTCAAGGCCGGGCGGCTGCGCGCCGTCGTCGCCACCTCCAGTCTGGAGCTCGGCATCGACATGGGCGCGGTCGATCTAGTCGTCCAGGTCGAGGCCCCGCCGTCGGTCGCCTCCGGGCTTCAGCGTGTCGGCCGCGCCGGGCACCAGGTCGGCGCGGTCTCCCGCGGGGTCTTCTTCCCCAAGACTCGCGGCGACCTCATCCAATCGGCGGTCGTCGCCGAACGCATGCGGGCCGGGCGGATCGAGGCGCTCAAGATCCCGGCGAGTCCCCTCGACGTGCTCGCCCAGCAGCTCGTCGCCATGACGGCCATGGACGACTGGAACACCGCTGACCTGCTGGCCCTGGTCCGTCGGGCGGCCCCGTTCGCCTCGCTCCCCGAATCCGCGTTCACGGCCACATTGGACATGCTCGCGGGCCGCTATCCCTCCGACGCCTTCGCCGAGCTGCGGCCTCGTGTGTTCTGGGACCGCGAGACCGGCACGGTCAGCGGCCGCCCCGGCGCGCAGCGCCTCGCCGTCACCTCCGGCGGCACCATCCCCGACCGGGGCCTGATCGGCGTGTTCCTGGCCGGTACCGACCCCAAACGGGGCGGCGGCCGCGTCGGCGAACTCGATGAGGAGATGGTCTACGAGTCCCGCGTGGGCGATGTGTTCTCACTGGGCACCTCGTCTTGGCGGATCGAGGAGGTCACCCGCGACCGCGTCGTGGTCTCCCCGGCCCCGGGCGTCCCCGGGCGCCTGCCGTTCTGGGTCGGCGACGGCCTCGGCCGTCCCCTCGAACTGGGCCGCGCGATCGGTGCGTTCGTCCGTGAACTCGGTTCACTGCCAGGCGACCAGGCGCACGCCCGCCTCGCGGCGGCCGGGCTGGACGACTTCGCCGCCCGCAACGCCCTCGCCTACTTGAAGGACCAGCGCGAGGCCACCGGCCACGTCCCCGACGACCGCACCGTCGTCGTCGAACGCTTCCGCGACGAGCTGGGCGACTGGCGGATCGTGGTCCACTCCCCGTTCGGCGCTCAGGTGAACGCCCCTTGGGCGCTGGCCCTCGGCGCGCGCCTGCGCGAACGGTACGGCGTGGACCCGCAGCTGATGCACCACGACAACGGCATTGTGCTGCGCCTGCCCGACACGGACGCCCACGGCGACCCGGTCGACGCGCTCGCGGCCGAACCGCACGCCATGGACGCCGCCGATCTCGTCTTCGACAAAGGCGAAATCGGCGACCTCGTCACCGAGGCCGTCAGCGGCTCCTCCCTCTTCGCCTCCCGCTTCCGGGAAGCGGCCGCCCGCGCGCTGCTCCTGCCGCGCCGCCAACCCGGCAAGCGGCAGCCGCTGTGGCAGCAGCGGCTCCGGTCCTCGCAGCTCCTCGAAGTGGCCGGGCAGTTCCCGTCGTTCCCGATCATCCTCGAAGCCGTCCGGGAAGTACTCCAGGACGTGTACGACGTGCCGGGCCTCGCCGAACTCATGGGGGACATCGAATCCCGCCAGGTGCGCCTCGTCGAGGTCGCCACCGCAGAGGCGTCGCCGTTCGCCCGCTCGCTCCTGTTCGGCTACGTCGCCCAGTTCATGTACGCCGGCGACACGCCGATCGCCGAACGCCGCGCCGCCGCCCTCTCCCTCGACTCCAGCCTCCTCGCCGAACTCCTCGGCCAAGCCGAGCTGCGCGAACTGCTCGACCCGGACGTACTCGCCCAGCTCGAACACGAGCTGCAGTGGCTGACCGAGGACCGCCGGGTGCGCGACGCCGAGAGCGTCGCCGACCTCCTGCGCCTGCTCGGCCCCCTCACGGACGACGAACTCGCCGAACGCGGCGCCGACCCCGCCTGGGCGGCCGCGCTGGCCGAAAGCCGACGCGCCATGCGGATCCGCATCGCCGGGCGCAATCACTGGGCGGCGATCGAGGACGCGGACAAGCTGCGCGACGCCCTCGGCACGACACTGCCCCCGGACGTGCCCGACGCCTTCACCGAGCCGGTTCCCGACCCGCTCGGGGATCTGCTCGCCCGCTACGCCCGCACTCACGGGCCGTTCACCTCAGGCGGGGCCGCCGCGCGATTCGGTCTCGGGACCGCCGTCGCCGAAGGTACCCTGAACCGCCTCGCCGCCTCCGGCCGCCTGGTCGAAGGCGAGTTCCATCCCGACGGGCAGGGTCGCGAATGGTGCGACGCGACCGTCTTGCGCCGCTTGCGACGCCGCTCGCTCGCCGCGCTCCGCCAGGAGCTCGAACCCGTGCCTCCGGCCGCGTACGCCGAGTTCCTGCCGCAGTGGCAGCACGTCGTCGAGTGGACGCCGTCCGAGACGGACCGCCGGACCGGCGGCGACCTCCGCGGCATCGACGGCCTCGCCCGCGCCGTCGAACAGCTCCAAGGCGTCGACGTGCCCGCCTCCGCGCTCGAAACGCTCGTGCTGCCGTCGCGAGTCGCCGACTACCGCCCGACCCTCCTCGACGAACTCACCGCCTCGGGCGAGGTGCTCTGGGCGGGCGCGGGCGCGATGCCCGGCAAGGACGGCTGGATCGCGTTGTTCTCCGCCGAAACCGCCGCGCTGCTGCTGCCCGAACCCCAGCCCCTTGAACTCGATTCCCTGCACCGTTCCTTCATGGACGCCCTTTCGGGCGGCTACGGGCTTTTCTTCCGGCAGCTCGCAGAGCGCGTTCGCGATGACGGCCACGCCGATCTGGCGGAGGCCCGACTCGCCGACGCCCTCTGGGATCTGGTCTGGACGGGGCGCGTCACCAACGACACGCTCGCCCCGCTGCGCGCCTTCCTCGGCTCCGGGCGCACGGCGGGCGCCACGGCCCACCGCGCCAAACGCCCAGCGCCGCGCGGACGCTACGGCGCTCCCGGAGTCGGGTCAGGATGGCGCGAAATGCGGATTGCGGGCACGATCGCCGCCAACCCGCCCGCGCTCGCCGGGCGCTGGTCCCTCCTGCCCGAACCCGAATCCGAACCCACCGTCCGAGCTCACGCGCTCGCCCGGACCCTCCTCGACCGGTACGGCGTCGTCACCCGCGGCGCGGTCGCCGCCGAAGACGTCGAAGGCGGCTTCAGCAAGGCGTATCGCGTGCTGGCCGCGTTCGAGGAGAGCGGCAAGGCCCGCCGCGGCTATGTCGTCGAAGGCCTCGGCGCGGCCCAATTCGCCATGGACGGCGCGGTCGACCGCCTCCGCGCCACCGCCACGCGGCTCGAACGCGCCAAGGCGTTCGGCGCGGTCGTCCTGGCCGCCGCCGACCCGGCCAACGCCTACGGGGCCGCGCTGCCCTGGCCCGACCCGCCTTCCGGCTCCGGTCACAAACCCGGCCGCAAGGCCGGCTCGCTCGTCGTCCTCGTCGACGGTGAACTCGCCCTCTACCTCGAACGCGGCGGCAAGACGCTCCTCGTCTGGCCCGCAACGCAAGACAAGGACACCTGGTCGGCCGACCCCCGCCTGAAGGCCGCCACCGCCGCACTGGCCGAGGCGACCGTGGCAGGCCGCACCGGCGTCCTGTCGATCGAACGCGTCAACGACGCCTCCGCCCTGTCCACGCCCCTGGCTCCGCTCCTGGAATCGGCGGGGTTCCGCCCCACCCACAAGGGCTTTCGCCTCCGCCCCTGAGTCGGCGTCGGAATAGGCCGAGCGTCGCCGTTGTTGTTGGTTGACATCTTTATGTGCAGAGGGAAGTCGAGCTCATGGACGGCGAAGTCAAGGCGCAGCGAACGCTGAACCGGGTGGGGGACAGCCAGCACCTGGGCCCGGACGCGCAGGTCGACGACAAGGCGATCGCGTTCGCCCCGACCGATCCCGCGCTGACGGACCCGTTCCTGATCATGGCCGAGGACTGGTTCTCCGAACCGGGCTTCGAATGGCACCCGCACCGCGGCCTGGAGACCGTGACGCTCGTGGTCGACGGCGTGCTCAAACACGGCGACAACCTCGGCCACGCGGGCGCGCTCGAACCCGGCGAGGTGCAGTGGATGACCGCCGGGCACGGCATCATCCACCGCGAACTCGCCTACCGCAACGAGCACGCCCACACGCTCCAGCTCTGGCTCAACCTGCCGAAGGCCAAGAAACTGACGCCCTCGCGCTACCAGGACCTCACTCGCTCGGGGATGCGCCGAGTCCGCGCGCCGGGCGTGACCCTTGACGTCCATGCAGGCACGGTGGACGGCGTCACCGGCGCGGCCGAGACTCACCAGTCGGTCCAAGGCATCGTCGCCGCCATCGACCCGCTCGCCGCCTACGAGCTGTCCGTGCCCGCCGACCACCGGCTGTTCACGCACGTCATCAGCGGCCGAGTTCTCATAGGCGGCCGCGAACTGGGCGCCGGGCAGACGGGCTGGTCCGATCCGGTCGGCGGGGCCGCATCGACGGCCCTGCACCTGGCCGCGCCCGACGGCGACGCACCCGCGCGGGTCATGGTCTACAGCGGCACACCGCTACGCGAGCCGGTCGCCTTCGGCGGCCCGTTCGTGATGAACAACCGCGCCGAGATCACCCGAGCTTTCAGCGACTTCCAGTCCGGCGCCTTCGGCCCGGTGCCGCGCCAAGCCCGCCTCGCCTACGACCGCTGACGCCGAGACGTCCTCGCCCGCAATGGAGGAGCCCGCAGCAAGCAGCACAGCGCAGCGGCTCAAGCAACGCAAGAGCCGCGACGAGTACAAGAAGATGTTCCAGAGGGACCGCGACGGAGCGGTCGAGGACGCCGAACGGCGCCGCGCGCGCAACGATCAGCGACCAGGAGCGCGACCGGCTCGTCCAGGAGGCGGACGACCTCCGGCAGCGCCGGCGCGACCGCTTCAAGTTCAAGGAAGCGGACCACTTTCGTCGAACTCCACCTCGGCGGCGGCGACGAGTCGGACGGCCTCGCACTGCCCCCGGCCCTCGTCGAGCTGTACGCGATCACCGAGGCGCCGATCGTGGCATTCATCGAGCTGTTCGGCGATTTCGAGGTCGCCTTGGACCAGATCGCGTCGCGCGGGAGTCAGCGGCTCGGGTCCTGCGATTCCCAGACGATCTGGCCCTCATACCGGTAGACCGGCCCGGTCGGCGCCAGGTCGACGACGGTGGTCCCGTCCTCATAGGTGGCGGCGCCAGGCGTCACCGTCACAAGCTCCAGTCGGTCCTCCTCGTCCATGACGACGTCGATCTCGGGGTATGAGTCCACCGTCCAGGCGCCGTCCAGAAAGAACAGGCTGGTGAACGGTTCGTCGGACTTCCACGGGCAGTCGCGGCCGGATCCGTAGGTGTCGCCGGGCAGGTTGCCGGTTTCGGCGCAGGTGTCGATGACGGCCTTCACCTGCTCGTCCAGTTCCTCCTTGGCCGAGTCGTTGACGGTCATCTCGGGAGGGAAGACCGGTTCGAGGCCTCCTCGCATGCCGACCGCGCCGGGAGCGACCGGCACCTCGATCGTGAAGTCCTCGTAGAGAAGATCGTCTTTCAGGGAAACTTCGAAAACGCCTGGTGGGACGGCCATGCCGCTCAGCGCGGAGGCTCCCCCGACGTGCACGGTCATGGGCGAGGCCGAGATCTGGGTGAAGTTCGCACCCATCACGATCTCCTGGTCGAACTCGATCTGGCCGAGCCGGGCCGCGATGATGTTCCAGTCCCCGCCGCTCTTGCGGCTCAGCACGAACATCTCGGAGGCGGGACGGTCGTCGACCGTGTAGGAGACCGTCACGGTCGCGTACTCGCGGTCGTCCTGCTCGGTGACGCCGGGCGGCGCGCCTTCGGCGGTGCTGACCAGGTCGACGTCCTCGGGGGCGCGGTAGCCCTCGGCGAGCCCGTCCGGCTCCCAGATGGCGGAGTCGGTTCCCTCGACGCCTTGCAGGAACCCTCGGGCGGCCGGCCCGTCCCCCTCGGACAGCGCGGTGAAGTAGCCCAGGACCCGCTCCTGCGCGCCGGTAGCCGAATCGCGGGCGAGGAACGTCACGCCGGTGGCGGCCGCAGCGACCGCGACGGCCGCAATGGCGGTGATGACCGAGTGTCGAATACTCCAGTTGCGACGGATCGGCCGCGCGAGCGCCTGTGTCGGCACGGGCGGCGAGGTGGCGGGTGCTGCGGACACGGGTGTCGCCATATCGGGCCGCTCCGTCTCGGGCGCCTCGACGGGCGATGCGCCGGGCGGATCCGACGCCAAGACGTCCGAATACCCGGCCGTATCAGACGGGGCGTTCTGCTCTGGCTGGTCTTCTTGGGGCGCAAGAGGTTCTGTCATAGCCGCTGTTCCCTCCACTCACCCGGGCGACCGCATTCTCGGCCGGGTTCATCGCCCACGCTACGGCTGCGCCCCCGGGAGGGGTCCCGGGAACTGAGGGGGCCGGGGCGTCAGCGTCCCCACCAGTTCGCTCGCTCCCACAGCATCCTGAACGGAGATGAGACCGGGGACGTTGACCGCGATGCAGGTGCAACTCGGTACCGGATGCAACCTCGGAGCGGCCCCGTTCCGTAGAAACAGCGTCGGCGAAGCGACGAAAGGCGATCCATGACCCCCGAATCCGAGCGCGAGTTCCGCGAGTACGTGGAGGCCAGCCGCGCCACTCTGCTCCGGATGGCGTTCCTCACCTGCGGCGACTGGCACCATGCCGAGGACGCCGTCCAGAACTCACTGGTCAAGCTGTTCGGCGCCTGGAACCGGACCCGGCGCGAGACCGTCGACGCCTACACGCGGCGGATCCTCGCCAACGTCCTGGTCGACCAGACCCGACGGGGCTGGTTCCGCCGAGAGCGCTCCTACGCCGACCTGCCCGACCGGCCAGGAGAAACGAGTCGGGGAGACGACCGGGCCGAAGCCGCGGCGGTCCTCGCCCGGCTGCCGCTGCGGCAGCGGGCCACGCTCGTCCTTCGGTTCTGGGAGGACCAATCGGTCGAGGAAACCGCCCGGATTCTGCGTTGCAGCACCGGGACCGTGAAGAGCAACACCGCGCGCGGCCTGAAGAAGCTGCGCGAGCACTACGCCACGTTGAACCCCGCAGAGCAAGGGAGCAAGCGATGAACGAAGACGAGGTGCGGCGACTGTTCGACAGGGCCGCTTCCGGGCCGGTGGACGTCGACCGCGTCGATCCCGAGGCCATCGTTCGGGCGGGCAAGCGCGGCGTGGGCCGCAGGCAGATCGGAATCGCTGTAGCCGGCGCCACAGCCGCGGTGCTCGCATTGGGTGCGGCCGTTGGGATCCCGATGACGCTCGACGAGGATGGAGAACCGGCTGCTCCCGGTGGCGCCGCCCCTCAGAACCTCCCGACGGCCCCTGTCGACGACGACTTCCTCAGCCAGTGGGCCCGATCCGACCACGGCGACTGCCCGGTCCCCGACGGGCAGACTGACGAGCAGGAGCGCACGGCCGCCGCCTACAACCGAACGCTGTTCGAAGCGCTGGCGGAACTCGGTGCCGAGCCGATGGGGAGCTGCCTCGTCTCCCGCCCGGACTACGACGGGCTCTACTACGACAGCTTTCAGGAGGCCTACCACCTAGAGGAGTCAGTGGCGTTCGGCGGCGACGCCTCCGCTTCCGACTGGGCCCTGGTGAGGGGAGGCTTCTGGGAGACCGGCGGTGTCAACTACGAATCGCTGATGGAGCTAGAGGAATGCGATTACAACCAGGGAGCGGACTGCTCCTGGGAGGACACCGACGAGGGACGGCTCCTGCTGATCGAGGGCACCCGCTCGGATTTCATCAACCCCGACACCGAGGAGGGCGGCTCGGCCGAGTACCCGGTCGTGTCGGCGTTCCTGTTCCGCGACGACGTCGTGGTGACACTGGGTCTCTCTCTGCGCTTCGAATCCGACCGGCGGGCCCCGAGCATCGACCAGGTCATCGACATCGTCAAGTCCCTCCCTGTCGGCGAGGACGCGCCCGAGACCGACGCGCCTGCTGAAGGCGACATCGCCGACGCCCTGGCGGCCGCGGCCGAGCAGGCGATCCCCGGGATCGCGGTCGAGACCGACACGGCCGAATTCGTCCGTCTGGATCCGGAAGTCGCTGAATACGGCGGACCGGTCTACGGCGCGGAGGCGACTCACATGGTGTTCGTCCTGGCCGAACTCGGATCCGGCGAGACCGTTCGGCTCTTCCTGCAAGCCGAGCAGGTCGCGGACGTGGACGGGGACCCGGCGGAGGCCGCCGCCCTCTTCGCGCAGTGCTCCGATGCCGAGTGCGAGACTGCGGCGGACGGGCCGAGGGACGTGTCGGTGCACCGGACGATCGAAGGCGAGCACCCGAGCCTGACCGCCTTGGAGTACCGCGTCGGCGACGGCTGGATGATCGGCGTGGGCGTCGAAACGGCCGACGGCAGCGAGACCCCTCCGGTGGACTTCGCGACGCTCGACGCGCTCGTCGACGGCATCCGCTGACCCTCACTGCGACCACGGGGCGTCGAGGCAGAGCCCGGACTGGGCGTTGGTGATCGTCCCGTTCGGGTTCAGGTTCCAGCGTTGGTTCGCGCCGCCGTGGCACGACGAGATGATCGCCGCCGTCCCGTTGGACGTGCCGCCTCCTGAGGCGTCCAGGCATTTGCGTGAACCGCCGGAGTAGATGCTCAACTCACCGGCATCGGTGTGGGTCCACTGCTGGTTCGCCCCGACCAGCAGTCCCAGATCTGCACCTGCGTACCGTTCTGAGTCGACTGGTTCGGCACGTCCAGGCATCCTTCACCGGATCAGCTACGGAGCTCGGGTCCTCGGGCAGACGCAGGCCGGCTGTCGGTTGCGCAAACGATTGATCAGGCGCCGACGATAGCCCGGGCCCTGCGCGAGTGGCTGAGCGACGACCAGACGCGGCATCCGAGGGTCCTGTTCGAGAGTTGCTCCTCGGGCGGGATGCGCATGGACTACCACTTGCTGTCCGTGGCGCACCTCCAGTCCACCAGCGACCAGCAGGATTTCCGGGGGAACGCGGCTATCGCAGCCGCCGGCGAAGCCGTTGCGCTCCACAAGGACTGGTGCCACCGCATCGCCGAGGCGCACCCGGTGTGGCCCCTTTGCGAGGAGGCTCGGCCACAAGAGTTTACATCAGATGTTTCTGCTCTTGGCTCTCCGGGCCCGGCTTTGTCAAAAGCTGAGATGTCTGGAAAATAGCGTTTAAACGGGACAACTTGCCAAGCTCATCCGAACAATCATCAGATACATCGTATGAATCGGCCCCTCGGGCCAGACGGTCACTCCGATGATTCGGAGGAGGGCGGCGTTTCGGTGTCGCCGTCGTTCACCGACTCCTCAACGCCCAGAAGGTGGTTCGCCATGCGCACTCGTGCGCCATCGGGGTCGTGGTCGCGCAGCGACCGCCAGATCGCAAGGTGCTCTTCATGGGTGCGCCGGTCGGCGCCATCTTCGCGCAGGCTCCGCCACAGCCGTTCCCGGACCGTGTGGCCGGTCAGGGTTTCGATCATCCCGGCCAGCACCGGGTTGCCGGTGTGCGAGGCGATGATGCGGTGGAAGTCGATGTCGATCTCGATGATCCGCTCGTGCTCGTCCGGCGCCGTGTCGAGGATGAGCGCGGCCTCGTCCAGTAGCGCCTTGGCCTCGGCCAGGGCCTCGTCGGGGATGCGGTAGGCGGCGAGCCGGACGGCTTCGACCTCCAGGTAGCGCCGAACGGCGTGGAGGTGCCGCGCCTGCCCCTCGCCCTGAATCTCGACCATCAACCCCATGGGCGCCAGCAGCCGCGAGACGTCGAGGCCGGTCACATACGTGCCGTCCCCCTGACGGGTGTCGAGCACGCCGAGGATCACCAGTGCCCGGACGCCCTCGCGCAGGGAGCCGCGCGAGACGTCGAGGGCCTCGGCGAGGTCCTTCTCGACCGGCAGTCGCTCGCCGGGGCGCAGCTCGCCGTTGAGGATCATGTGCTTGATGCCGTTGACGACGTCATCGGTGCGGGACATGTGGGAAGTATCGCCGCAGCGCTTGGAGCGCTGCCACGCGCCCTCCGGCCGGGCGAACGCCGGCACTGCCGGTCGAGTTCCCCGGTCGCTTCGACGCCGACCGCCGAAAGAACAGATGATTTCTGAGGGGTGCGCACCGGTCGACAGTCGAACTATCTGCTGATATGCATACCAGCGGACGCTCATCCGGCAACCGATCGCAAGATTCATTGAACCTTTAGTTGACAGAGCCGTCGAAATATTGCAGTCTTTCTATGCGCCCGTACCGCTCGGGCGCTCCGGCAATCACGAGCGCACCGACCGCGGCAAGGCCGCGGCCCGTCCATGGTGCGCTGGAAGGAACGACATCCCTTGATACGCAGAACTTCGCAGCTGCTCCTCGCAGCGGCCCTCGCGCTTTCGACGGCGGCCCTGCCGGCCGCGTCGCAGGCCCAGGACACCGAACCGCAGACCGCTGAGGAGATCGTCGCGGCCATGCAGCCGGGCTGGAACCTCGGCAACACCCTCGACGCGATGACCGAGCCCGACAGCAACGAGAACGCCTGGGGCAACCCGCGCGTCGACGGCACCTTCTTCGGTGACATCAAGGCCGAAGGCTTCAACTCGGTCCGCATTCCCGTCACCTGGGGCGCCCACATCGGGCCCGCGCCCGACTACACGATCGACCCCGAGGTCATGGACCGCGTCCAGGAGATCGTCGACCTCGCCCTCGAGGCGGACCTTTACGTCATGATCAACACGCACCACGACTCGTGGCAGTGGATCACGAACCTGGCCAAGCCCGAGCAGCACGACGCGGTCCTGGCCCAGTACGCCGCGACCTGGACCCAGATCGCGGGCACCTTCAAGGACTACCCCGAGGAACTGTCCTTCGAGTCGGTCAACGAGGTCGGCTTCGACGAGACCTGGTCCCCTGGAACGGGGAAGGACCACGAGCACATGGCGGAGCTGAACAGCTCCTTCCATGAGATCGTGCGCTCCTCCGGAGGCGACAACGGCGACCGCCTGCTGGTCCTGCCGACGCTCCACACCGGGGCCGACCAGGGCGACATGGACGCGCTCGCCGCCGAGATCGAGGCGCTCGACGACCCGATGCTCGCGGCCACCACGCACAACTACAGCTTCTGGCCCTTCAGCGTCAACGTCGCCGGCTACCCGTCCTACAACCAGGAGGTCCAAGACCTGCTGGTGGAGAACTTCCAGAGCCAGGTCGACACCTTCGTCTCCAAGGGCATCCCGGTCATCATCGGGGAGTACGGCCTGCTCGACAACTCCGAGAACAAGGTCGAGCGCGGCGAGTCCCTGAAGTTCTTCGAGCACTTCGGCTACCTGGCCCGCACCACCGGCATCACGACCATGTGGTGGGACAACGGCACGCACTTCGACCGTTACAAGCGCGTGTGGCGCGACCAGGAGCAGTTCGACTACATCTCCACGGCGTGGACGACGCGCTCGGCCACCGCCTCCTCGGACCTCGTGTTCGTCGACGCCTCGGGCAAGGTCAAGGACAAGTCGGTCACCCTGAACCTCAACGGCCTCGAATTCGAGAAGGTCAGGTTCGGGAACACCACACTGCGGGCCGGCCGGGACTACACGCTGGACGGCACCACCTTGACGATCAAGGCGAAGTTCCTCAAGCGCATCCTCGGCGACCGCGAGATCGGTTCCAGTGCGCAGCTGAAGGTGCACTTCTCCGACGGCATGCCGTGGAAGCTGAACTTCATCAGCTCCGAGGACCCCGCCATCGAGGACGCCTCCGGCACCAACGAGTCGCTGCTGATCCCGGCGGCGTTCAACGGCGACCAGTTGGCCACCATGGAGTCCGTCTACGCCGACGGCACCGGGGCCGGGTACCACGGCTGGACCACCTTCCCCGAGTTCTGGGACGATTTCAGGCCGGATTACGAGAACGGGACCATCCAACTGACCAAGCGGTACCTGGACAGCCTCAAAGACGGCCAGCCGGTGTCCCTGACGTTCCACTTCTGGAGCGGTCAGACCCTGGAGTACACGGTCACCCGCGACGGCACGACCGTCACTGGAGCGGCCTAGCCCGCAGCACACCTGAGGGGCGGTGCGATCGC
>DATABR010000258.1:0-2939 GCA_036259435.1 Glycomyces sp.
CCCGACGTCAAGCGCTTCGGCGTGGTGCTCATGCTGTCGATCGCGTTCGCCGCGACCATCGGCGGCCTGTCCACGCTCATCGGCAGCCCCCCCAACCTGATCCTCGCCGGCTTCGTCGAGCAGGAATACGGGATCAACATCAGCTTCGCCGACTGGATGAAGGTCGGCGTCCCGCTCTCGGCGGTGTTCCTGGCCCTCGCGTGGCTGCTGCTCACCCGCGTCATCTACCCGGTGCGGATCAAGGAGATCGCCGGCGGGCGCGCCGTCATCAACGACCACCTCGCCAACCTCGGCAAGATGTCCCGCGGCGAGTGGATCGTCGGCGCCGTCTTCGCCTGCACCGCGCTGCTGTGGGTGTTCATGGACCTGGTCGTCTCCGCCCTGCCGTTCCTGTCGGGCCTCAACGACGCCTCCGTCGCCATCGCCGCCGCGATCGCCCTGTTCCTCATCCCCACCGACTCCCGCAAGGCCGAGTTCGCCCTCGACTGGAAGACCGTGCAGAGCGGCATCCCGTGGGGCGTGCTGCTGCTGTTCGGCGGCGGCCTGGCGATCGCCGCGGCGGTCAAGACCACCGGCCTCAGCGAGTACATCGGCTCGCAGGTCGGCGGCCTCGGCGTCCTGCCCACGGTCCTGCTGGTCGCGGCCGTCTGCCTGATCGTGCTCATGCTGACCGAGCTCACCAGCAACACCGCCACCGCCGCGACGTTCCTGCCGGTGCTCGGCGGCGTCGCGCTCGGCATCGGCGTCGACCCGATGCTGCTGCTCGTCCCGGCCGCGTTCGCCGCGACCTGCTCGTTCATGTTCCCGGTCGGCACGCCGCCGAACGCGATCGTGTTCGGCTCCGGCCAGGTCACCATCGGCCAGATGGTGCGGGCGGGCGTGTGGCTCAACGTCATCGGATGCGTGCTCATCACCGCCGCGGTCTACCTCATCGGAGCGCCGGTGTTCGGCCTCCAACTCTGACCGTTCCGCGCTGCTCGGTGAACACGATGGGCACGGCCTCCGGGCCGTGCCCATTCCGCTGCCAGACGGGTGGCCAGTCACGCTGCGAGGCCCATTGAGCTGGAAAAACGCGGGACTGCGACAATGGCGAGGTGAAGGGGAGACCGAAACGGGGGTCGGTGGCCCGGCAGTTCCTCGCGCTGCAGGCGGGCGTCGTCGCCGTGCTGCTGCTCATCGGCGGGGTCCTGATCTACCTGGAAGCGCGCAGCGGCACCGAAACCAAGGCCGCCGCAGAGGTCACCGACCTCGCGCTCGCGCTCGCGGCGCTCCCCGAAGTGCGCGACGCGCTCGCCGCCGAGGACCCGAGCCCGGCCCTGCGGTCCGTCGCCGACCCGGTCGACGAAGCCACCGACGTCGACTTCATCGTCTTCATGGACACCGACCGCACCCGCTACACCCACCCCAACCCCGACGTCATCGGCCAGGACTACATCGGCACCATCGACCCGGCCCTCAACGGCGAGGTCTACGTCGAGGACTACACCGGCACCCTCGGCCCCTCAGTGCGGGCCGTCGCCCCGATCCAGGACGCGAACGGCGAGGTCATCGCGCTCGTGTCCGTTGGCATCCTGCAGGAGAACATCGGCGAGGAGCTCCAGCGGCGCATCCCCCGGTTCGCCGCGCTCGCCGCGCTGCTGCTGGCCATCTCCGCCCTGGGCACTTGGGCGATCGGACGGCGGCTGCGCCACCAGACCCTCGGCCTCGGCCCGGCGGAACTCTCGCGCATGTACCGCCACCACGACGCGATCCTCCACTCCGTGCGCGAAGGCCTCATCGTCATCGACCGCGGCCGGGTGGTGCTCGCCAACGACGAGGCGGTGCGGCTGCTCGGGCTCGGCGAGGACCACGAACGGCGTCCGGTCCGGGACCTGATCGAGCCCGGGACACTCGCCGACCTGCTCGCCTCGGGCCGCGCCGCCGAGGACGAACTGCACGTCTACGGCGACCTCGTGATGGTCGTGAACCAGAGGCCGGCGGTGAAGGACGGCCGCTCGCTCGGCGTCGTCGCGACGCTGCGAGACCACACCGACCTCCAGGCGCTCGCAGGCGAACTCGACTCGGTGCGCGGCTTCGCCGAGGCCCTGCGCGCCCAGGCGCACGAGTCGTCCAACCGGCTCCACACCATCGTCACCATGATCGAACTCGGCCACGCCGACCGCGCGATCGAGTTCGCCACCACTGAACTCGCCACTTCGCAGCAGCTCGTCGACGCCATCGTCGCCCGCGTCTCCGAACCGGCGCTGGCCGCGCTCCTGCTCGGCAAGGCCTACCAGGCACGCGAGCAGGGCATCGATCTCGGCGTCACCGACGACACGAGCGCGGACGGGGCCGGGATCGCACCGCGGGACCTCGTCACCTTGGCGGGCAACCTGATCGACAACGCGATGGACGCGGCGCTGGAGGGCGAGGCCCCACGCTGGGTCGAGGTGGCGCTGCACCAGGACGACGCGGGCCTGACGCTGCGAGTCGCCGACTCGGGCCCGGGATTGGCGACTGACCAGCCTGAAGAGGTATTCGATCGCGACTGGTCCACGAAGGACGACCAGCGGCCGCAAGGCCGGGGCCTGGGTCTCTCGCTGGTGCGCCAGGTCATCACCCGATACGGCGGCACCGTCGAAGTCGAACCCGGCCCAGGAGCGATCTTCACGGTGTGGCTGCCGAAACCGGCTGTGCCTGCCGAACGGGAGGAACGGCAGTGACCGAAAAGCCGATCGAAACCCTAGTGGTGGAAGACGATCCGCGACTAGCTGAGGCGCATGTCGTGTACACCGACCGGGTGCCGGGCTTCCGCGCCGCCGGGTTGGTCCACAGCGGACGCGAGGCGATGGAGTTCCTGCGCCGTCATCAAGTCGACCTGGTGCTGCTGGACTTCTATCTCCCCGACACGGGCGGGCTGGAACTGTGTCGAGCGATGCGAGCCGCAGGACTGAACGTGG
>DATABR010000259.1:0-6242 GCA_036259435.1 Glycomyces sp.
TCGATCGAGGAGGGCTCGTGAATTCGCTCTCAGCCGAGAAACGGCAACCCGATTAAATATAGGTAAGGTTAGATATAACTCCAGGTAGTGAGGATTTAACTGAATAACCGCCCCTGTGGCCTGCAAACTGATCATGTGTCAACGGTAGCCCCGCTGGCACGGCAGGCGTAATCTCGGCGGTGGATCAAATCCGGGACTTGGTGCAACCCGGGCGCGATCCGAAGGAACCGAAACCCTTAGCGAACCGGCAGCGTCGTCGTTACCGCCCGGCCACACCGCGAGGGCATATTCAGGGTTGGAACTGGATTAATGGCAGTGCGGCCGTGTCCAGTGCCGACTGGGACCAATATGGAAGGAACACGATCATGGTGCGAGTCACCGTCGAAGCCGAGACGCCGGTCTCGCCGGTCAGCGGCGAGACGCTCTCCAAATCCGACGCCGAGCGCATCGCGGGTGTCCTCAAAGCACTCGCCGACCCGAACCGCCTCCAGCTCATCAGCCTCATTCAGGCTGCTCCCGAGCACGAGGCCTGCGTGGCCGAGCTGACCGAACCGCTCGGTCTGTCGCAGCCCACTGTCAGCCACCACCTGCGCATCCTGGCCGAGGCCGGGGTCGTCGAACGCGACAAGCGCGGTGTGTGGGCGTACTTCCGCCTCGTCCCCGAGACGATGCGGATCGTCGCCGATCTGCTGACCCCGCCGAAGCGCCGCTCGCGGCGCCGTTGAAGGAACGAGAACGCGAACGGCCGACCCGCCACCGGTGCCGACCCACCGGTGAACACGCAGGTCGGCCGCGAGCGTCCCGCCGCGCGAACTGGCGCCGGTGACGCCCGAACGCGCGCGGTCCCCAAGGGATAACTGAAAAACGCGAACTCGACGGCGTTTGCGCCACGTCATACACTCGTCACATGACCGGTGTGCATCGCAGACGAGGCCGCCTCTCGAAAGAGGGCCGCCGCCTCCTCGGCGGCGTGGCACTGCTCGCCGTCTTCGCGCCGGTCACCGCCTACACCCTCAACGCCGCCATCGCCCACGTCCAGTCCTGCGGGACCGAAGTGGACCTCCACGTCGCCGCCGCCCCCGAGATGGCCGCGGTCCTCGAGGAATTCGTCGCCGCCGGCGGCGGGGCCCCCTCCCGCGGTTCCGACGTATGCGCCGACATCACCGTCGAGGCCGTCGCCGGGAACGCGATCGCCGACTCCGGCGCCGACGTGTGGATCCCCGAGACCGCCCTGTGGCGCAACCTTCCCGACGCTGCTGGTTCCAACGACACCGGCCTCGCCGAGCAGTGGGACGTCCTCCAGGAATCGACCGCCAGCAGCGCGGTCGGCATGGCTTTGCCCGTAAGTGAGAGCATCGACCAGGTCCACCCCGACGAGGCCGACGTCGCCCTGCAGGACCCGCGGCAGCACGCCGCGAGCCTCATGTGGATCATCATGTTCGGCGTCGACGCCCACACCGTCGAAGGCGGCGACGGCACCGCCGTCATGTCCGCCCCCGAAGTCGCCGCAGGCGGCGAAGAACTACAGGCCCCCACCGGCGCCGCCCAGATCGCCCAGTTCGAATATCCGATGTTCGCCCGCGCCGATCTCGACGAGCACGAGAGCGAAGCAGCCCAGAACCTGCTGCGCTCCTACGGCAGCGAGACCTACGGCGAACTGCTCGGCCGGCACGGCCTCGGCCCGGCCATCCCGCAGCCTGCGCCCTCATCGACCGAGATCATCGCCGCGGCGCTCGCGAACTGGGACGCCCGCGAGAACGCCTGACAGCCGTTACTGCTCGGCCTTCGACAACGACTGGTTGAGCACGTCGTTGAAGACCTGCCAGCCCTCGTCGGTACGCTCCGAGGCCACGTCCGCGCTCGCCCAGGCGTGGAACACGCCGTCCGAGCCGGTCACGAACACGCTCAGCGACCCGCGCCAGCGCCCGTACACCTGCGTCCGCTCCGCCACGGCGATGTTGCCGTCGCCCATCTCCTGCAGGGGCTGGTACGCCAGGGCGGTGCGCATCACCTCGCGCGCGGCCGTCGGGCAGTCGCCCTCGCACGAGTCCCAGCCGACCGTGATCCTCGTTTCGCCGCCGTCGGCCGTGCACGCCGCCGACCGCACGTCCTCGGTGCATCGGTAGCCGTCGGGGACTTTGAATGCGAAGGGCCAGTTCGCGTACGCGATGGTGCGCGTCGCGGCATCGGTCTCGAACACGGTGCCGCCCACGCGTTCGGCGGGGGCCTGCTCGTCCCAGCGGGGCACCTCGTCCCCGGTGTCGGCCTCATCGCCTTCTTCGGCGGGAGCCACCGCGTCGTCGCCGATGGCGGCCGTATCGGGGGTGTCGGTGGTCGAGTCGCCCGGTTCGTCCCCGCCGGTATTGGACAGCACGGCCCATATGCCGATGACGAGCGCGAGGATGACCACGACTGAGCCGATCCCGATGAGGATCGGCTTGAGCTGCGAGCGCTTCTTCGGCGGGGCGATCATGACCACCGGGGGCGACATCGGGGGCGAGGGCGGCCCGGATGGGGACGCGGGCGCCGCGGAGCGCTGGGCGGCGGCCATCTGGTGGGCGGCGCGCTGGGCCGCGGCGCCGGGGCCGACCGGGAGCGGGCCGGTCGCCGGGCCCATGGACAGCAGCCGGTCCATGATGCGGTCGGCGCCGCGAAGGCGCGAGTCGCGCAGCACGACCACGTACGGCTGCTCGGCGTCCAAGTCGGCCACGAGGATCGGGGCGTCGTCGGGCCCGGCGGTGGCGTAGGCCCAGGCGACGGTGTCCGTGAGGAGGCCGCGGCGGGCGGGGTCCTTCGAAGAGGTCGACCCGAGGGTGAGGATCTGTACGGGCCGGCCGTTCTCGTCGAGGCCTTCGCACAGCTCGTAGGCGCCTTCGACACGGGCGGTCGCGACATCGTGGTACGGCCCGACCGTGCGACTCATCGAAGCCCCCTTCAACTGCGATTCCCAGGGCGCTGAACGGGCCGACGCGGTGCGTGCGAGCCGTAAGAAGCGCGGAATTCCCACTAAGTATGGCCCGGGCTCGCACGCCCCGCGACACCTGGCCACGCGCAGTGGGCCGCACGGCCCGAAACTGGGGAGGATTTCGGTCAGACGACCGAGGCGGTCGCCGAGGCGAGCCGGTTACGCTGGCCGCGTGACGAACATCCTCAGTCAGGCCCTCGCAATGACCACCGCGTCGAGTGAGATCCCCTCCGGCGAAGGCCAGGGGGACCTCATCCAATGGGTGCTCAGTCTCATCGACAATCTTGGCGAGGTCGGGGTGGGCCTAGCCCTCGCGATCGAGTCGGTCTTCCCTCCGATCCCCTCCGAGCTGATCCTGCCGGTGGCCGGATACCTCGCCTGGGACAACAAGATGAACTTCTGGCTGGTGATGTTCTTCGCCGCGCTCGGTTCGATGGCCGGTGCCTACATCCTCTATTACGTCGGATACGCGTTCGGGCGCGAGCGCACCCGGTGGCTGTTCGAGAAGGTCCCGCTGCTGGAGCTCAAGGACTTCGAGCGCTCGGAGAAGGTCTTCGCAAGGTGGGGTGGCGTCGCCGTTCTGGCCGGGCGCTGCCTTCCCCTGGTGCGCAGCGCGATCTCGGTGCCCGCGGGCATCGAGAAGATGCCGTTCTGGAAGTTCACGGGATACACGCTCGTGGGCTCGGTGATCTGGAACGCGATCTGGATCGGTCTGGGGTTCGCGTTCGGCCCGACGATCCAGCCGGTCATCGAGGAGTACTCAGGGCTCTTGAGCAAGCTCGTGGTCGCCGTCATCGGGCTGCTGTTCGCGTGGTTCGTGATCGCGCGCATCATCAAGATCGTCCGCAGAAAGCGCGGCGGCGGTGACGACGGTCAGAATCCCGGCCACACCGACACCATGATCCTGCGGCGCGTCCAGTAGCGCTTTTCACTCTTTCGGCTTGCGGCCCTTCATCTTTCGATGAGGGGCCGTTGCGCGTGCTAGTCGGGCATATGAGTCATCCACGCATTCGGGTGGCGCAACGACGCAATGTTTTCGAATTTCTTCGCGTCTGGGCGTAACCGCGCCCCAGCCTCTCCAGTTAGTCAGGGTGGTCGCGTCACCAACCCGTCGCGGCCGGGGCCGGAGTGTCACCGGCCCATCGGACAGCGAGCGTGGTCCTCGATCCGCCGGCGATCCAGCCGGTTCGGTCGCGGCTGAGGACCGCAGTCGGCAGGAGCGAGCGTCCCCGCGGCGAGCGCGCTGCCTCGAGCCGCTGGTCAACCATTGACAATTCAGCGAACTTGCACCGCACGGCGGTTACTGCGTGCTGCTACCCCAGCCGCCGACCAAGTCCGTGCGGTACGGAGAAAGGCAACAAAGCAGATGGAAATGCGCACTGTGCGTACGGCGGGTCTCATCGGAGGTCTCGCTACGGGGGCTCTGCTGCTCACGGGTACGGCCGCTCAGGCGGGCGACACCGTCGCGCCGGAATCGACCGGCGACCTCGTGATGGCGACTCCGGAAGCCCTCGGGGGGCTCCCGGTCTCCCCTGACGCGATCACCGGCCTGGCCGGCGGCGTCACCGACAAGGTTCCGGGCCTGAGCGCGGTCCCGCTCCATGCGGTTCCCGGACTGGACGCCCTGGTGCCTTCCGGTCCCGACGCGGAGGCCAAGGGCGACAAGGCGGCCGACAAAGCGGCCGACAAGGTCGCCGACCAGACCGACAAGGTGGGCGACAAGGTCGCCGACCAGGAGGAGCCCGCGGGCAACCCGATCACCGACCTGCTCGCGAACCTCGGCGGCGGCCTGCCGGTGCCGCTGCCCTTCTAAGAGGACACCCGACTACAACGCGGCGTGCGCTCCGCTCAGGCGCGCCGCGGACCACCACGGTCGACGGGCCCGCCCGGGTCCAACGCGAACGGCTCGAGCCGGCGCGGTGGTGCACCACCGCGCCGACCCGAACCGTCCGCGCGAGCGCGCCCGAAATCAGGGCGTCTCGAGCGGCCGGCGTACGCGCCGACCCGGGCGACCCGACGACCGCAAAGGAAAACTCTCCTCGGTTTCAATGCACCCCGTTCAGGCGAGACCCAGCCCGCCGGACGACCAAAGCCATTGGAGCCACGGAGCTTCACGGGGGATACGTGATGGAACAGCAAGTTCGATTTTCCCTGAAAGGTGAGACTTCGTGAATTACTCATGGGCACGTAAGACCGCGCAGACCGGCTTCGTCGCAGCGGGCGCCGTACTCGTCGCAGGCGCCGGCACCGCCCAGGCCTGGGGCCCTGACGTCACCACGCAGGACCAGGTCGGCGCCGTGTCGGGCAACCAGGTGGTCGCGCCGATCCAGGCGCCCATCAACATCTGCGGCGTCGCCGCTGCCGCCCTCGGCACCGCCGACGCCGGCTGCGAAGGCGGCTCCTCCGCCGAGTTCGGCGGCGCGGGCGACCTGACCACGCAGAACAACACCGGCCTTGGCAACGGCAACCAGGCGTACGCCCCCGTCCAGGCCCCGGTCGAGGTCAGCAGCGTCGCCGCCGCCGTCGGCGGGATCGCGAACGCCTGGTCGACCGGCGGCTCCGAGGCCACCATCGCCGAGTCCGGCCGCAAGACCAAATCTGACACCACCACGCAGCGCAACATCGGTGCGCTGTCGGGCAACCAGCTGCTCGCGCCGATCCAGGCGCCCATCAACGCCTGCGGCAACGCGGTCGCCGTCGGCGGTGCCGCCGGTGCCGAGTGCGAGGGTGGCGCCGAAGCCGAATACAACGGCACGGGCGGCGACCTGACCTCGCAGGACAATGTGGGCCTCGGCAACGGGAACCAGGTGTTCGCTCCCGTCCAGGCTCCGGTCAACGTGTGCGGCAACAGCATCGCGGTCCTCGGTACCGCTTCCGCCTCGTGCGAGGGCGGCTCCGAAGCCGAGACCCCCGACGGGCACGACCACCACGACAGCCACAAGGGGCTCTCGTCCAACGAGTCCGCTCAGGCCGACGTGAACGAGGAGCAGCTCCCGGCCGTTCCCGGTCTCGACGCGGTGACGGGCTTGACCGGCGGCCTGGCCGGCGGTCTGCCGGTGGTCGGCGGTCTGGTCGGCAACACCACCTCCGAAGGTGTTGCGGACACGATCGCCGGTGCCACCGAGCTCACGGGCGCGGGCGTCCTCTAAAAGTGCACCGCCTTCAAGGAGCACGGCCACTCAGGGGCACAGCTTCTCAGGCGTTCAAGGGAGTGCCCGCGCCCGTCACAGGGTGCGGGCCGCTCCAGCGGTAACGTTCGTAGTTTCGCGGGGGGGGG
>DATABR010000260.1:0-10686 GCA_036259435.1 Glycomyces sp.
GGCGCAGGAGCCGGTCGGCGGTCCACCGCACCGTCGCCACGGTCGGGATGCCCAGGCGCTCGTAGACGCTCGCGCGCTGCGGGTCGTAGATGCGGGCGATGACGTTCGGGACGCCGTAGTTCTCGCGCGCGACCCGCGCGGCGATGATGTTCGAGTTGTCGCCCGACGAGACCGAGACGAACGCGTCCGCACGGTTGATCCCCGCCTTGGCCAGGACCTCCCGGTCGAAGCCGACGCCGCGGACGGTCGTCTCGTCGAAATCGGGCCCCAGACGGCGGAACGCCTTCGGGTTCTGGTCGATGATCCCGATCGTGTGGCCGCGCTCCACCAGGCTGCGCGCCAGGGACGAACCCACACGCCCGCACCCCATGATCACCACATGCACGGCCCACTCCCTCCACGGCAGCGCCCTTCAACGACAGTGCCGAAGCGACCATACCGCGCCCGGCCGCCCCGAGGGCCGCCGAGCCGCCGAAGCTTGGGGACGGGGCACGAGCCCGACCCGCGCGTCGTCCCGCTCGGCACAGGGCCGAACTCGACGCAGGCCGAGGCACCCTCACCGTCAAAGCCGCAGTCAGGTAGCCGCAGCCGAGGAGGCGAATCCGCGGGCCGGGACCGCGCCGCTCCCGGCCCGGAGGCGGCCGAACGGCCTGCGCCCGGGCGGGGCCCGGTAAGGTCGATTCCCGTGACCCGGTCCTTGTCCGTCTTCAAACGGCTGCTCGTGGGCGAACCGTTCGCCTCAGGGCAGCGCCAGCCCTCGCTGGCGCTCTCCAAGCGGTACGCCATCCCGCTCCTGGCGGTCAACCCCATCTCCTCGCTCGCCTACGCGCCCGAACAGATCTTCCTCGTGCTCGGCGTCGCCGGGACCGCCGCGTACGCCTTCTCGATCTGGACCGGCCTGGCCGCCGCGGTCGTCATGGTCGCCGTCATCGCCTCCTACCGCTACACCGTCCAGGCCTACCCGGGCGGCGGCGGCGACTACCGGGTCGTCGCCGCCAACTTCGGGCCCGGCGCAGGGCGGCTCGCCGCCGCCGCCCTCGTGCTCGACTACATCCTCACCGTCGCCGTCTCGGCCTCCGCCGCCGTCGCCGCCCTCGACGTGATCATGCCCGGCATCCATGCCTGGCGCGAATGGATCGCCGCCGCCGCGATCGCCCTCCTCGCCGCCTACAACCTCCGCGGCCTGCGCGTCTCGGGCCGTTTCGCGGCAGCCGTCACCGTCGCGTTCGTCGCGGGCATGGCCGCACTGCTCATCGTCGGGTTCGTGCGCGTCGGCGCGGGGCAGGACCTCACCGCCGCCACCGCCGACGAGGAGACCGCCGCCCAGACACGCGAATGGACCTCCGCGGCACTGCTCGTGCTGTGCGCCAGGGCCTTCGCCGCCGGATCGGTCGCCGTCACCGGCATCGAGACGTTCACGACCCGCGTGCGCTTCTTCCGGCCCCCGCGCGGGCGCAACGCCGCCGCCGCCATCACCGCCGTCGGCGGCGCCACGGTCGCGCTCTTCACCGGCATCGTCATCCTCGCCTACCTCGTGGGCGCCCAGTCCTCCGCCGACGCCGCCGGCTACCTGCGGCACCCGCTCCTCGCCCAGCTCGCCGACACCGTCTTCAACGCCTCGCCCGCCGCCACGACGCCGATCATGCTCGCCTCCGCCGGCGTCCTGCTCCTGGCCGCCAACACCGCGTTCGTCGGCTTCCCGCAGCTCGCCTCGATCTTCGCCGAAGACTCGCTCCTGCCACGCCAGCTCCACAAGCGCGGCGACCGGCTCGTGTACTCCAACGGCATTCTCATCCTCGCCGTCGCGGCCGCGGTTCTGGTGATCCTCTTCGGCGGCGCCACGTACGAGCTCATGGGCCTGTACATCGTCGGCGTGTTCCTCTCGATGGTCCTGGCCAACGCCGCGATGGTCCGCCACTGGCGGCGCGTGCTCGACGTCGAACGCGATACCACCCGCCGCTCGCGCGCCCGCCGCGCCCGGGCCACCGCGCTGGCCGCGTCCCTCGCCTGCGCGATCGTGCTCGCGATCGTGGCCGTCACCGACTACCGGCGCGGCGGCTGGATCGCCGTGCTCATCATCGGCGGCTGCTACGTGCTCATGCGGTTCATCGCCCAGCACTACACGGCCGTGCGCGACGAAATCGAGCTGCCGCCGGGCAAGCCGCGGCTGCCTTCGCGCAGCCACGCGATCGTCCTGGTCTCGAGCGTGAACCTGCCGCTGATGCGGATGATCTCGTACGCGAAGGCCACCCGGCCCGACACGATCACCGCATTGACGGTCAACGTCGACGCGGCGCGGTCGCGGCAGCTCCTCGCCGAGTGGGAGCGGCGGGGGATCAAGGTGCCGCTCACCGTGATCGACTCGCCGTACCGGGAGATCACCGGCCCGATCGTCGACTACGTCAAGGCCCGGCGGCGCGACGCGCCGAGAGACGTCGTGACCGTGTACCTGCCCGAATACGTGGTCGGGCAGGGCCGCCAGCCCGGGCGCGTGTCGCGGGGCTACTTCAACTGGTCCACCAGCCTGCTGCACAACCAGACGACGAAGGCCCTGCGCCGCCAGCTCAAATACGAGCCGGGCGTCATGATCTGCATCGTCCCGTGGATCCTCGGCGAGAGCACCGAACCGCCGCCGCTCAGACGCATCAGCAAGTGACGCGAGGCGACCGGCTACGCCGCTTCACCTAGGCTTTCCTTACCGAGCGGGCCCGCGTCGGCACCTGTACCCTGGCTGGCGGCCCGATCGGGCCGCCGCCATCCACAGGACCAGGGGTTGAGGACGAATGATCGTCACCGTAGGAGACGTCGCCGCAGGAGGCCACTGCGTGGCCCGCGTCGACGGCGAGGTGTACTTCGTCCGGCACGCCCTGCCCGGCGAGACCGTCCGCATCGAGATCAACGAGCGCAAGAAGCGCTTCGCGTTCGCCGACGCCGTCGAAGTCATCGAAGCCTCGCCCGACCGCGTCGAGCCCCCCTGCCCCTACGCCGGGCCCGGCAAGTGCGGCGGCTGCGACTTCCAGCACGCGACGCCGCAGGCGCAGCGGCGACTCAAAGCCAAGGTGCTGTTCGACCAGCTCACCCGCATCGGCGGCGTCGAACCCGAACGCCTCGAAGGCGTCGAGGTCGAGGCCCTCGAATGGTCCGAGGGCGCGCTCGGCTGGCGCACCCGGATGCAGTACGCGGTGGACCAGGACGGGCGCCCGGGCCTGCGCGTCCACAAGTCGCACGAACTCGTCCACATCGACCGGTGCGCGATCGCCACCGGGCGCATCCGCGAATCCGACGTGCTCGCGGAGCGCTGGGACGGCATGGGCGCCGTGGGCGTGGTCGACGCTGACGACGACCAGCTCGCGGTCTACACCCAGCTGCGGCGCACCGCCCGCCCGCACCACAAGAGCGGGCCGAAGCTGGTGCACCAGAAGGTCGACGAGAACGAGTTCGAGATCGGCTTCGACGGCTTCTGGCAGGTCCACCCGGCCGCCGCGCCGACGTTCCTGTCCTGCGCGCTCGAGTTCCTGGAGCCGCGCGAGGGCGAGTCGGCCTGGGACCTGTACGCCGGGGCCGGGCTCTTCGCCGCCGGGCTGGCCGAGGCGGTCGGCGACACGGGCCGTGTTGTGGCCGTAGAGAACGCGTCGTCCTCACGGACGGCCGCGAACCTCGCCGCGTGGAAGAACGCCGGGGCGATCGAAGGCGACGTGGCCGCGATCGCGCCTGACCTCGGATCGGTCGACCTCGTGATCCTGGACCCGCCGCGCAGCGGCGCGGGCCCGGAAGTCGTCGTCGCGCTGGGCGAGGCGCGCCCGAGGGCGATCTGCTACGTCGCCTGCGACGCGGGCGCGCTGGCACGGGACGCGAAGGACCTCGCGATCGAAGGCTATGCGCTGACTCGGATCCGGGCCTTCGACGCCTTCCCGATGACCCAGCACTTCGAAACTATCGCCCTCTTCGAACCGATCGACTGACGGCCGGGCCGCTCGCAACCCGAGATGCGGCCTTCGCGGTGATATGTCCCTGAGGGGGACCCCTTTGCTTAACCCTACGTCTCGGGTATGACACTGTCGGTTTCGCTTCGATGTGACCGATCTTCGCGTTCGCGGTTTGCGTAAGCTTGGTTGCCGCAACTGACCGACCTCCTCGGAGCCGATCGATGACGAACCCGCCCTACGCGCCCGGGCCTCCGGGCGACCCGTACCTGCCGCCGCAGCAGCCGCCCGGCGCCTCCATGCCCCCGAGTGCACCCGTTGCGCCCCAAGGTGGTCCCGCCGCGCAATGGGACGGCCGAAGCGGTTCCGCCGCGCCAAAGTCCGGGCCCGGTCCGCAGTCCTTCGAATACCGGCCGCACGATCCCTACGCGACGTTCAAGGCCGGCCAGGAAGCCGGGCCGGTCCTGCCGCCCGCGCCCACCTTCCTCCAGCGCTGGGGATTTCGCGGCAAGGACGACCGGCCGATCCAGGTCACCGTGATGTTGCAGACCCTGTGGATCTCCCTGGCCCTCACCTTGCTGGTGACCCTCATCGGCGCCATCGCGGCCGACTCGGCCGTCGGCCGGTTCGCCGGCCTCTTCTTCGGCGTGCTCGTCATCGCCGTCTGCCTCACACTGATCTGGGCCATTGCCAAGGAGCAACTGGGCCGCTTCAAGTTCCAGGGCCCCCGCAAGGCGCTCTACATCGGACTCGGCGCGCTCGGGCTCAACGCCTTGATCGGGTTCTTCAGCGTCTGGAAGTTCGTCCCCGCCCTCGCTCAGGCCGCGGCCGTGCTCCTGTGCCTCGTCCTGATCTTCACCAAGCCCTTCCGCGCCTGGCTCCGAGACCGCCCGGGCAACCAGCCCCGTTCGGACGACGACCGACGCCCCGGCGCGCACCAGACGCCGCTCGACGGCTACCAGCCCCCGGAACCTCCCCAATGGAGAGACACGCTGCAGCAGCCCGCCGCCGGACCGACCGCCGCGCCCGGCTCTGCGGGCACAACAATCCCGTTGAACCCCCCGAATCCCAACTCGAACCCGGGATGGCCGCAGCCGCCACGATAGCGAACTCGTTCAGTCGCAACCGCAACCACAGCAGTCGCCGTCGCACGGGCAGCAGTCGCACTTGTGGCAGCAGCCCTCCCGGCGCCTGCCCGACCACGGGCCCTCATAGCGCTCACGGCAGCACATCTGACACGTGCAGCACAGCACCGTGAACGCGCAGAGCCCTGAGAAGAACCCCCGGCGCTCCGAACGGTCGTACTCGTAGCGCGGCGCGTAACCCCGGTCGTCGCGGCGATAGCGACGATCGTCCCTGCGGTACCGGCGGCGGGAGTCGCCGCGAGGTTCGCGGTAGGACGCGCAAGACGACCCGAACGTCTTCGCGAACGCATGCCGCGCATAGCGGTCGAGCAGTAGACCGGTCATCGTCTCGTCCACGAACGAGGCGGCCGCCAAGGCGGCCTTCATGTCCGCGAGCGCGGCCGTCGCCAGGCCCCGCGCGCCCTCGATTCCCGTGCCAGTGGCGGCCAACGGATTCCACGCGCCGCGCTCGGCATCGTCGTCGAAGTCCTCGGCGGCGTCGAGCAGGTGCGCCAGGCGTCCGAACGCGGCACCGGCGGCTTTGAACGGCTCGGTGTTCTCGGGCCGACCGCCGAGGAGCGCCGCGTGCGCGAACAGCTCGGCCGTGGCCGACTCCGTGGGGGCCGTGACCGCCGTCAGCGGTGTGCCGGGGCCGCAGGCCACCTCGATCTCGCGCTGGCGCTCGATGACCGCGACGAGCGGCTCGGTCGGCAGGCCGATGGCATCGCCGATCGCGGCGGCCTTGGCGCGCAAGCGGTCGGCGGTCATGCCCGCGAGGCCCCGGGCACCGGGGCGCGCGGCGATGCCGTCGCCGTCCTCCACGTGGTCGCGGATCTTGGCTGAGGCGAGCAGGAGCGAGGCGGCCGCTGCGAGGCGCGGCCCGCCGCCGGTGGCGATGCGCTGGCGGCGCATGCCGCGCAGTGCGCAGGGGCCGGCGTTGCGGGTGTCGGACTCGTCGCCGATTTGGGCTTCGACCAGAACGGAGAGGGCGAGGGCGTCGTAGTTGGTGGTGAGCCGTGCGAGCTGCCCGGCGTCGTCGCGCAGTTCCAGGCACAGGCCGCAGAAGTGGCCCATCCAGCGGGGCTTGAGGTCGTCGGGGGTGCGGGAGGGGCAGGGCGCGAGCATGCCGAACAAGTGGTCTCCTAGCGCTCGACAGCGGGCCGCGGGGCGGGCGCCTCGACGCGGGTTTCGCTGTTGGGGTGGGTCACTGCCGGAAATGGTAGCGGTGGGACGCAACGCGACCGCCGAGTGCGGATCGGCGATCGCGTGCGGGAGGCCATGTAGGGTCTCGACGCTCGGCGGGAGGAGGCCCGCGAAGCGTCCATACATATTAGCGCATACGCATGAATCAGGCGTCGATTCGAGCACACGGTTGGATGCTGCCACTGCTTCGCGTATTACCATCCCCCACCGCCCCGGGGGCCGTAGTCGCAACAATCCCGCGCGGGTACGACAAGAAAGGCTCTCTGTCGCCCGAGTCAGCGGGTGTAGGTGAGGGTGCCGAAGCCCAGGGCGTCGTAGCCGCCCGAAGCGTCCCCGTAATCGCCCGCCTTCGGGGCCGTTCTGGGCGTTCGTGTCCGCGACGGGCATCGCCATCCCTGGCGTCCCGCGTAGTGGTGATATATCACATTCCACACCGGTCTGACCTGGCCGCGGCTCGCTTCGGAGACGATCGTCTGCTCGCGGGGCGCGCAGGTCTGCCAGTGCCCCCAGGCGTAGGTCGTGAACGGCACGTCGAGGCCGAGGTTGTAGCGCGCCACGTAATCCGCGCACTTCGCGACCCGGTTGTCGCTGTGGCCGTACAGATCCACGCCCTGGGTCCAGGCCATCTCGCAGATGGTCCCGAGCAGGCCGGTGTCCATGAGAGTGTGGCCCTGGTCGCGGCCGCTCTCCTGCTGCTGCGCGAGGCCCTCGTCCTGGTGGACGAACGGGATGGCGTGCTCGATCGAGCCGTTGCCCTCGCCGTGGTACATGTAGTCGATCGCCCGGTCGACCAGGCCGTCGTCCTCGTTGAACACCCCGATGGCCAGTACCGAGGCGAGCGTGCAAAGGTCCCAGTTGGACCAGTAGTTGGTGATGCAGGCGTCGTTGTGGTTGTTGAGGAACTGGTCGGCGTTCGCGGCCTGATAGCCGTAGAAGCTCCTGTGCTTCCACCGAAATTCGCCTTGGCGGTCACGTCCTGGGTGGCTCTCCTGGGCCTGGGCGATCTGGAGGCCGCCGGCTCCAGCGGCGGCGAGGCCGCCTGCGGCGACCGCGCCTTGGAACAGGCGTCGGCGCCCGAGTTTCGGGCCTCTGCGGGAGGGTTCTGGGTTCGAGGCCCCCGAACACAAGGGTGCCCGGGGGGTGCGACAGTGCGGCGGGGTGGTCGGTGCGGGACCGGCTGGTCCCGGCCCCGCACCTTTCGCCGCTCCCTTGTGGGGTGGAGCGGCGCGGCCGCGAACGGCCTTCGCGCGCTTGCATCGCCGGCGATGGAGGTCGGCGCAGTCCTCATGCCCGCCGCGGGGCCCAGGCCCCGGCGCCGGCGTCGCCGCGCGCGGTCATTCCGTCGCCCTCAGAGCGCGCCGCCGCAGCGGCGCGCCCGCCTCGGGCGGGTCGTGTCGGGTGGCGGTGTTCGGCCAACGCCGCGCGGCTCGCATCGGATGGCAGTGTTGCCACCAAATTCCGGGCGCGTCGCGTCGGGTAGCGGCACTGCCACCAGCTCCCCGCAGGTCGCATCGGAAATGTCCCCCGATGCCCCGCGGCTCGCGTCGGACGCCGTTGCCGCCACCGGCCACACGCTGGGGACGCGTCGCCGACACCGGTTCCTCGGTGCTAGCTACGCGATGAGGTCCGAGAACTTGTTGTTCTCGAGCCACGCCGTCACGCCCGCCTGGACGTCGCCGTCCGCCTCGGCGAAGACCGCGTTCTCCAGGTCCGCCAGCTGCTCGTCGCTCATCGCGAAAGTCGACAGGGCTTCCGCGACGTCGGCGAAGTCCTCGCCGAAGCCCAGGCGCGCCAGGGTGTTGATCGTCTCGGCCTCGCCCAGAGTCAGCTCCGGGTCCTCGAGGTTCTTCAGGTCGTACTTCGCGTACGCCCAGTGCGGCTGCCACAGCGTCACCACGATCGGCTCCTCGGCCGCGATCGCCGAGTCGAGCTCCGCCAGCATCGCCGCGGTCGACGAGGTCTGCAGCTCCAGATCGGTGACGCTGTACGTCGGAATCGTCTGCTCCTGCACCGCCTCGGTCAGACCCGCGCTGGCCTCGATGCCGACGATGCGGCCGCCGAAGAGGTCGGCGTTGGCGTTGAGCTCGGTCAGCGAATTCACGTCCACATAGGTCGGCACCGCGACGGTGAGCGCCGCGTTCTCGTTCCAGGCGCCCAACTGCTCGAGCTGGTCGCCGTACTTCTCCATGTACGTCTGGTGCGTGATCGGCAGCCAGCCGTCGAGGAAGACGTCGATGTCGCCGGCCGACAGTCCCTCGAACAGCGGCCCGACCTCGGAGAACTCCTGGGTGGTGACGGTGTAGCCCGAGGCCTCGAGCGCCTGGCGCCACAGCTCGGTGGCGACGACGGCCTCGTCCCAGTTGATGTAGCCGATGGTCAGCTCGCCCTCGCCCTTCGGCAGGCCGAAGTCCCCTTTCGAGTCGCCGGTCTCGGCACCCGGCTCCTGTTCGACCGAGCAGGCGGCGAGGGGCACGGCGACGGCACCGGTGGCGATGGCGCCCTTCATGAGCAAACGACGTCGCATGTTTCCTTCTCTCTCGTGCGGGGTCCGCACGGTTCTTTTCCGGGGGTGTTCTTTGGGTGGGCGGTTCAGCGCGCCAGGAGAGCGGCGCGGGCGACGGGAGTGCGGTCGGACAGGCCCTGCGTGACCCGGTCGAGGAAGATCGCCAGCGCGACGACCGACAGGCCAGCGCTGAATCCGTTGTCGATCTCCAAGCGTCCCAGCGCATTGGCGATCACTTCGCCGAGACCGCCGCCGCCGACGAGGCCCGCGATGACGACCATCGACAGGGCCAGCATGATCACCTGGTTGAGTCCGGCCATGATCGTGGGCAGGGCGAGCGGCATCTTGATGCGCAGCAGGATCCGCGTCGGCGACGCGCCGAACGCCTGCCCGGCTTCGACGACTTCACGGTCGACTTGGCGCAGGCCCAGTTCTGTCAGTCGCACGCCGGGCGGCATGCAGAAGACGATGGTGGCGATGATGCCCGGGGTCTCGCCGACCCCGAAGAACATCACCACCGGGAGCAGGTAGACGAAGCTGGGCAGCGTCTGCATGAAGTCGAGTGCGGGGCGCATGACGACGGAGGTGGCGCGGTTCTCGGAGGCGGCGATGCCCAGAGGGATGGCCAGGAGAGTGGCGATCACGGTGGCGACGATGACCATCGCCAGCGTCTCCATCGTCTCTTCCCAGTACGGCATCCAGGCGGTGAGGAACATGAGCACGCCGAGGCCCGTGCCGAACTTCCAGCCCTTGACGGCCCAGGCGATCGCGGCGAAGAGCACCACCATCAACATTGACGGCATCCAGAGCAGGCCTGAGGTGATACCGGCGTGGAGGTTCTCCAGGAAGGCGTCGATGCTGTCGAACATCGGCTTCCACGCGAGGCGGGACCACTGGATGAAGCTCTCCATCCAGGCGCCGAAAGGCATGTCGGGCAAGGGCTTCCAGATATAGGTCCAGAACCAGTTGTTGAGGTATTCGATCATGCGGGCTGACGCTCCTGTTCGGCGTCGGGGGCGGTCTCGCCCGGTTCGGGCGCCAGCGACTTGATGATGGACCGGGGCGTGACCACTCCGAGCGGGTCGGCCTTGTCGTCCACGACCAGCAAGGGGGCCCGTGACTTCAGGACCGACTCGTACAGCTCGTTGACGGGCACGTCGGATTCGACCTGGGGGTACGAGCTGGTGTCCCGGGTCCCGCACGGTTCCATCACGGCTTCGGCGGTGAGGACGCGGCTGCGGTCCACATCGGCGGTGAAGTCGGCGACGTACTCGTCGGCGGGGTGCATGAGGATCTCCTCGGCGGTGCCGAGCTGCTTGACTTCGCCGTCGCAGATGGCGATGCGGTCGCCGATGCGCATGGCCTCGTTGAGGTCGTGTGTGATGAACACGATGGTCTTGGCGAGCTTGGACTGGAGTTCGAGGAGCTGGTCCTGCATCTCCTGGCGGATGAGCGGGTCGAGCGCGCTGAAGGCCTCGTCCATGAGCAGGATTTCGGTGTCGGCGGCGAGGGCCCGGGCGAGGCCGACTCGCTGCTTCATGCCGCCCGAGAGTTGGGCGGGGAGCTTGTCCTCGTGGCCGTGCAGGCCCACGAGCTGGACCGCTTCCCTAGCGCGCTCTAGCCGTTCGGCTTTGGCGAGGCCCTTGATCTCGAGGCCGAACGCGACGTTCTCCAGGACCGTGCGGTGGGGGAGCAGCGCGAAGTGCTGGAAGACCATGCTCACCTTGTCGCGGCGCAGTTGGCGCAGGGCCGACGACGAGAGGGAACCGAGCTCGACGCCATCGATCCAGATAGTGCCGGAAGTGGGCTTGACCAGGCCGTTGAGCATCCGGATGAGCGTCGACTTGCCCGAGCCGGACAGGCCCATGACCACGAAGATCTCCCCGGTGGCGATCTCGAAGGTGTGGTCGACGACCGCTGCGGCCACCTTCTT
>DATABR010000261.1:0-8989 GCA_036259435.1 Glycomyces sp.
ATGACCGACGCCTTGGTCTCGATGACCGGCATCGTGAAGGACTTCACCGGCGTCCGCGCCCTCGACGGCGTCGACTTCACCCTCAGACCGGGCGAGATCCACGCCGTCATGGGTGAGAACGGCGCCGGGAAGTCCACGCTCATCAAGGTCCTCACCGGCGTGCACGCGCCGGACGCCGGGGAGATCCTCCTCGACGGGAAGCCCGTCCGCTTCCACAGTCCCGGCGCAGCCCAGGCCGCGGGCGTCTCCACCGTGTACCAGGAGGTCAACCTCACCGACAATCTGTCGGTCGCCGAGAACCTCCTGGCGGGGCGCGAGCCGCGGCTCGGCCCGTTCATCAACTTCAGGGCCATGCGACGCCAGGCCAAAGCCCTCCTCGACGACCTCGGCATCGACCTCAACGTCGCCGCGCCGCTGTCTTCGTACTCGATCGCCATGCAGCAGCTCGTCGCCATCGCCCGCGCGGTGAACGTCGACGCGAAGGTGCTCATCCTCGACGAGCCGACCTCCTCGCTCGACCGCGGCGAGGTCAAGGTGCTCCTCAACGTGATGCGCCGCCTCGCCGACGACGGCGTCGCCATGGTGTTCATCTCCCACTTCCTCGACCAGGTCTACGAGATCTGCGACCGGATGACCGTGCTGCGCAACGGGAAGCTCGTCGGCGAATGGGCCACCTCGCAGCTGCCCGAGAGCGAGCTCATCGGCCACATGCTCGGCCGCGAGGCCGACACGCTGGAGCAGATCGAACGCACCGCCGCCTCGCACGAGGTCGCCGTCGACGAGGTGCTCGTCGAGGCGACCGCCCTGGGCCGCAAGGGTTCCATCGCGCCGTACGACCTCCGCGTCAACCGCGGCGAAGTCGTCGGTCTGGCCGGGCTGCTCGGCTCGGGCCGCACCGAGACCGTGCGGCTCATCGCCGGGGCCGACCGCGCCGACTCCGGCAGGCTCCTCTTCGACGGCAAGAGCACCGGCGGGCACAATCCGCGCACCGCAGCCGCCCGCGGCATCGCGTTCTGCCCCGAGAACCGCAAGACCGAAGGGCTCGTCGGGGACCTCACGGTCGCCGAGAACATGATCCTGGCGATGCAGGCCTCGCGCGGGTGGGCCCGCTCGATCCCGACCGCGAAGCGGGACCAGCTCGTGGCCGAGTTCATCGAGAAGCTCGACATCCGGCCCGCGAACCCGGACATGCCCGTCAAGAACCTCTCCGGCGGCAACCAGCAGAAGGTGCTCCTGGCCCGCTGGATGCTCATCGAGCCCAAGCTGCTCATCCTCGACGAGCCCACCCGCGGCATCGACGTCGGCGCCAAGGCCGACATCCAGCGCCTCGTCGCCGAACTCTCCGGCCAAGGCATGTCGGTCCTGTTCGTCTCCGCTGAGCTCGAAGAGGTCACGCGACTGTCCGACCGGATCGCCGTCCTGCGCGACCGCGAACTCATCGCGGTGCTGGAAGACGAGTCCGAACGCACCGTGGAGCACATTGTGGACACCATTGTCGCCGGAGGCAGTAATGAATAGAGTGTTTACTCCGGTCCGGGCTGTGGCGGGCGACGGGCGGGCGAACCCTTATCTGAAGCGACTCGTCTGGCCGCTCGGCGTGCTCGTCGCGCTCATCATCGTGAACATCGCCGTCACCGGGTTCGACTTCATCATTCCGAACCTCAACGACGGCCGCCTCGGCGGCGCGTTCGTCAACATCCTGCGCCGCTCCGCGCCGCTGCTCATCATCGCGCTCGGCATGACGCTCGTCATCGCCACCAAGGGCATCGACCTCTCGGTCGGCGCGGTGTACGCGATCGGCGCGGCCGTCGCCTGCCAGTGGATCACCAACCGGGACGACTCCTCGCTCGCGGTCGTCCTCATCGCGGTCGCCCTCGCCCTCGTCGTTGCGGCGGTCATCGGCGCCTGGAACGGGACCATGGTGGCGCGCTTCGGCATCCAGCCGATCGTCGCCACGCTCATCCTCATGATCGCCGGGCGCGGCATCGCCCAGCTCATCACCGGCGGGCAGATCCCGAACGTCAGCGACGCGAGCCCGTTCGTCGAACTCGGCCGCGGCGCGATCCTCACCGTGCCCGTGCCGATCTGGATCGCCGGGGCCGTGCTCGCCGCGCTCGCGATCCTCACCCGCAAGACCGCGCTGGGCATGCTGCTCGAATCCGTGGGCGGCAACCCCGAGGCCAGCCGCCTCGCCGGCATCCGCTCCAAGGGCATCACCACGCTCGTGTACCTGGTGTGCGGCTTGTGCGCCGGGCTCGCCGGGATCATCGGCGCGGCCAACCTCGGCAGCGCCGACGCCAACAACGGCGGCCTGTGGATCGAGCTCGACGCGATCCTCGCCGTCGTCATCGGCGGGACCGCACTCCTCGGCGGCCGGTTCTTCCTGCTGGGCACCACCATCGGCGTGGCCATCATCGGCACGCTCGAAGTCACCATCATCAACGTCGGCCTCTCCAGCCAGTGGCAGTTCACCGCCAAGGCCATCGTGGTCTTGATCGTGGCGCTGCTCCAGAGCCCGGAGTTCCGGGACTGGGTGCTGAAGCCGTTCAAACGCAAGCGGACCCAGACCCCCGCCGCGTCCCCCGAGCCCGAGGAGGTCCTGGCGAAATGAGCGCCCACACGCTGACCGAGCGGCCCTCCCGCACGGTCCTGTTCGACGGCCTCGGCCGGTACATCCCGATCGGCGCCACCGTGCTGCTGCTCGTGGTCATGTATCTCGGCGGCCTCGCGAACTACCGGAACTTCGACAACCCGCAGCTCATCCCGGACCTGTTCATCGGCAACGCCGGGCTGCTCATCATCGCCGTCGGCATGACCTTCGTGATCCTCTCTGGCGGCATCGACCTCTCGGTCGGCTCGGTCATGGCCTTCTCGACGATGGCCTGCGCGTGGTTGACCGTGGACGCCGGTCTCTCCGGACCGCTCGCGATGGGCCTCGTCCTGGCCCTCGGGGTGGTCTCGGGGACGCTGACCGGCGCGGTGATCCACTACTTCAACGTGCAGCCGTTCATCGCGACTCTGGTGGGGCTCTTCCTGTACCGGGGCCTGACGCTCCAGATCTCGGATTCGGACGTGTCCATGCGCGACGTCTCCTTCTTCGACTGGGGCATGGAGCGCACCGAGTTCGGCAACGTGCGCGAGGGCGGCTTCAGCCTCCCGAACATCACGTTCGTGGCGCTCGCGGTCGTGATCATCGCGTTCCTCGTGCTGCACTACACGCGGTTCGGCCGCGGCGTGTACGCCGTGGGCGGCAACGAGCAGTCCGCGCTGCTCATGGGTCTTCCGGTGGCGCGCACCAAGATCGGGGTGTACGCCATCAGCGGGTTCTGCGCGGCGCTGGGCGGGGTGATCTCGGCGTTCTACACCAAGAGCGCCAACCCGCTCGCGGGCGTGGGCCTCGAACTCGACGCCATCGCGGCCGTGGTCATCGGCGGAACGCTGCTCACCGGCGGCGCGGGCTTCGTGCTCGGCACCGTCGCCGGCGTCATGGTCATGGGCATGCTCACCACGATCATCGCCTTCCAGGGGAACCTGAACTCCTGGTGGGCCCGGATCGTGGTCGGCATCCTGCTGCTCGCGTTCATCCTCCTGCAGCGCCTGCTCGCCCGCTCGGGCGAGAAGCGGCGCACCTAGACTCCACTCTTCGCACCGCGAGGGCCGTCGACCAGCAGGTCGGCGGCCCTTGTCTTATACGGTTTGCCAGAGGTATCCGACAATATGTAGCATGAGTGCTATCAATCAAAGGACTTCTACGACGGAGTTATCCATGGGACACCCCCAGACGCACGACGGACCCGCCATCGCGGTGTCCGACCTGCGGATGCGATACGGCGACAAGGACGTGCTCAAGGGGCTCGACCTCACCATCGAGCCCGGTGGCGTCACCGCACTGCTCGGCCCCAACGGGGCGGGCAAGACCACCACCATCGAGATCCTCGAGGGCTTCCGCGGCCGCTCAGGCGGCGACGTGCAGGTGCTCGGCGTCGACCCGGCCCGCGGCGACGAGGCCTGGCGCTCCCAGCTCGGCGTCGTGCTTCAGGAATGGCGCGACAACGGCAAGTGGAAGGTGCGCGACATCGTCGGCCACTTCGCCGAGTACTACAAGCCCTATACCGACCCCTACGACGCCGACGACCTGCTGGAGCTCGTGGGCCTCCCCGAGCAGGCGGGCCAGCGGGTCCGAAACCTCTCCGGCGGCCAGCGCCGCCGCCTCGACGTCGCCCTCGGCATCATCGGCAAGCCCGCGCTGCTGTTCCTCGACGAGCCGACCACCGGCTTCGACCCGCACGCCCGCAGGGAGTTCCACGAACTCATCCATCGGCTCACCGACCTGGACGGCACCACGATCCTGCTCACCACGCACGACCTCGACGAAGCCGAAAAGCTCGCCGAGCGAATCCTCATCCTCGCTGGCGGGCGCATCATCGCCGACGGCTCGCCCGACCAGCTCGCCCGCGCCGCCTCCACCACCGCCGAGGTGAAGTGGATCCAGGACGGCACCTTGCAGATCCACGCGACCGAGGAGGCCACGGACTTCGTCCGCAAACTCCTGGCGACCGATGAGGGCGCGGTCACCGACCTCGAGATCCACCGCGCGAACCTCGAAGACGCCTACCTCGAACTGGTCGCCCAGTTCGAGGCCGGGCTGGCCGAGGCCGCCGTCGACACCTTCAAGGAGGCCACCCGATGAACACCACCGCGCACGAGTACAAGACCGGGTGGAAGCGCGCGCTCATCGAGACGCGCATCTCGCTGACCACGCCGGGCGACCTCATGCAATTCATCATGCCTACGGCCATCGCGATCGTAGTGCTGCTTTTCATGCAGCAGGCCGACTTCGAAGGCGCCCCGGTCTCCTTGGGCTCCATGAGCATGCCGAGCCTCATCGGCATGAACGTCGTCTTCGGCGGCATCACCGGGATGGTCGGCGCGCTGGCGATGGACCGCACCAACGGCACGCTCCTGCGCGCCAAGTCGATGCCCGGCGGCATGACCGGCTACCTGGTCGGGCACCTCGCCTCGACCGCGATGTTCATCGGTTTCACCGCGGTGGTCCTGGTCGCGGTCGGGCTGCCGCTGTTCGACGGGCTCGAGTTCGCCACCCCGGACCGGTGGCTGATGTTCCTCGCAGTGCTGCTCATGGGCATCGTCGCGACGCTGCCGATCGGCGCGGTCCTCGGGGCGCTGATCGACAACCCCAAGAACATGGGCCTGGTGGTGTTCCCGATCATGGGCATGGTCGCCGTCTCGGGGATCTTCTACCCGATCACCGCGCTGCCGGGCTGGCTCCAGGGGATCGGGCAGGCCTTCCCGATGTACTGGATGGGCCTGGGGATGCGGCACGCGCTGCTGCCGGATTCGATGGCGGCGGTGGAGATCGGCGGCGAGTGGCGGACGCTTACGATGTTCGCCGTGCTCGCGTTGTGGGCGGCCGTGTCGATGGCGTTGGCGCCGAGGCTGCTCCGGCGGATGTCGCGGCGCGAATCGGGTTCGGCGGTCGCCGCGCGGCGGGCCGAGATGCAGAGGGATTGGTGATCGAGCCGTGGCCGGGGACGAGGTCTACAACCGGATCGCGATGCTGCGCGCCGAACGGGGCGTTTCGCGGCGCCAGCTCGCGGACGCGCTGGGGGTTCACTACCAGACCGTCGGCTACCTCGAACGCGGCGAATACAGCCCGAGCCTCTACCTCGCGCTGAAGCTCGCCGAGTATTTCGAAGTCCCAGTAGAAGTCGTCTTCTCCACAAAACCCTTCCCGCGCCTGGGCGCCTGAGGAAGGTCCGCCCCGCTCTCCGGCAACACCACGGCAAGAGCCGCCCGGAGAGCGGGGCCTCGTTGTTCACTCGTGGGCTACCTTGATGTCGTCGGGGGCTGGGAGGGTGTGCTCTGTCAATCGACCCCCACGGTTTTGGAGACGACCATGAAGATCGACCGACGGCGGCTGCTGGCCGCCGGGGCGGGAGGCGCGATGCTGCTCGGGACTCCCGGGATCTCGTACGCCGCCTCGCGGCCGCAGCTCACCCACGGCGTGCAGTCCGGCGACGTCACCGACCGCGGCGCGATCCTGTGGACGCGCGCCGACCGCGGCTCCGCGATGCGCGTCGAGCTCGCCGCGCGGCCGGACTTCAAGCACGCCAGGACGATCAAGGGTCCTGCGCTCACCGAGGCCACCGACTTCACCGGGAAGCTCACGCTCAAGGGACTGCGGCCCGGTCAGCGCTACCACTACCGGATCACCGCCGAAGGCGAACGCGCCTCGGCGCCGCTCGAAGGCTCCTTCACCACCGCTTGCCGTGAGCCCCAGGACATCCGGTTCCAGTGGTCCGGCGACCTCGCCGGGCAGGGTTGGGGGATCAACCCCGAGTTCGGCGGCTACCGGATCTTCCAGGCCATGGCCGACGCCGAGCCGGACTTCTTCCTCTGCTCGGGCGACTTCGTGTACGCCGACGGGCCGCTCGTCGAATCCGTCGCGCTCCCGGACGGCACCACGTGGAAGAACACCGTCATCGACGAGAAGCGCAAGGTCGCCGAGACCCTCGACGAGTACCGCGGCCAGTTCAAGTACAACCTCCTCGATGAGAACCTGCGCGCCTATCTGGCGCGGGTGCCGATGGTGAACCAGTGGGACGACCACGAGGTCACGAACAACTGGTACCCCGGCGAGATCCTCGACCTGCCGCAGTACACCGAGAAGAGCGTCGACGTGCTCGCCGCGCGGGCCCGCCAGGCCTTCGCCGAGTACACCCCGGGCGGCTTCGGGCCCGAGCCGGACGGCCGGATCTACCGAAAGATCGCGTACGGGCCGCTGTTGGACGTGTTCGTGCTCGACATGCGGACCTTCAAGAGCCCCAACCCGGACGCGGACGGCGCGACCGGCGAGGTGCTCGGCGAGCGACAGCTCGCGTGGCTCAAGCGGGAGCTGCGCCGCTCCAAGGCCACCTGGAAAGTGATCGCCGCGGACCTGCCGGTCGGCCTCATCGTCGGCGACGGCTCCGGTGCGCAGGAAGGGATCTCGAACGGGACCGGTGGCGCCCCGGGCGGCCGCGAGTGCGAGATCGCCGAGCTGCTCTCCTACTGCAAGCGCGAGGGCGTGGCGAACATGGTGTGGCTGACCGCGGACGTGCACTACACCGCGGCCCACCACTACAGCCCCGACCGGGCGGTGTTCCAGGGCTTCGACCCGTTCTGGGAATTCGTGTCCGGGCCGCTGAACGCGGGTGGCTTCGGACCCAACAGGCTCGACGCGACCTTCGGTCCCGAGGCGGTCTTCGTGCAGGCGCCCCCGGCGGCGAACACGTCACCGGCAGAAGGGTTCCAGTTCTTCGGCGAGGTCGCGATCGACGGCGAGACCGAGGTGTTCACGGTGTCGCTCAAGGACCTCGACGGCGCCGTGCTGTTCACGCAGGCGATCGAACCGGTCGCCTAGTTCGGGAAGGCCCGCGGGGGTTTCCCTGCGGGCCTTGACCGCTGATCAGGGGACGGGCCCGCGAGATCGCGATCCCACGGGTCCGCTTGCCGTCAGGCGAGGAAAATCAGGTCTTCGATCGTGGCGGCCGGGAGCTGTTGAGTGCGCAGTTCGTCGCCTGCCGGCATGTCGCCCGAGTCGATGCCGCACAGGCCCGCGACGAGGAACGAGCCGAGGGCCCAGTTGAGCTCCTCGGGGTCGGCTGCGCCGTGGCGGTCGTCGATGTTCCAAGTGAAGGTCGCCTGCTTCTCGCCGTCGAGCGAGTGGAACGAGTAGGTCTGGTGGCCGAGGCCGCCGCCGGTGTGGCCCACGAAGACCTCGTCGGGGTCGTCGGGGCAGCCGAGCACGAAGCCCATGAGGCCCAGCCCGTACAGCGTGCCCTGGTCGGCGTCGGTGAACGCGGTCATCTCGGCGAGCTCGGCGTCGGTCAGGAGCGTGCCGTCGAGGAGCGCGTCGTAGAAGTCGTTCACGTCCTCCGGGTGGGACATGACGCCGCCCGCGGCCCACATCTGGTTGTTCGACAGCTTCGTGGTGTCGAAGTACGGGTCGGCCGGGTCGCCGGTGGTGATGTACGGCATCGGGTTCGGGCCGCGGATGCCGAAGGTGTCCTCGCGCGGCAGGTACGTGTCGTCCAGGTCGGCCGGGTCGAAGACGCGGTCTTCGAGGACGTCGTCGAGGTCGTCGCCGGTGAGTTCTTCGATGAGCAGCCCGAGGGCGATGTAGCCGGTGTTCGAGTAGGTCCAGTCGGTGCCCGGCTCGAACAGCAGCGGCCCCTGGGTGCCGACGGCGACCAGTTCCTCAGGCGAGTAGTGGGTCCGGTAGTTCGCGTAGAGATCGGTCAGGTCGCCCTCGATGATCGACGCGAGGAGGTACCTGAAGTATTCGTCCAGGCCGCTGGTGTGCTGCATGACCTGGCGGACCGTCGGTTCCTCCGCGTAGGGGAGGAGCCCGGGGAGGTAGTCGCTGAGCGGCCGGTCGAGGTCGAAATCCCCTTCGGACTGAAGTTGGAGGAGGACCGCGGCGACCATCGACTTGGTGAGGCTCGCGATGCGGACGCGGTCGTCCTCGTCCACCTGGCCGCCCGAACCGTCGGTGCGGCGGGTGCCGACCGCCTCGGTCCATTCGTCGTCGCCGAGGCGGATCTCGGCGGTGACGGCGTGGTCGGCGACGGCGGCGAGTTCCTCAAGCTCCTGGTCGAGCAGAGCTTCGTCGAGTTCGGTTGCGCCGGAGAGCCCGGCGTTGGCGGTGGCGGGGATGGCGATGAGCGCGAGCGCACTCGCGACGGTGAGGTGTCTGCGCATGCCCTCACGCTATCGACCGCAGACGCCGCGAACCACCGCAGAACAGACGAAATCCGTTTGGGCCCCAAGGAGGACCGCAAAAAGCGACGCCTCCTTGGGGCCCAAACGGATTTCGTCTGTTCTGCGGTGGTTCGCGGCGTCTGCGGTCGATAGCGTGAGGGCATGCGCAGACACCTCACCGTCGCGAGTGCGCTCGCGCTCATCGCCATCCCCGCCACCGCCAACG
>DATABR010000262.1:0-6599 GCA_036259435.1 Glycomyces sp.
TCCACGCGAGGGCGGTGCACAGCACGCCCACGGCGATGATCGGCGGCAGGTCGCTCCAGGCGCTCTCAGGATAGGGGAGCAGACCGAGGGCGAACTCGCCGATGGCCACGATCGCGACGACGGCGAGCGTGGCGGCGGCCGTCGCGACCGGTCCGTTGACCAACGCGGTGAGGGCCGGCAGGAAGACCAGCGCGTAGTGCGCGTACGGGGCCGATTCGGGGCTGACGAACGCGATCGGGGCGGTGAGCCCGACGAGGATGAGCGGCAGGAGCCGCAGGAGCAGGACCGATCCGGGCTGCCCGGAGGCGATGCGGTCCCACGGGGTCCTCGGTAGCACATAGGACCTGCGGTACCCCTGCATGTCGGCGGCGGTGCGCCGGGCCCTCTCCACCTGGTGAGCCTAAGCGGATCACCGCCTGAAAGGGCCCTGATCAGCGAAAACGGCAGGCGGGCTCGCGCGGCGGCTTTTTCGCCCGATGCTGTCGGCCTCGCCGCCCCGCGCCGGAGAACGACGGCCGAACCCGCTTCGACCACGCATCTTTCGCCGCACGGTCCCTATTGGATTTGGATGACGACGGCCAGATGAACTTCAAGTAGCATGTTGCCTCAACGTGGCCGTGAGCTGGACCGTTGGAGGCGCCGTGACGCAGTTCTACCAGGCAGTGCTCCGCGACGACGGTCAGCGGCTCGGGCCGCGCCTGCGCCGGTCCTTCGCCGCCTGGGCCGGAGTCGAAGACGACGGCGCGCCCGTCTTCGAACACTCCCACGGCCGCTCCCGGATCGCCCTCGCCGACAACGAGGTCTGCGGCCGCTACACCCGCGACGCGTCCACCGGCGGCGGCCGACTCCGCACCACCGCCACCTGGGCCGCGGGCCGCAAAGGCGCCCCGCACTGGGTACGCATCACCGTCGAAGGCGACCTCCGCGCCTCCGCCTCCTCGGTGACCGCCCCCGGATTCGTCCCCGCCTTCCTCGCCACCGGCCGCGCCACCGACGGGGCCGTACCCGTCGAAGCCGGGCCGCACCACATCGGCCCCGAAGAGGTCAAGGAGCTCACCGGCTGGCTCGCCCACCCCGACCGCGGCGTGCCGCTCATCGTCCTCACCGTCGACCGCAACGACCCCGGCCTGGTCACCGCCTGCGCCGACCACCTCGCCACCGCGCTGGCGGGCGTCGCCGTCGTCACGCGCCTCTACGACACCCGCACCCAGGACGACCTGAACGCCTGGCTCGGCGGGGACCTCAGCGTCTTCGGCGGCGGCCTGCGCACCTACCTGCCCGGCCTGCGCCCGGGGGAGGAGACCTACGCGATGCGCCACCAGCCCCGGGGCGGCAGCGCGATCCGCGACCAGGGCCTGCGCGCGCTCGAAGTGGTCGTCGAGGGCGTCGTCGAACTCTCGGTCCACCGCCCGCTGCCCACCGAAATCCGCCAGTGCGAACCGCGCGTCGCCCGCATCCTCGCCGGTGCGCTGGAGCCGGAGGCGCTTTATGCGGCACCGCCCAGTCCGGCCGCGATAGCCGTCCCCCGAGCCGCGAAGGCCCCCCGACCGGCCGCCCCGCCCGAACCGGAGATCGACGAACTACCGACCGAGACCGCCGAACCGCCGGAACTGACGACCGAAGCCGCTGAGCCGCAATCCGAACCGCAACCGCGGCTCTCCGAGCCCTCTTCGGGCGAGTCCGAGGATCTCGCCGACCGCATCGCTGCGAAGCTCGCCGACCGGCTCGACGACGGCGTCCTCGAAGCCCTCGTCGACATGGCCCGCGGCGGCGACTCCGAGACCACCTCGCTCATCAAGACCATGTCCGCCCACCTCGAAGCCCTCACCTGCGCCGTCGAGGCCGCCGGGTTCCTCGGCGCGCGCGGACCCGGCCGGGAACTCGAACGGCTGCGAAGGCAGTACGAGCAGCTCGAGCTCGACTACGTGGAACTCGGGGAGCACGAACGCAAGGCGCAGGACCGCATCCGCTGGCTCGAGAGCCGCCTCGCCGAGCACGCCGACCCCGTCTACGGCGTTCAGGCCGACACCGGCCCGGAGGGCCCCTGGGAGGCCGAGAGCCTCATGGACGTCGTGCAGCGCGCCCGCAAGCAGCTGCGAAACCTCGACCTGCCCTATGCCCTCGACACCGACGTCTCCAAACTCGACGTCATGTACCCGCGCCAGCGCCGCCGCTGGACCGGCCGCACCTGGGACGCCCTGCGCGCTCTCGACGCCTACGCCGCCGCCCGCGCCGAGGCCCGTTTCACCGGTGGCTTCTACGACTGGTGCACCCGCCCGCTGCCCGGCGCGGCGGTCATCAGCTCGAACATGGTGTCCATGAAGGAGTCCGACTCGGTCTCGGGGAATCCCAAATTCTACCGGGCCCGGATCTTCCGCGTTCCGGCCGAGATCGATCCGTCCGGGCGCGTCTACATGCCCTCGCACATCAAGCTGCAGCCCGTGGGTTCGCCCGCGCCGCGGATGCACTTCCTCGACGACGCGGGCGGTGCGACCGGCAAGATCTGGATCGGTTACCTCGGCGTCCACCTGCCCAACACCCGCACCAACTGAGCCGCTTCATCGGAACGCCGTGCCCCTGCCGTAGGCTCGGTGCAGACCCGGGGAGGAACGCCGATGGACTTCATGCGCCGCAACGCGCGTTGGATCGCTTTGCTGGCGCTGCTCGCGATGGCGGCCCCTTTCCTCGCCCAGATGCTCAACGCCCTGTTCGCGGTCGACACCTTCCTGGTGACCGTGCTCTTGCTGGTGGTGGTCGTGATCGCGATCGTGGCGCTGTCGCGATCGCAGAAGGACGGCGAAGAGGAATAGGCCCCGGCGGTCATCCGTGGCGGATGTCGAAGGCCGCCAAACCCTCCGATTCCTCCTCGAACACCTCGACTTGGTCGACTCTGGCCTGCGCAGGGCCGTGGCGCATCCACGCCGTCATCGCTTGGACCCGTGCCGGAGCGCCTTCGAACACGGCCTCCACTGTGCCGTCGTGGCGGTTGCGCACCCACCCGGCCAGTCCCAGCGTCCGCGCCTCGCTGCGGCATTCGGCCCGGAAGAACACCCCCTGCACGTACCCGTGGACGATCATCCGCCGTCGCATCGCGCCTCCCTCCGCCGACACCGATACCCGCGCAGTGTATTGACATCCTGTCCGCCCTGAAGGGACGGAGATTCCCGGCTTGCGGTCCGCTGTCGCGGCCCGTCTACGGGTGGGTTCCTGGTTCAACGGGCCGTGCCGAGTCTCCCCGGTCTTACCAGCCCTCCGCAGGCGTTTAGCGTCTCCCGGTGCCCCCGGGGCGACGGTGAGTCTAGGTTCGCCGCTCGGCCGCGATACGGCGGCCTTCGCGGCGGATGTTGTGTTCAGCGTTCACATCACGGTCACGGTGCGCACCGCACCCGCACATCCAGTCCCGGACGCCGAGGTCTTGCTGCCCGGCCGGGCCGGTCAAGGCCCCGCACTCCGAGCACAAGCGCGTCGAGGGGAAGAACCGATCCACCCGAACGAAGGCCCGGCCGGTCCGGGCGGCCTTCGATTCGAGCCGGGACAAGAACATGCCCCAAGCAGCATCGTGGACGGACTTTGCGGCCCGGCCACGGGACAGGCCACGAACGTTCAGGTCTTCGACGTATACGGCTTGGTTCTCACCGATGATCGCCTGAACCTGCTTGTTCAACCAGTCGTCCCGCCGGTTCCGTGTCTTCTCGTGGACCCGCGCGTCCTTGAGACGGGCATTCGCGCGATCAACTGCTTGTCGAGCGCGGCCGTCGACGGAAACGGCAACCCCTCAGCGTGCGCCTTCCGGCGGGCCGCGACGGCGGGGACCACTGCGGTCCGCTTCGCCCACTAGGCTCGAATCCACACTGGCGGAAGGAGAACCCCATGGCCCGGAGGCGACGGCGATTGTTCGCCCGCTGGTACCCGTCCGCGGCGGCGCCCTTGGAGGAACGGGGACTGGGGGAGCAGCGGGCACGCCTGCTCGCGCCCCTGTCCGGCCGTGTCCTCGAACTCGGCTGCGGTTTCGGCGCGAACTTCGAGCACTACCCCCAGGCGGTGACCGAGTTGGTAGCCGTCGAACCCGAACCCCACTTCCGTGAACTCTCCCAGCGCCGCGCCGCCGAACTGCGATGGAACGTCGCGGTCGTCGCGGGCACCGCCGAGTCCCTCCCGGTCGAGTCGGGCTCGTTCGACGCCGTGGTGGCGACGGCCGTGCTGTGCTCGGTCGGCGACCAGGCCAAGGCCCTCGCCGAGGTCGACCGGGTCCTGAGGCCCGGGGGCACGCTGGTGTGCTTCGAGCACGTCGGTTCCGCCAATCGGGCCGCGCGGTTCGGCGAGCAGATCGTCGACGCCGTGCTGTGGACGCACCTCAACGGCGGGTGCCACCTCTCGCGGAACACCTTGGACGCGATCGCGAAGGCGGGTTTCGCGACCGACCGAATGCGCATCGAGCGCTTCGGGTTCCTGCCGTTCCCGACCAGGTTCAGCCCCCATCTGGTCGGCGCGGCCGTCAAACCCGGGTAGTCCCTGTCCGTCGCCACTAGGCTCGAAGACACCCGCTTCACGAACGGGCGCTCCCCGCTGGAGGACCGTATGGCACGCCGCGACCGCCCCTTGTTCGCACGCTGGTATCCGCAGGCCGCCGCCTCCCTCGAGGACCGAGGGCTGGGCGAGCTGCGCGAGCACCTTCTGGCCGGAGTCGAAGGCCGCGTACTGGAGGTGGGCTGCGGACACGGCGCGAACTTTCCGCACTACCCCGAAGCGGTGACCGAGCTGGTGGCTGTCGAACCCGAGGAGCGGCTGCGCGGCCTCGCCCGCGAGCAGGCCGAACGGCTCGGTCTGCGAGTGACCGTGGTCGACGGCCGGGCCGAGCGCCTGCCGGTGGAGAGCGGCACGTTCGATGCGATCGTGGCCACCCTGGTGCTCTGCTCGGTCGAGGACCAGGACGAGGCCATCGCCGAGATCGGCCGGGTGCTCAAACCCGGTGGCGTGCTGGTGTGCCTGGAGCACGTGGCCTCGGCGAACCGGGCGATCCGCTTGGGGGAGCGGGTGTTCGACGCCGTGTTCTGGTCGCACGTGTTCGGCGGCTGCCACACCGGCCGTGACACCGCGGCGGCGATCGAACGGGCCGGTTTCGACATCGGCGGCATGGCGCCCCATCGCGTTCCGGGACTGCCGTTCCCACTGAAGGTGAGCCCCCACCTGGTCGGCGCTGCTCGCAAGCGCGCGTAGGCGCGCGCGGCGGCGCCCCTAGTCCAGCGGGTGGACGGCGTCGATACGCAGCTTGAGCGCTTCGGCGATGCCGCTGCGTGTCGGCTCGTGGGTGATCAGGCCGCGCTCGTCGACGGATGAGCGGTCGACCGGGACCTTGTACAAAGCGCGCGTCGCATCACCGAAACGCTTGCTGCGCAATGCCTAAGGCGAGGCGGCCATAGGCTTTGAGGGTCGCCAGGTTCGCGCGGGTCAGGAAACCGGCCCATTCATGCGTGACCAGGGGCGTCCAGATCGCGAAGTTCGGGGCCCACCCGCCGTCTGTGCTCTGGGAGCCGATCATCGCGTCGAGATGCAGGTCGATCTCGTCGTCGCTGAACAGCGTCCGGGCCAGCGACGCCGGGCGCGGGGCGAGGTCGAGCGGCGAGTGGGTGTGGCCGGGTTCGTCCGGGTCGAGCGCGGCGGTGGCCCGGAGCGAGGGGCTGAGCCGCAGGAACTCGGCTTGGGCGCGTTCGCGGTCGGGGGCGCGTTCGAGGAAGGCGAGGACGCACATCGCGTCGTAGGCGCCGACCTCGCTCATCGCGGCGATGGCGCGCCAGCAGAACTCGGTGGCGGGGGCGAGCCACGGGTGCTCGACGCCATGGGCGTGGAGGAGGCCCGCGATCGGCGCGGTCGGATTGAGCGCTGCGGGGGGCTTCTCGCCCTGCGGCTGCCACCAGGGCGCGCGTTCGTCGTCGAGGACGCTCGTCAGCACCCACGGCACGCCGCCGTCCTCAGTGGTGTGAACGGAGAGCCAATCGCAGAGGCGCCAGACCATGTCCTCTGCGAAGGCGTCGATCTCCTCGAGCGCCCAGAGGGCCACTTCGGCTCCCTGGGGTTGGCTTCCGGCGCCGCGCAGGTCGGGTTCGATGGCGTTGCCGAAGCCGCCGTCGGCGTTCTGGTAGGCGCGCACGGCGTGCAGCACGGGCAGGGCCGGGCCGCCGTGGAAGTCGTGGGCGAAGCGCAGCCGGTCGATGAGTCGCGCGTTGAGGATCAGGTACCGCTCGGCGGCGGTGAACGCGTCTGGGCTGAGTGTCTTCATCGGGAACCTCTCGAGTCGTGGCGCGTCGACCGTACCGGCCGGGTCCGACGATTCAGGAAGCCGCGGGTCGACCCAGCGCGCGCTGGAAGGCAGCGAGGACGTCCTCATCGAACAGCACGAAGCGGATGTCCTCGATCGCCGTCGCGGTCTGGCGCACGGTCGCGACGGCGATCGCGGCGGCCGATTCGGGCGGCCAGCCGTATACCCCGGCGGAGACGGCCGGAAACGCGATCGAGGTAGCCCCGAGCTCGTCGGCGACCCGCAGCGATTCCCGGTAGCAGGAGGCGAGGAGATCGCTGCGGTCCCCGGTCGCGGAGTAGAC
>DATABR010000263.1:0-10651 GCA_036259435.1 Glycomyces sp.
GCCGAGGAGCACTCGACGACGAGGTCGGCGAGCGGGTCCTCGGAGACGCTGACGGCGAACTCCCACGAAGAAAGGCAGTCGCCCACGGCGACGCCCGCGCGGGTGTCGCCGTCGTCGAGGTCGGAGGCGGCGTCTTGGAGACTGTCGCCGCCGGCGAGCTTCACGAGGAAGTAGATGCCCAGGCCGACGACGACCAGGATGACGGGCACGATTTTCCAGACCAGGCCCTTGCCGGTCTCCTTCGCGAACTCGCCGAAGCCGCCGCCTCCGCCGCCGGGCGGGATCGGGGGCGGGCCGTACGGGTTGCCGGGCTGCTGCGGCGGCGGGTAACCGGGCTGCTGGGCGCCGTAGCCGGGCTGCTGCGGGGCGCCGAATCCGGGCTGGGACGGCGGCTGCTGGCCGTAGGGCTGCTGCGGCGGCTGTGGGGCGTACCCGCCCGGCTGCTGCGGCGGGTATCCCGGCTGCTGCGGCTGCTGTCCGTAGCCAGGGGGCGGGGGATAGCTCATTGGTGCATTGCTCCTTGCGAACGTACTGTGGAAGGGGTGTTCGAGCACGGGGTGGGCACCGTGCGGATAAGGGTTCACTTTAACCACCGTCCGCCACCGCTTTTCGCGGACTGCCCACCGCTTCGCACGCGTAACACGCCGATGACGAAGCGGTTGCACGCCTTTCGGGCCGCGGTGAGAAAAACCTCGCCACCTGCTCGGATCGTAGGACGATGGTGTCCGCTAGATGAGCGATGCATTACACTCGTCTGACACTTTGCATTCTCTCGGGCCGACGTCGTCCCGTATGAAACACCGTAGTGCTCCGCGCCCCCACCTGCTGCTGGAGCCCTTGACGACGAAGGAGGCCACGGTTGCGTTCTGCCCTGAACTCAGAGCCCGGTCTTTACCGCCCCGGTTGGGAACACGACGCCTGCGGCGTCGCCTTCGTTGCGGACATGCAAGGCCGGGCCGCCCACAGCGTGATCGAGCGCGGACTCTCCGCGCTCGTGCGCATGGAGCACCGCGGTGCCACCGCCCCCGACCCCGATTCGGGCGACGGCGCGGGCATCATGCTCCAGATCCCAGACGCCTTCTACCGCGACACGGTCGACTTCGCGCTGCCCGAGGCCGGTCACTACGCCGCCGGTCTCGTCTTCACCCCCGAAGCGGACGACGCCACCGCCCGCGCCCGCTCCATCGTCGAGAAGTACGCCGTCGCCGAAGGCTGCCGCGTGCTCGGCTGGCGCGAGGTGCCCACCGACGCCTCCGGGCTCGGCGCGGCCGCCCTCGCCTCCAAGCCACGCGTCTCCCAGGTCTTCCTCGCCGCCGAAGACGCCCTCGCCTCCGGCATCGAGCTCGACCGGCTCGCCTTCGCCGTGCGCAAGCAGGCCGAGCGCGAACTGCGCGAACGCCACCTCGACGGCGCCGCGATCGTGGGCCTGTCGGCCCGCACCATCGTCTACAAGGGCATGCTCACGCCCGCGCAGGTACCGCAGTTCTACCCCGAGCTGGCCGACGAGCGACTGAAGAGCGCCATCGCGCTGGTGCACTCGCGCTTCTCCACCAACACGTTCCCGTCCTGGCCGCTGGCCCACCCGTTCCGGATGGTCGCCCACAACGGCGAGATCAACACGATCCGCGGCAACCGCAACTGGATGACCGCCCGCCAGGCCGAACTCGCCACCGAGCACCTGCCCGGGCGGCTGCGCCGACTCTTCCCGATCAACACCCCGGGCGGCTCGGACTCCCTGAACTTCGACGAGGTCGTCGAGCTGCTGCACCTGGGCGGGCGCAGCCTGCCCCACGCGATGCTCATGATGATGCCCGAGGCCTGGGAGCACAACGCGGGCCTCGACCCCAAGCGGCGCGACTTCTACCGCTACCACGCCTCCATCATGGAGCCCTGGGACGGACCGGCCGCCGTCTGCTTCACCGACGGCACGCAGATCGGCGCGGTCCTCGACCGCAACGGCCTGCGCCCCGCCCGCTGGTGGCGCACCACCGACGACCTCGTGGTGCTCGCCTCCGAGTCCGGCGTGGTCGACATCGAGCCCTCGATGGTCGCCCAGAAGGGGCGCCTCGAACCCGGCCGCATGTTCCTCGTCGACACCGGCCTCGGCCGCATCCTCGACGACGAGGAGGTCAAGGACGCCCTCGCCAAGGAGCACCCCTACGGGGACTGGCTCCACGCCGGGCTCATCCGTCTCGAGGAGCTGCCCGAGCGCGAGCACGTCTCCCACGACCCCGAGTCGGTGCGCCGCCGCCAGCTCACCTTCGGCTACACCGACGAAGAGCTGCGACTCATCCTGGCCCCCATGGCCTCCAAGGGCGAAGAGCCCCTGGTCTCCATGGGCTCCGACACGCCCATCGCGGGCCTCTCCAAGCGGCCCAAGCTCCTGTTCGACTACTTCACGCAACTGTTCGCGCAGGTCACCAACCCGCCGCTGGACGCCATCCGCGAGAAGCTCGTCACCGCCCTGGGCACCACCGTCGGTCCTGAGGGCAACCTGCTCCAGCCCGGCCCGCACTCGTGCCGCCAGATCGAACTCGCGCGCCCCATTCTCGACAACGAGGAACTCGCGAAGATCCTCCACATCGACGAGGACGGCGACATGCCCGGCTTCAAAGCCGTTCGCGTCTCCGGCGTCTACAAGGCCCGCCACGGCTCGCGGGGCCTCAAAGACCGCCTGGTCGAGATCTGCCGCCACGTCTCCGAGGCCATCGAGGACGGCGTGCGCATCCTCGTGCTCTCCGACCGCGACTCCACGGCCGACCTCGCGCCGATCCCCTCGCTCCTGCTCACAGCCGCCGTGCACCAGCACCTCGTCCGCGAGCAGACCCGCACCAAGGTCGCGCTCCTGGTCGAGACCGGCGACTGCCGCACCGTGCACCACGCCGCGGTCCTCCTCGGCTACGGCGCGGCCGCCATCAACCCGTACCTGGCGTTCGACTCCATCGAGGAGCTGGCCGCCGAGGGCGTCATCGACCTCGAACCGGCCCAGGCCGTCGAGAACTACATCAAGGGCCTGTGCACCGGCGTGCTCAAGGTGATGTCGAAGATCGGCATCTCCACCATCGCCTCCTACACCGGCGCCCAGATCTTCGAGGCCGTCGGCCTCGACGCCGACTTCGTCGACCGCTACTTCACCGGCACCGACTCGAGCATCGGCGGCATCGGCCTCCAGACCCTCGCCAAAGAGGTCGCCGAGCGCCACCGCGCCGCCTACGAGCGGGGCATCGACCCGAGCGAGCCGCTGCCCCCGGGCGGCGACTTCCAGTGGCGCCGCGACGGCGAAGTCCACCTGTTCAACCCCGAGACGGTGTTCCTGCTCCAGCACGCCACCCGATCGGGCCAGTACGAGGTGTTCAAGCGCTACACCGGCAAAGTCAACGACATCGCCGCCGACTCCGGGCTCCTGCGCGGCATGCTCGGCTTCGACGACGCCCGCCCGTCCGTCCCGCTCGACGAGGTCGAACCGGTCGAATCGATCGTCAAGCGCTTCCACACCGGCGCGATGTCCTACGGCGCGCTCTCCATCGAGTCACACGAGACCCTCGCGATCGCCATGAACCGCCTCGGCGGTCGTTCCAACTCCGGTGAGGGCGGCGAAGACGCAGGCCGCCTCTACGACCCCGAACGCCGCTCGGCGATCAAGCAGGTCGCCTCCGGCCGCTTCGGCGTCACCTCCGAATACCTCGCCACCGCCGACGCCATCCAGATCAAGATGGCCCAGGGCGCCAAGCCCGGCGAGGGCGGCCAGCTGCCCGGCTACAAGGTCCACCCCTGGATCGCCGAGACCCGCAACGCCACTCCCGGCGTGGGCCTCATCAGCCCGCCCCCGCACCACGACATCTACTCCATCGAGGACCTCGCCCAGCTCATCCACGACCTCAAGCACGCCGGCGGCGGCGACGCCGAGGTCCACGTGAAGCTCGTCAGCGAGACCGGCGTCGGCACCGTGGCCGCGGGCGTCTCCAAGGCCAAGGCCGACACCATCCTCATCTCCGGCTACGACGGCGGCACCGGCGCCTCCCCGGCCAACTCGATCAAGCACGCGGGCACCCCGTGGGAGATCGGGCTCGCCGAGGCCCAGCAGACCCTCGTCCGCAACGGCCTGCGCGACCGCGTCAAACTCGAAGTGGACGGCGCCATGAAGACCGGCCGCGACGTCATCGTCGCGGCCCTCCTCGGCGCCGAAGGGTACGGCTTCGCCACCGCCCCGCTCGTCGTCGCCGGCTGCGTCATGATGCGCGTGTGTCACCTCGACACCTGCCCGGTCGGCGTCGCCACCCAGGACCCGGTCCTGCGCGAGCGCTACACCGGCAGCCCCGAGTTCGTCGAGAACTTCTTCCGCTACATCGCCGAAGAAGTCCGCGAACTCCTCGCCGAGCTCGGCTACCGGTCCCTCGACGAGGCCATCGGCGCGGTCGAACGCCTCAGGCAGACCCCCGGGCCCGGCCGCAAGGCCACCCGCGTGGACCTGTCCAACGTCATCGCCCCCCCGATCGAAGGCCCGCGCACGCAGGCCACCGTCCAGGACCACGGCGTCGAAGGCACCCTCGGGGCCCGCATCGTCGACCTCGCCCGCCCGGCGATCGACCACGGACAGCAGGTCACCGCCGAACTCGACATCCGCAACACCGACCGCTCGGTCGGCGCACTCTTGGGCGCGGCCGTCAGCCGCGCCCACCGCGCGGGCCTGCCCGAGGACTCGGTGAACCTCACCTTCCGCGGCACCGCCGGCCAGTCCTTCGGCGCGTTCCTCACCAGAGGCGCGAGCTTCAAGCTCATCGGCGACGCCAACGACTACGTCGGCAAGGGCCTCTCGGGCGGACGCCTCGTGCTCACCCCCGACGCCGGAGCCCCCTTCAAAGCCGAGGACAACGTCATCGCCGGCAACACACTCCTGTACGGGGCGACCTCCGGCGAGGTCTACATCCGCGGCAAGGTCGGCGAGCGCTTCGCCGTTCGCAACTCCGGCGCCGTCGCGGTCGTCGAAGGCGTGGGCGACCACGGCTGCGAGTACATGACCGGCGGCACCGTCCTCGTCCTCGGCCCCACCGGCCGCAACTTCGCGGCCGGCATGTCCGGCGGCGTCTCCTACGTGTGGCGCCTGGACGAGTCGCGCACCAACACCGCGCTGGCCGATCTGGACGCGCTGTCGGCCTCCGACATCGACCTGGTCCACTCGCTGCTGCTGCGCCACGGCCGGGCCACCGGTTCGGCGGTCGCCGCCGAGCTGCTCGCCCAGTGGCCCAGGGCCGCGAGCGGTTTCACGAAGGTCATCCCGCGCGAGTACAAGGCCGTCCTCGCCAAGCAAGCGCTCGACAAGGTCACGACCCGCACGCTCGTCCTGACCGAGAAGGAGGCCGCGAATGCCTAATCCCAGCGGATTCCTGGAGCACGGCCGCGAGGTGCCGAAGAAGCGCCCGGTGCCCGTGCGCATCCTCGACAACCGCGAGGTCTACACCCGCGCCGACAAGGACCTGGTGACGGCGCAGGCCTCGCGCTGCATGGACTGCGGCATCCCGTTCTGCCACAACGGCTGCCCCCTGGGCAACCGGATCCCCGAGTGGAACGACCTGGCCCGCACGGGCCGGTGGGGCGCGGCGATCGAGCAGCTGCACGCGACGAACAACTTCCCGGAGTTCACCGGGCGGCTGTGCCCGGCCCCGTGCGAGGCCGCGTGCGTGCTCGGCATCGGCGACGACCCGGTGACCATCAAGAACATCGAAGTCGAGATCATCGACCGCGCCTTCGACGACGAGAACGTCAAGCCGCACCCGCCCGAGCGCTCCAGCGGCAAGTCGGTCGCGGTGGTCGGTTCGGGCCCGGCGGGCATGGCGGCGGCCCAGCAGTTGGCCCGCGCGGGCCACGCGGTGACCGTCTACGAGCGCGACGACGCCCCCGGGGGCCTCCTGCGCTACGGCATCCCGGACTTCAAGCTGGAGAAGCACCAGATCGACCGGCGCGTCGCCCAGATGGAGGCCGAGGGCGTCGAGTTCGTGTGCGACACCCACATCGGTCTCGACCTCTCCGCCGAGGACCTGCGCGAGCGCCACGACGCCGTGATCTTGGCCGTGGGCGCGCTCGAGGGCCGCGAGACCGGGCAGCCCGGCCGCGAGCTCGCGGGCATCCACCAGGCGATGGAGCACCTCGTGGGCGCCAACCAGGTGGTGGCGGGCAAGGCCCCGTTCGCGCCGATCGACGCCAAGGGCAAGCACGTGGTCATCATCGGCGGCGGCGACACCGGCGCGGACTGCCTGGGCGTGGCCCACCGGCAGGGCGCGGCCTCGGTGCGCCAGCTCGACCTGTACCCGACCCCGCCGTCCGACCGGGTCGCCGAGCGCGACCCGTGGCCGACCTGGCCGGTCATCGTGCGCAACTACCCGGCGCACGAAGAGGGCGGGGAGCGCGACTACGCCTCGGCCGCCGCCGAGTTCATCGGCGACGAGCACGGGCACGTGCGCCAGATGCGCTTCTCGGAGGTCCGGGTCGACAAGTCCCAGGGCCGGCGCGACATCGTCCCGGTGCCGGGCACCGAGCGGATCGTCCCGGCCGACCTGGTGCTGCTCGCGATCGGCTTCGCGGGCACCGAGGACCAGCCGCTGCTGCGGCAGTTCGGGATCGAGCGCAGCCGCCGCAACGTGATCGAGTGCGGCGAGGACTGGCAGACGGACGCGCCGGGCGTGTTCGTCGCAGGCGACGCCCACCGCGGCGCCTCGCTCATCGTGTGGGCGATCGCCGAGGGCCGCGCCGCGGCCGCCGCGGCGCACCGCTTCCTCGGCGGCCAGACGGCGCTGCCCTCGCCGGTCGAGGCGGGCGCACAGCCGCTCGCCGCATAACGTGCAATAGGCGGAATTGAGCTCAGTGAATATTCACTCGAGCTCAATTCCGCCTATCCTTCTTTTGCAATTGTTCACTGGTGCATTGCACCTCTCAACTGCGGTGACCCCCTGAGTGCGAGTGAGCGTCCGATATAAGCTCGCAGGGTGACTCGTAGAGCAAAAATCGTCTGCACCATCGGGCCTGCCACTGCCACGCCCGAGCGCATGGCCGGACTGATCGACGCCGGCATGAACGTTGCCCGCATGAACTTCAGCCATGGCGCCCAGTCCGATCACGAGGCCGTCTATCAGATGGTCCGCGAAGCGGCCGACGCCGCCGGGAAGCCCGTCGCCATTCTGGCCGACATGCAAGGCCCGAAGATCCGCCTGGGCACCTTCGCCAACGGCGTCGAGCAGTGGGACGCGGGCGACCGCATCAAGATCACCTCTGAGGACGTCGAAGGCACGCACGACCGCGTCTCGTGCACCTACAAGAAGCTGCCCGGCGAGGTGACCAAGGGCGACCGCCTCCTGGTCGACGACGGCAAGCTGGCGCTCGAGGTGCTCAGCGCCGACGACACCGACGTCGAGTGCCTGGTGGTCGAGGGCGGCCCGGTCTCCAACAACAAGGGCCTGTCCCTGCCGAACGTGAACATCTCCGTCCCGGCGCTGTCCGAGAAGGACATCTCGGACATGAAGTTCGCGCTCAACCTCGGCGTGGACCTCATCGCGATGTCGTTCGTGCGCAGCCCCGACGACGCGCGCCTGGGCCACAAGGTCATGGACGAGGTCGGCGTGCGCCGCCCGATCATCGCCAAGATCGAGAAGCCCGAGGCCGTCGCGCGCCTCGAAAAGATCGTCCTGGCCTTCGACGGCGTCATGGTCGCCCGCGGCGACCTCGGCGTCGAGATGCCCCTCGACGAGGTCCCGATCGTCCAGAAGGAGATCGTGCGACTCTGCCGCGAGAACGCCAAGCCCGTCATCGTGGCGACCCAGATGCTCGACTCCATGATCGAGAACGCCCGGCCCACCCGCGCCGAGGTCTCCGACGTCGCCAACGCCGTCCTCGACGGCACCGACGCCGTGATGCTCTCCGGTGAGACCTCGGTCGGCAAGTACCCGATCGGGACCGTGCGCACCATGGCCAAGATCGTGGAGACCACCGAGAACGGCCCGATCCCGCTGCGCGCGCTCGAGCACGACCCGAAGACCAAGTCCGGCGCGGTGACCCACGCGGCCGCTGAGATCGCCGACGCGATCGGCGCGAAGGCCCTCGTCGCCTTCACCCAGACCGGTGACACCGTCAAGCGCCTGGCCCGCCTCAAGCCGAACCGCCCGATCTACGGCCTCACCCCGATCGAGAGCGTCCGCAACCAGATGGCGCTGTCCTGGGGCACCGGCTCGTACCTCGTCGAGCACGTCGACCACACCGACGCGATGTTCCTGCTGGTCGACAAGACCGTGCAGGAGCACCACCTGGCGGAGCCGGGCGACCTCGTGGTCATCGTGGCCGGCACCCCGGCCGGGACCCCCGGCTCGACGAACACCGTCCGGGTCCACAAGATCGGCTCCTGATCCCTTGAACAGCTCAGGGAGGGAAGTCCTCGTAGGCCAGGACGCAGTGGACTCGCTCCTCGGCGTCCTCGACCTGGAAGAGATCGACAAGGGACTGTTCCGCGGACCCCGCGCCGAAGTGGGCCTCCAGCGGGTCTTCGGCGGCCAGGTCGCCGGACAGGCCCTGGTCGCCGCAGGGCGCACCGTCCCGGCCGACCGGCGGGTCCACTCGCTGCACGGCTACTTCGTGCGCCCCGGCGACTCCACGAAGCCGATCGTCTACCAGGTCGAGAACATCCGCGACGGCCGCTCGTTCTCCGTGCGGCGCACCGTGGCCATCCAGAACGGGCAGACGATCTTCTTCATGTCCGCCTCGTTCCACAGCGGCGAACAGGGCCTGGAGCACTCCGACCCGGCCCCCGACGGGCTGCCCGCCCCCGGGGACATCCCGCCGCTGGGCGAGCAGCTCAAAGCCCACTCCGACCGGCTCGGGATCTGGTCGCGGGTGCCGCGCCCGATCGACGTGCGCTACGCACTGGGCGGCTCGGGATTCTCCGCGTCGGGCGAGCGCCCGGCCGAGGCGCGGCAGCGGGTGTGGATGAAGGCCGACGGGAAGCTGCCCGACGACCCGCTCATCCACGTGTGCGTGCTCACCTACGCCTCCGATCTGACGCTGCTGGACTCGGTGCTCAGCCGCCACGGTGAGGTGTGGGGCCCCGGCGGCTACCTCGGGACGAGCCTCGACCACGCCCTGTGGTTCCACTGGCCGTTCCGCTTCGACGACTGGATCCTCTACGACTCGGTCTCGCCGACCGCCGCCGACGGCCGCGGCCTCGCCCAGGGCCGGTTCTTCGACTCGGCCGGGCTGCACATCGCCTCGGCCACCCAAGAAGGCCTGCTCCGGCAGACCCCCGAACCCCCCGGGGTCCCCTAGAGGAGTGATCGACCACCGAGGGCGCATCCGTGCAGGGTGCGCCCTCCTCGCTTTGGGTGACGAGACCACGCCCCTACGCTGAGATTGAGGGGTATATCACCTGATAAGAGGGTGTAGATCCCGTTAATCTGGCAATGTTATGGTCTGCTCTCGTCCCCGCTGAGAGCCCCCATCCCCATGTCAGCCCAGCCTTGCCCGGCTGGGGAACCCATGCCCGGTGAACCGTTCGGAGACCGAGATTCATGCGTCTGACCAACGCAACAGAACCGGCGAAGACGTCATCTGACGCCGCCGCCCGTATAACCCGAAAGCGGAACCCAGTATCCGCCGATACCGCAGCCAGCGCGCGCCCCAGCCACTGGCGCCCCGACATCGAAGGCATGAGGGCCCTCGCCGTAGGCGTCGTCATCGCCGCCCACATCGGCTTCCCGTACATGGCCGGAGGATTCGTCGGCGTCGACGTCTTCTTCGTCATCTCCGGCTTCCTCATCACCTCGCTGCTCCTGCGCGAGATCGACAAGACCGGGACCGTCTCCATCGCCGGGTTCTACGCCCGCCGAGCCGTGCGGCTCCTCCCGGCCGCCGCCGTCGTCCTGGTGACGACGCTCCTCGCCTCCTGGCTGTGGCTGCCGCGCACCAGACTCGGCGACATCGCCACAGACGCGGCCGCCGCCGCGCTCAACGTCATCAACATCCGCCTGGCCCAGACCGGCACCGACTACATGAACGCGGAGGCCGATCCCTCGCCGCTCCAGCACTTCTGGTCGCTGGCCGTCGAAGAGCAGTTCTACCTGGCCTGGCCGCTGATCCTGCTGGCGATCGCCCTGGTGGGCGCCAAGCTCAGCAAACCCGGCAAGTTCACCTCGCTCCAGCACCGCCACCGCGGCCCGGGCCGCACCATCGCGATCACCGCGTTCCTCGTTCTCGCGGCGATCGGCTCGTTCTGGATGAGCGCCGATTGGACTGCGGCCGACCCGGTGTGGTCCTACTTCGGCATCCACACGCGTGCTTGGGAACTGGCCGTCGGCGCGCTCATCGCCGTGGCCGCCGCCCGGCTCCGCGCCGTCCCCGGCTGGGTCGCCGCGTCGGCCTCCTGGGCCGGCCTGGTGATGATCGTCGCGGCCGTCTTCGTGCTCAACGAGAAGACCGTCTTCCCCGGCACCGCCGCCGCCCTGCCCGTGGCGGGCGCGGCGCTGGTGATCGCCGCCGGGTGCGTCCCCCACCGCTTCGGCGCGCAGACGCTGCTCGGCATCCGCCCGGCCCAGTACATCGGCAAGGTCTCCTACGGCCTGTATCTGTGGCACTGGCCGCTGATCATGATCGGCCCCACCGTCCTCGGCCTCGAGGA
>DATABR010000264.1:0-4512 GCA_036259435.1 Glycomyces sp.
GCCGCAGCGGGGGTCGCCGCGGCGGCAGCGGCCGGGTGTGCCGGGTCGCCCGGTCGGTCCTCCGGAAGGCCCGTTGCGGTGCGCGCGACCTCGAGGGCGCGGCGCATCCAGCGTTCGTGGACCTCGCGGCGGGACTGCATCAGGGGCTGGGGGCTAGGCGCCGGTGGCGTCTTCCAGGGCTTCGGCGAATCCGAGCGTGGAGGCGACCTCGGAGACCACGTCAGAGGGCATCATGCCCTCCTTGGCGCACAGGGCGAGCAGGGTCGAGCCGGGCACGCCCAGGTCGCCCAGCACGTCCGCCTCGCCCACCGGCTCGGCGTCGAGCTCGGTCGGGCGGGCCGAGATCGACTCCTCGTCCTCGGTGTCGATCTCCTCGGTGTCCTCGGGCTCGAGGTCGCCCAGGAGGGCCTCGCCCAGGCGCGACTGCGACGCGTATTCGGCGTCGGAGCCGAAGGTGCGCAAGTCGTCCCCGTTGTCGAGGCGCATCACCGTCAGGTACTCGTCATCGGCGTCGACGAACAGCAAGGTGAGGTCGGCGTCAGGGAATGCCTCACGCATGACCTCCGCGGCGTCCTCGACGTCGGCAACAGCGTCGAGGTCGACCTCCGCGGCCTCCCATTCGTCGCCCTCGCGGCCCACAGCCACAGCGAAATACGACACGATCCGTCCCCGTCTTCTCACTCAATGGAACAGGCGGCCGGAGCGGCAGCTGTTCGATACGACCTAACTGAAGGATGTGGCGGCCTGCGTTGATGTAACCACAGGATCCAATCGCCGGTCAGCAAAAGATACAGCTCGCATGAGAGCCCAGTGACCCCAGCGGCCGTCCCTGCGACCGCCGCTACGCCGACCGCTGCACCGCGGTCACCGTAGCGCGCCAGCAGCGCTGCGGCGACAGCCCCGATCGTACTCGCGGCCAAAGTCACCCAGGCGAAGCCCGCCCCGGTCGGGAGCGCTTCGCCGGTCCCTTTGGCATAGGCCAAGAGCCACACCAGCACCCACAGCCCGCACAGGGCCGAGCCGGCGGCCACAGGCCCGACGCGGACAGGATGGGGCTCCCTCCAGTGGGGCCTCACCGAGCGCGGCGGGGGCGCTTCGTGGCCGGTCCAGGAGGTGGGCCCGATGGGTCCCTCATACATAGGTGACAGGGTACGCAGGCGGCGGCGCCAGGGGAAGCGGCATCACCGGCTGTGCGGGGGGATCGACCGGCCGCATCTGGCCGTCGGGGAACGCGATGTGGTACTTCCGGCCGTCCCACAGCGCTTGCGGCGTGGAGGGGTCGACGCCGGTGTAGACGGTCCGGGCGGCGTGCATGCGGTGCGCGGAGTATTCGATGAGCCGCTCGTCCCAGGGGCGGCCGATCACGGCGAGGTCGTACTGCTCGGCGATGTCCGAGGCGGCGCGCTGGAAGTCCTTCATGGCCGCCTCGCCGGGCTTGCCGGCGTAGTGGCGAGCCCAGGCGCGTGCGGAGGCGCGGCGGGAGAACGTCGCGAGGGAGGCCAGCTCGGGCGGAGAGACCTGTCCGGCGGCGACCATGGGGGCGAGCATGGTCTGGGTACGGCGGGCGTCGGCGGCGCGCAGCCACAGGGCCGCGCCGACCATGGTGAAGAACAGCGGCGCGAGGAACGCCGGGTAGAGGGCGAACCACAGCGCGGGCATGTCGAGGTTGATCCCGAGCACGGAGGAGCCGTTCCACAGGGCGTGGAGGCCCATGCCGCACAGGAGCATCCCGATGATCCACGCGGTCTGCAGGCCCTTGCGCCCGGGCTTGCGGGCGGCCTTGCCGAGGCCGATGGCGGAAAGGCCCGTCATGAGCGGGTGGGCGAACATGGTCGCGAACCCGCGCAGGACGATCAGCAGCGTGGCCTGCGCGATCCCCGCGGCTTCGTCGAGGGCTTCCGCCCCGGCGACGTAGGCGCCGGAGGCGTAGAGGACGTTTTCGGCGATGGCGAACCCGGCCCCGGCGAGTCCGCAATAGACGATCGCGTCGAGGGTGCCGGTGAGGTGGCGGCGCGCGAACCAGTAGACCAATAGCGGCCCGAGGAGCTTGGCGATCTCCTCGATCACGGGGGCGGAGACGACCGCGGCGAGGACCTGGTCGTGGCCGTTCTCGTGGAGCAGGTAGGCCGCGCCGGTGTTCACGGCGAGGGCGATCGCGGTGGAGACGCAAGCGCCCCATCCGAAGCAGAACGCGAGCACGAGCCACGGGCGGCGCCGGTAGCGCCCCAGCCACAGGAAAGCGCCGACGAGGATCGGCGCGGGCAGCAGCGCCGCCGAGAGGCCCACGAACGCCGCGCGGGCGCCCGCACCTTCGACGATGGCCCAGGCGAGGACGGTGCCGCCACCGGCGAACAGCAGTAGCGTGCCGGCGATCAAGACGCCGCGCGTCTTGCGGGCCAGTCCGATCCAGGCGAGGGCGATGCCGCCGGCGGCGAGGACTCCGGCGGCGACGAGGATCGCCGTCGCGGTGGAGCTGAGGTTCATCGAGACTGCTCCTGGTCAGGGCCCTTCGGACCCTCGGGACCGAAGCCCTCGGGGTCGTCGGGGATCTCCCGGGCGTCCTCGCGGATGACGAAGTGGTCGCCGATGCCGGAGACGGTCAGGAGTCGCTTGAGGAATTCGCCGAGGTTCGCGAGGACGAGCACGGCCCTGGAGCGGGCCGCGGCGCGCGAGAGGATGACGAGCGTGCCCAAGCCCCGCGAATCGCAGAACGTCACCCCGCGCATGTCCAGGACCACGCGGACGGGATCCTCCACCAGCGCGGTGTCCACGGCCGCGGACAACCGCGGCGCCGTGTGCAGGTCGATTTCGCCGGTCAGCACCACGATCGTCTCGTTCGCCTCACGGTATACCGAGATGTCGAGCTTCTGGTGCACCACGGGACCAACCCTAACCGGTTTCAGCGCTCCGCAGCAGCCCCTGGGGCGCAATCGTCCGAAAACCTTGGCGGCGTTCGTATTCACGCCGGGCCCGCCGGGCGTGTTCGAATCCGTACCGCGGGCAGTGTCGTAACCCCCGTGTCACCGGGTCGCCGTGCCAATGGACGGCTCGAGGGCGTCGCCGTCAGCGGGGCTCATCGTTCTGCAACCCGCTTCGCGCTGCCCTCGATCGACGAATCAGTCCACGCAGCCCGCTGCCAGAGGGCAAGTCAGGCACCCGCTCAGACGACTCGTCAGCCCCCGGTACGGCTACGCCGCGCCCTGCTCCAGCAGCGCGAGGATCCGCTCGATCTCGGGGTCGGAGTCGCGTCCCTCCCGCCAGGCGGCGAGCGCGTCGCGTGCCTGGTCGAGGCGATGGGTGAGGCGGTCTTCGCGTTCGCGCAGGTCCTTGGTGCGTTCGGAGGTCTGGCGCAGCGCCTGCCCCTGGGCCCACAGGTCGATGAAGACCTTCACCTTGGTGCGCAGCATCCACGGGTCGAAAGGCTTGGTGATGTAGTCGACCGCGCCGACCGAATACCCGCGCATCGCCAGGTGGGCGTCACGGTCGGCGGCGGTGAGGAAGATGATCGGCGTGTGGCGGGTCTTCTCGCGCTGCTTGATGTGCCGGGCGGTCTCGAACCCGTCCATGCCTGGCATCTGCGCGTCCAGGAGGATCGCGGCGTAGTCCTCGGAGAGGAGCCGCTTGAGGGCCTCTTCGCCGGAGGTCACGGCGATCGTGTTGACGGGCAGCCCTTGGAGGATGGCCTCGAGCGCGAGGAGGTTCTCGGATCGGTCGTCAACGAGCAGGACGCGAGCGGTGCTCATTCGGTGCCTCCAACGGTCGGTTCGCCATTGTCGCCTTTAGAGCCCGCGCCGCGACGCTCGGGGGCGTCCGCGTGTGCGCCGCCTCGCTGCGCGTGTGCGCCCGCGGAGCCGTTGCCGCCGTTGCCGTCGTCGTCGCCGATCCACTGCGACATGGTGTCGAGCAGCAGGTCGAGGTCGACCGGCTTCGTCAGGTACGCGCTCGCGCCCGCCTCGACGGACTTCTCCCGCTGCTCGGCGAGCGCCTGCGCGGTGAGGAACACGATCGGCAGGTCCGCGAACTGGCTCATGCGGCGGATCACTCGCGTGGTCTCGTTGCCGTCCATGCCCGGCATCATCGAGTCCATGAGGACGATGTCGATGTCGGGGTGCCGCTGCAGCGCGTCGATGCCGTCCGCGCCGTTCTCGGCGTAGTGGACGTCGATGCCGTGCAGTTCCAGGGCCGCGGTGAGCGCGAAGACGTTGCGGATGTCGTCGTCGACGATGAGGACGGTCGCGCCTTCGAGCTGCTGCGCGGCCGCCGACGACGAGGGCGTCTCCGGTGCGCCGGTGAGGATCCCCGGGGAGGGCTCGCGCACGGGCGGCAGTTCGCTGCGCACGGGCGCGAAGTCGCCGTCGGCGTCGATCTCCACGGGGACCACGAACGTGAACTTCGAGCCGGCGTCGCCGGTGTGCTCGATGAACACGTCACCGCCGAGCATCTGCGAGAGCGACTTCGAGATCGACAGGCCCAGGCCGGTGCCGCCGAAGTTGCGGCGGGTCGTGCCGTCGG
>DATABR010000265.1:0-23038 GCA_036259435.1 Glycomyces sp.
GGGCCGGCCGCCGTCCCCGGCCGGCGCGTGTGAGAGGCGGGCCGGGGTAGCGGGGTGCGCGGACCCAACCGTTAGAGTTGAGTCCTTCAACCCGAACAGTGAGGAGGGGCGGTGCAGGGGCTCTACGGCGTCATCCGCAACTACGCGTGGGGATCGCAGACCGATCTGGCCCAGCTGCAGGGCCGGGAGGTCCCGGCCGACCTTCCCGAGGCCGAGGAGTGGTTCGGGGCTCATCACAGCGCGCCCTCGACGCTGCACGACGGCCGCCCCCTGGACGACGCGATCGCCTCGGCCCCGGCCGAGATGCTCGGCGAGCGCGTCGTCGAGCGCTTCGGGCCGAAGCTGCCGTTCCTGTTGAAGCTGCTGGCCGCCGACAAGCCGCTGTCGCTCCAGGCGCACCCGAACTCGCGGCAGGCCCATTCGGGCCACCAGCGGGAGCTGCGCATCGGCATCGACGCGGCCTACCGCAACTATGTGGACGACAATCACAAGCCTGAACTGCTGGTGGCGCTCACCGAGTTTCGCGCGATGTGCGGCTTCCGCGACCCGCTCGAGGCGGCCGCCGACGTTGAGTCGCTGGGCGTGCCCGGGCTCGAATCGCTGGCGCGCACGCTGCGCGACCCGAAGGCCGGGCTGCGCCGGGCCGTACCCGAGCTGCTGGGGCTGGGCCGCGAGGAGTGCCGAGGGATCATCGACGACGCCGCGAAGGCCGCCGCCGAGCTCGACACCGACGACGCGGTGGACCTGGTGAACCTGGCCCGCTCCTACCCCGATGATCCGGGTGTGCTGGTGAGTCTGCTGCTCAACCACATCACGCTCCAGCCCGGCGAGGGCGTCTACATGCCCGCGGGGAATCTGCACGCCTACCTCAAGGGCTTCGGCGTGGAGATCATGGCCGCGAGCGACAACGTGCTGCGCGGCGGCCTGACCAACAAGCGCGTGGACGTGCCGGAGCTGCTGCGGGTCTTGGACTTCCGCGCGATGGACGAGCCGCGGGCGATCATCGAGGACGCCGGGCCGGTGCGCTCGTGGCCGGTCCCGATCGACGACTTCGCGCTGCGCCGCGTCGAACTCACCGGCGAGCCGCTGCGGATCGAGGTCGAGGGCCCGCGGATCTGCTTGAGCACCGGCGGGAATGTCACCGTCGCGGACGACCGTGGCGAGGTGGCGCTGTCCCGGGGCCGCGCGGCGTTCTCGGCCGGCACCGCCGGGCCGATCACGGCCTCGGGCGAGGGCGAGCTGTTCATCGCGACGGCCTAAGGACGCGCGACGAACCGAAGCGAAGACCGGCCCCGCCGCTGAGCGGCCGGGCCGGTTCCCGTTGTGCAACGCGGGAACTTCTTGCTCAGGCGAGCTTCTTCTGCACGTCGATGTCGCGGCACAGGGGCCGGTAGCCGACGGCCTCGTTGATGGCGATCATGTGGGCGTTGACCTCGGCGTTCCAGGTGTGCACGTACCGGAGCTTCGGCCGGTACTCGCGCAGGAGGCGCTGGTTGGCGATCTTGAGGATGGTGCCGAGGCGGTGGCCGCGGTGGCTCTCCTCGACGATCGTGTCGTTCTGTCCCGCGTGCTCCTCCTGGCCGGGCCAGATGAGGAGGTCGGTGAGCCCGGCGACCTCGCCGGACTCGACGTGGCGGACGGCTGCCGCGAGCTGGAGCTCTCCCCGGTCGGCGCGCACGCGCTCTTCGTCACGGACCCGCTCGACGTCGAATACCGCCGGGCGGATGTCGAGGTCCTCGCCCATCGGCGGGTCGGTGTACATGCGCTCGCGCATGGTGGCGATGCCTTCGACGATGTCGTCGGGGGCGCGGCCGACCCACTGGATGAGCTCGTAGCCGGCGGCCTTCTGCCAGGCGTCGGCGTAGAGCCGCGCGAGGTCGTCGTCCTCGACGGCGAAGAGGTCGTTGCGGCGGTGGATCTCGTTGTCCACCACGGCATAGCCGCGGGCCTTCGCGAAGGCCTGCCCCGCGTGGTCGAACGCGGGCGCGCCCTCGACGGAGTCGGCGACGCCGGCGAGGATCGTGTCGCGGCCGAGTTCGGTGACACGCTGCTCGACGAACTCGAGCAGGCGGGAGCCGACGCCCTTGCGGCGGTGCTCCGGGTGGACTTCGAGTTCGAGGCTCGCGAGGTGCTGGTTGTCCTTGAGGAAGAGCACCATCTCGACGCCTCCGACGACCTGGCCGTCGCTACGGGCGACGTAGCGCTCCACATCGACGGCGGAGGGATGGAGGAGCAGCCGGAGGCGCTGATGTGCGGGGCTGTACAGCGCGTCGCCGGGCCGATCGTGCGTGAAGACGGCGTTCTGCATGTCGATCCAGGCCCTGACGAGGTCAGTGTCGAGGGGATCGATCGGATGAATCTCGATGTCGCTCATGGTTCCCGTACCGTCTCGCATTCCGGGAGCGAGTGCAAACGAATAATCGAGCGGACACAAAAATGTGCCCGGCAGCCACCCCAGACTGCCGGGCACTCCCCCCGGTTTGGTATTCCCCGGCGCCACTGGCGATGGTTCGAGGCCCGGTGGACCTCCGCATCTCCGTGACGCTGCGTATCTGCAATATTACCCACAGACTCAGCACTGTCAAGCAGAAACACGCGTTGTTGGAAAAATTTTTCCGTGTCGCCCGCCTCAGTACTATCACGTGGCAACAACCCGTGCCTTCGCGTGGCTGCCGCCACTGGCGGCGTTCTTCAGGTCTTTAGGGCCCGGCGCGTAGCATTTCACCCATGACGAACACGCTGCGAGCCGACGACTACAAGGTTGCCGACCTCAAGCTGGCCGACTACGGCCGCCACGAGATCCGCCTGGCCGAACACGAGATGCCGGGCCTCATGGCCCTGCGCGAGCGGTACGGGGCGTCCCGTCCTCTGGAGGGTGCCCGCATCACCGGGTCCCTACACATGACGATCCAGACCGCCGTCCTCATCGAGACGCTCACCGCGCTCGGCGCGCGCGTCCGCTGGGCCTCGTGCAACATCTTCTCCACCCAGGACCACGCCGCCGCCGCGATCGCGGTCGGCCAGGGCACTCCCGAAGCGCCGCAGGGCGTCCCGGTGTTCGCCTGGAAGGGCGAGACCCTTGAGGAGTACTGGTGGTGCACCGAGCGCGCCCTCGACTGGGGACCCGAGGAGCCGAACCTGATCCTCGACGACGGCGGCGACGCCACGATGCTCGTGGTCAACGGCGCCAAGTACGAGGCCGCCGGAGCCGTGCCCGGCGTCGACGCCGCCGAGAGCGAGGAGGAGGCCGTGGTGCTCGCGGTCCTGGCCCGCTCCCTCAAGGAGGACCCGACCCGCTTCACCCGCAAGGCCGAGGCGATCATCGGCGTCACCGAGGAGACCACCACGGGCGTGCACCGCCTGTACGAGCTCGAGCGTGAGAGCCGCCTGCCGTTCCCGGCGATCAACGTGAACGACTCGGTCACCAAGTCCAAGTTCGACAACAAGTACGGCTGCCGCCACTCGCTACCCGACGGCATCAACCGCGCCACCGATGTGCTCATCGGCGGCAAGACCGTCGTCATCTGCGGCTACGGCGACGTCGGCAAGGGCTCCGCCGAGGCGATGCGCGCCCAGGGCGCCCGGGTGATCATCACCGAGATCGACCCGATCTGCGCGCTCCAGGCGGCGATGGACGGCTACCAGGTCCTCACCCTCGATGACGCGGTCGAATACGCCGACATCTTCATCACCTGCACCGGCAACCGCGACATCATCTCGGTCAACCACATGCGACGGATGAAGCACCAGGCCATCGTCGGCAACATCGGCCACTTCGACAACGAGATCGACATGGCCGGCCTCGCCGCCGAGCCGGGCATCAGGAAGCTCGAAGTCAAGCCGCAGGTCCACGAGTGGCAGTTCCCGAAGCGTGCGGAGGGAACCGAAGGGCACGGTCCGAAGCGTGCGGAGGGAACCGAAGGGCACAGCGCTGACGGGCACTCCATCATCGTGCTCAGCGAAGGGCGCCTTTTGAACCTGGGCAACGCGACCGGGCACCCGAGCTTCGTGATGAGCAACAGCTTCACCAACCAGGTGCTGGCCCAGATGGAGCTGCCCACCAAGCTGGAGCAGTACCCGATCGGCGTCTACACGCTGCCCAAGCAGCTCGACGAGGAAGTGGCGCGCCTCCACCTCGACGCGCTCGGCGTCAAGCTGACGGCCCTGTCGAAGAAGCAGGCCGACTACATCGGCGTGCAGGTCGAAGGTCCGTACAAGGCGGACCACTACCGCTACTAGACAAGCGATACGAAGCGGCCCGACCGAAAGGCCCGGGCCGCTTTTCGCTGCCGCGGCCGAGATGCCCCAGGCCTGCTCCTCGATGACGCCGCCGGAGCGTGATTCGCTGTTGCGGATCAACGTTGTGAGGCCACGGAACCGGTCAAGCGAGAGTCAATGCCCCAGGATCGGAATTCGGTGAACAAGGCATGTCCGAAATCTCATAACTTACCGAAGTAACCCGAACCGCGACAAGGGGCGTACGGCCAGTAGCCGTACGCCCCTTTATTCAGCTTGTACTAGTACGTCGGCAGGCTCGGGTCTACCTGGTTGATCCAGCCGAGCACGCCGCCTTGGACGTGGACGGCGTTCTTCAGCCCGGCGGCCTTCGCCGCGGCCAGCGCCTCGGCCGAGCGCACGCCCGCCTTGCAGTAGAACACGGCCTGCCTCTCGGTCGGCAGCTCGCTCAGCGCGGCACCGGAGACGATGTCGCCCTTGGGAATCAGCCGCGATCCGGGGATGCGCACGATCTCGTATTCGGCGGGCTCGCGCACGTCGATGAGGTCGATGTCGCGGCCTTCCTTGATCCAGGCTTCCAGCTCGCGTGCGGTGATGGTGGAACCGATGACAGCCTCCATTGCTTCGTCAGTGACCGAGCCGCAGAACTCCTCGTAGTCGATGAGCTCTGTGATGGTGGCGTTCGGGCCGCAGACCGCGCAACTCGGGTCCTTGCGGACCTTGATCTTGCGGTAGCTCATCTCAAGCGCGTCGTAGACCATGAGCGAGCCGACGAGCGGCTCGCCGATGCCGGTGAGCAGCTTGATCGCCTCGGTGGTCTGGATCGCGCCGATCGAGGCGCACAGGACGCCGAGAACGCCGCCTTCGGCGCAGCTCGGGACCATGCCGGGCGGCGGGGGCTCGGGGTAGAGGCAGCGGTAGCACGGACCCTGCTCGGCCCAGAACACGCTGGCCTGGCCGTCGAAGCGGAAGATCGAACCCCACACGTACGGCTTGCCCGAGAGCACCGCGGCGTCGTTCACCATGTAGCGGGTGGCGAAGTTGTCGGTGCCGTCGACGATGAGGTCGTAGGGCTCGAAGATCTCGAACACGTTGTCGTTGTCGAGCACCGTGTTGTGGATGACGACCTCGACGTACGGGTTGATCTCGCGGATCGAGGCGGCGGCGGACTCGGCCTTGGGGCGGCCGATGTCGGACTGGCCGTGGATGATCTGGCGCTGGAGGTTGGACTCGTCGACGGTGTCGAACTCGGCGATGCCGATGGTGCCGACCCCGGCCGCGGCCAGGTACATCAGCGCGGGGGACCCGAGGCCGCCCGCGCCCACACAGAGCACCTTGGCGTTCTTGAGTCGTTTCTGACCGTCCATGGCGACGTCGGGGATGATGAGGTGGCGCGAATAGCGGCGCACCTCGTCGACCGACAGCTCGGAGGCTGGTTCGACCAGCGGCGGCAAACTCATATGTTCAATAATGCATGTCCACGGGGTGGATATTCCACTCGGCGGCCCGATGTGCGGTTCTTCACCCGGGTGGGACGGATCGTCTCATTGAGTGGAACAGGTACGGCACGGACGGCCGGGACGGTCAGCGGTCGATGAAGTCGTCGGGCGGGAGATCCGGGCCGCCGTAGTCCCCCGCCGGGCCCGACACGTAGGTCGATCCGTCCGGGTAGGGCCAGGCGTTGCCGACGCAGCCGGCGAGCTGATAGGTCTGCTGGGCCATCACCGGCGAGAGCTCGCCGTCGCCGGGGCAGACCTCGTGGCCGTGGCCGAGCCGGTGGCCCACTTCGTGGTTCACGGCGTACTGGCGGTAGGTGTCGAGCGGGCCGTCCCAGTGCTCGACGCCGGTGATCCAGCGGGCCGAGTTGATGACGACGTTGTCGCCGTTGCGGCACGAGACCGTCGTGTTCTGGGAGCCGCACAGGATCGCGCGCTGCTCGGGGCTGGCGAGGTAGACGGTGAAGTCGGCGCTGCCGCCCTGGCCGACCTGCTCGAAGCGCCAGCCGCCGCTCGCGGTCCACGACCGCGGGTCCGCGAGAGTCGCGTTGACGAACGCGCCGAACTCGTTCACGTCGAGTTCGATGCCGTTCTCCACGGCCACGTTGTACCGCATGAGCGTGCCCGCGGCGCCGACGACGCCGGTGGTCGCGGGCTCGGCGTACTCCCAGGTGCCGGTACCGGAGAAGTACAGCGGCGGCGCCGCCTGCGTCTCGACCTCGGGCGACGGCGAGGTCGAAGCTGTCTCCGAAGGGGACGAACCGGCGACGGTGGTCGATTCGACCTGCTCGTCTTCGTTCAGCGCCTGCGGCGTCTCGTCTCCGGCGGCGCCGAGGGCGAAGTACAGCCCGGCACCCGCCATGAGGGTGAGCACGGCGAAGAATACGTTGCGCCGCCGCCGGCGGACCCTGCGGATGCGATTGCGAACCAGCCGTCCTTTAGTCACACCGGCGAGTCTAAGTCAGACGGGGGCCCGAAGGGTTGACCCGGGCGGTTCGTGTGGCCCGGTTCGTCTTCACATTACCGACAACGCGTCGCTCTCCGGATCGATGGCGGCATTGCGGGCTTCATCGAGCATCGCGGCCATCCCGCGCGCCACCGCCTGCGGACGTTCCATCATCGCCACGTGGCCGGTCTGGTCGAGGATGAGCAGCCGCGAGTCGGGAATGGCGAGCGCCGTGGGCGGGGCCTGGCGGACGTCGATCACTCTGTCCTGCTTGCCCCACACCACGAGCGTGGGGCACTCGATCTCCTTGGCGAGCCGCCACAGCGAGTGCGTGCCGGGCACGAAGGCCTGGAAGAAGGAGGCCATGAGGCCCCGGTAGGTCTGGATGTAGACGCTCGAGTTCCAGGGGACGGCGAGGCGGCGGCGCGCCTCGGCGATCGCCTCGCGGCGGCGCTGCGGGTGGATGAGCCCGGGGTCGGCCCAGGTGCCGAGGAAGATGTCCTCCACGACCTGCTCGGGGGTGCGGCCGCGCATGATCCGGTCGGTGAGTCGGGCGATGTTCGGGACCGCGAGCATCGGCAGGTAGCGCGACTGGTGCGAGCGGCGCGGGTTCCCGAACGGCATTGCGGGCGAGATGAGCGTGAGCGTGCGGACCAACCCCGGGCGTGTCGCGGCGAGGTAGACCGAGACGGCCCCGCCGAGGGAGTGGCCCGCGAGGTGGACGGGGCCGCGGCCGGACTCGATGATCCAGGCCGCGACGTCCCGCGCGAGCAGCGGAATGGTGACACGAGGCGCCGGGGCCGAGTGGCCGAAGCCCGGCAGGTCGATCGCGTCGACCGCGAGGTGGTCGGACATCGCGTCGGCGAGGTCGGTCCAGTTCTGGGCCGAGCCGCCGAGGCCGTGCACGAAGACCGCGGGCTCGGCGCCCGCGGCAGTCGGCGGCGTGTGCCGGATGAAGAGCCTGCGACGGCTGAGCTGGTGCTCGATGCCGGGCCACGGCGGGTGCGGGCGGATCGGATTGCGAACCCCGTCCGCCTCCGCCAGCCGTGCCCGTTTCATAGGACCTATTGTGACACTTCGCCGGCCAGCGCACCCAACGTAGCCGAAACCACTGCGCGCGAGCGCTCCGCGGTCACCACGGTGGCGCCCGAGAGTCGGCGCACGGAGCGGCCGTCGAGCCAGAGGATGACGACGACGGCGGTCTTCACCGGTCCAGTGGGGACGATCGAGGCGTGCTCGACCTCCACGCGCACGTCGCTCGCGCCGAGCCTCGGGCGCAGCGCCTCGACGGTGGCCGCGGCGGCGGCGTGCTGGATGTGCCAGTCGATCGGCGGGACGGCGACCTTGCCGGTGGACTCCTCTGCGCCGAGGACGAGCGTGACGCTGACTTCGGCTTCGAGTCCGGCGGATTCGATGTCGACGCGCCGCAGTTCGACCGGGCCGATCTTGGCGACCTCGACTTCCGCGGAGGGCGATTCGACCTGGCCGTGGATCTCGTCGCCGGGCTCGTCGGAGGACTGGGGTCCGGGCTCGACGGCGCGCTGCTCGTTGACGACGGCCGAGACGACCGCGTGGACCTCGTCGGGGTCGACGCCGTCCTCGAGTTCGAGGCGCAGGCTGGAGGCACCGTCGGGGGCGGTCACGTGGAAGGCGTCGCGCACGCCGGGGACTTGGCGCACGGCGTCGACGAGGCGCACGGATTCGGGGTCGTTCACGTCTTTCTCTACGGTCGCGGGCGGGGTGGGCTCGGCGATCGGCGAGCGGTTCGTCGGAGGCGTGCGCAGCGGGGCCTGCTCGGTGACGGGCGGGCTGGGGACGGCCGCGGGCGAGACCTCGGTGACCGGCGGCTGCGCCTGGACGACCGGGAACTGGTCGGTCTGCTGCTCCGCCGCCGAGGGCTGGCGCAGCGGCGCGGGCGGCGGGGCCGCGATGGGGCCGGTGTGCTGCTGCGACACGGCGGGGGTCTGGTCGGCTTGCGGGCGCTCCTGCGCCGGGGCGGGAGCCGGGGTCTCCAGTTGGTCGGCGGGAGCGGCAGGCGCGCTGGGCTCCGGGGCCGGTTGTGCGCCAGGCTGCGGTGCGGCGGGCTCTTGGTTCACGGCAGGAGCGCTGTGCCTTTGTTCCGCGGCCCGTTGCGCGTTCCGCTCCTGGTTCGAGGCGGGAGGCGCACTGTACTCCTGGTGCTGCGCGGGCGGCGCGCTGAACTCTTGGTTGGGAGCGAGAGGTGCGCTGTACTCCTGGTGCGGGGTCGGGGGCGCACTGTATTCCTGGTTTTGGGCGGGAGGCGCGCTGTACTGCTGGTTGTCAACCAGAGGCGCACCATGCTGATGGTTCGCACCGGGGGGCGCGAACTGAGAGTTGGCCGGCGGCGCGCTCTGCATGGCCTGGCGCGGGGCGCTGAAGTACTGCTGCGCGGCCGCGTTCGGGTCTTGGGCCTGGCCGCCTTGCTCCTGACTCGGGCCGTGCTGCTGGTCGTACTCCTGGTTCGAGGCAGGAGGCGCGTAGTACTCCTGATTGCCACCAGGGGGCGCAAATTCCTGGTTCGGCTGGGGCGCGCCCTGGTTCTGGTGCTGCTGCGGGGGCGCGTAGTCGCCCGGCATCGGAGGGGCGCTGTAGCCGGGGTGCTGCTGCGGCGCGGCGTACTCGCCGTTGGAGCTCGGCGGACCATTGAACTCATGGTTCGCGCCCGGCGCCGCACCATGCTCCTGGTTCGCACTCGGCGGCGCACTGTATTCGTGGTTGACACCTGGCGGCGCACCATACTCCTGGTTCACACCTGGCGGCGCGAACTGCGACTGCTGCGACTGGTCAGTCTGGAAACCCTGGGGGCCTTGGGAATGCTGCGGTGCGGGAGGAATCGGCTCGAACTGCTCGCCCGAGGTGGCGCGGCGGGTGGCGGGGACCATCGGGCCGGTCTCGGCGATCTCGACCGGCACATTCGGGACCTGGCCGGTGGGGTCTTCGCTGTAGCGGTGGCGGCGTCCCCGGTCCGGGTCGAACCGGTACTGCTCGGACGCCTGCCCCATCCCCTGCCGGACCTCTTCCGAGGCCTCCGGAGCCTCGTCGGAGGGCGGGCCCCACGACCTGCCGATGCGCCTGCGGGCCGGCCGGTCCTCCCCGCTCGGACGCTGCGGCTCATCCGGACGGTTCTGGTCATACACCACTAGACAACTCCTTCATATTCCCGCCCTCAAGGTACCGTGGCGCGGCCAGTGACTCGAACCCGCGTTTGTCGTCCCCGTACGCTGGGAGACTGTATTCAGGTTTCCGTAAACTTCGTTCAGGTCGCAAGAGCGGGGACTGACGGATGGGCGACATGTGCCGAGGAGAGGTGCCGGAGTGAACAGCGCTGGTGAAGGCCGGATTCGACTGCCCAGAAGCGAACGCCGTGCTCAGCTGCTGCGGGCCGCCCAGGACGTCTTCGTCTCCAAGGGCTACCACAGCACCTCGATGGACGACATCGCCGAGAACGCCGGAGTCTCGAAACCCGTGCTGTACCAGCATTTCACGTCGAAGCTGGAGCTGTACCTGGCACTGCTCGACGGGCGGGCCGCCGAACTGGTCGGGCAGGTGCGCGACGCCTTGTCCTCCACTGAGGACAACAAGGAGCGGGTCAACCGCGCCATGCGGGCCTACTTCGAGTTCGTCGACGCTCAGGGCGAGGCGTTCCGGCTGGTCTTCGAATCCGACCAGCGCAACGACCCCGAGGTCTCCGAGCGGGTGCTCAAGATGGAGGCCGATTGCGTGGCGGCGATGGCCGACACGATCATGGCCGACACACACGTCGACAAGGCCCGCGCCGAACTGCTCGCCACGGGCCTGCTGGGCATCGCCGAGATCGCGGCGCGGAAGTGGATCGCCTCGGGCCGCGCCATCCCGAAGGACGAGGCCGTGCAGCTCATGAGCGCCCTCGCTTGGCGGGGCATCTCGCATTTCCCGCGCGAAGGCGAAGCCGAGCACGGGTAAGAGGACGCCCAGTCCGCGCGAAGGCGAAGCCGAGCACGGGTCGCAAGGCGCAGTGCCTGCGTGGAGGCGAGCACGGGTATCAAGGCCCGGGGCCTGCACGGAGCAAGCACTGCTGAGAACCGCAATGTTCATGTGGGCGTGAGACCGGCCACGGTCGCGTCTGCGGGCCGTTCGCTCTCGGCGCACTGCGCGGTGGCGGACCCGGGTGGTCGCCACGAGTAGTCTTGCATCCGTCTAGACGTCAGAGTATTTCGATTGAGGAGGGCCCGTGGAGGTCAAGATCGGTGTCCAGTACGCCCCACGCGAACTGGTGTTGGAGAGCAAGCTGTCGCCGAAGGACCTGTCCGAGACGATCGAGCAGGCCGTCACGAACGGTGGGGTCCTGCACCTCGAGGACGACAAGGGCCGGCAGGTGTACATCCCCGTCGAGAAGATCGCTTACGTCGAGGTCGCGGCGACCAACGTGCGGTCGGTTGGCTTCACCGTCGACGCGTGAGTCGGCGAGGGCGCCGGGCGGTGCGCAGGAAGCGCGGCACCGTCGAAGCCTGAGCCACAGCAGGCCATGAAGGCCCGGAGCATCCACTCCGGGCCTTTCGGCTGCTCCCCTACTGCAGCACCGTGAATGGGGCCGTGCCCGCCACCGGCTCATCGCCGTTGCGCACCTCGTCCGGGCCGTCCGTGAAGAGCCGGTACAGCGTCGAGTTCGCCACGATGATCACCGGCTCGCCGCGGTCGGAGTTCGACTCCACCGGGTCGGCCGGATTGGCCGCGATCTGCGAAATCTGCGGGAACGCCCCGGTCCCCTTCTGCGGCTCGATCCGCGAATTGTCGATCGCCACGCGGAAAAGCTGGTCGTCGTTCCGGTCCCCGACCACCCACAGGGAGTTCTCCGAACTCCAGGCCACATCCGTCGCGTTCTCGATGCCCAGGCCGAGCTGCCGCGGCTCGCCGACCGAGATGTTGCCGTCCGTGTCCAATCCCAGCGGAGCCACCCACGCGAGTCCGTCCTGGACGTAGGCCAGGCGCCTGCCGTCCGCGGCGAGTGCCATCGCGGTCACCTGGTCCCCCGCCGCGGCGAGGGCCTGCGTCCCCGCCGGCTCGGGCATCACCGCGGTCGGCACGCCGCCGTCGACGACGATGACGGTGTCGTCGTCGAGCCACTGCGGGTCGGTGAGGTTCCCGCTGAGGCCGGTGACGGCGCGCATCACAGCTGCGGAAGTGCCGGTCTGGAGGACCTCGCCGTCCGGACCGGTCGTGATCGCGGCGATCCGGTCGCCGGGTCCGACCGCGACTTGCTGGAGGCCGTCCGCGCTGAAGCCGACCCAGGAATGGTCGGGGGAGGTCTGGGTGACCTGCTGGTCCCCCGCGTACTCCCACACGGTGTCGTCGGCGATGAAGTAGGCGGTCTCGGGAAGTGCCTCGGGGATGGCGTTCCATCGGCGCCAGTCCGTGAGGGTGCCTTCGGCGAGCGTGGCACCGTCGGCGCTCAACACGAACTCGCCGTCGAGGCCGAGACTCCAGGCGACTTGCGCGGCGATGGCGTCGCGGGCGTCGTCGTCTTCTACGGTCGTGCCGAGCAAGAGTTCGATCTGGACGACGCCGTCCTCCGTCGAGGTCTTGGTGGTGGTGCCGGGGGGGATGGCGGTGCTCGCGGACTGGCTGGCGAAGTCGGAGGGGCCGAGGATGAGCCAGTCGAGAAGGAGCCGCCGACGGGTCTCGACCTCGAGTTCGCGATAGATCCAGCGCAGGTCGGGGACGAGGAGTTGGGCTTGTCCGGCCTGGAAGTACATCGGGGCCTGGACGTATACCTCGCGGAAGTAGTCGTAGTCCAACGCGGCTTGCAGCGGCAACGAGGTCATCAGCCAGCTGTCCTGGAAGCCTTCGCGCTGGAGGGTGAAGGTCTCGTCGTACTCGGCAGGGGTGGGGTTCATGCGGACCAAGCCGTCTTGGAGGTAGGTGCCGACGACCGAACCGGTGACGTTGACCGTGGCCGTCTCGAGGTCGCCGGTGTCGCGGACGGCGGCTTCGAGGCCCGCGATGAGGCGGATGCCATCGCCGGGCTCGGAGTACTGCGCGTCGCCGTTCGCGGTGAAGATGTTGAGGCGGTCATCGCGGCTGGCGGGGTCGCCGGAGACCGCCTTGAGGAAGTTCTCGACGGTTTCTTCGGCGTCCGTGGTGGGCGCGAAGGTCTCCGGGGCGGCGCCGGAGGACGAGTCGAAGTCGGTGGGGGCGTCGTCGATGACCTCGGGCGCCTTGCCGGTCGGGATGCCGCACGAAGCGAGGGCGAAAGCGGTGCCGATGGAGAGCGCGGCGGTGAGGCTAGTCCTGCGTCGCATGCGGGGCCTCCTTCCTCTTCTCTTCGAGTCGCAGCGGAATCGGCGAGGTGATGACCCGGTTGCCGGACTGGAGCGGCAGGGTGAGCACGATCAGCGTGCCCTCGCCGGGTTCGCCGGTGGCCTGGAGCGTACCGCCGTGCAGTTTGGCGTCCTCGAGGCTGATCGCGAGGCCCAGGCCGGTCCCGCCGGTCTTGCGGTTGCGGGAGGGGTCGGCGCGCCAGAACCGGTCGAAGACGCGGTCGGCGTGGCCGGGTTTGAGGCCCACACCGTGGTCGCGGACCGCCACGGCCACAGCGGTGTCGCTCTCGGCGAGGGTGATCTCGACGGGGCGGCTCTCGGCGTGCTCGATCGCGTTGGAGACGAGGTTGCGCAGGATGCGCTGCACGCGGCGGGGATCGACTTCGGCGATGACGCGCCGGGCGGGCTTGGTGACGGCGACCTGGACGCCGCATTCACCGGCGAGGTGGGACAGGCCCGCCACGACGTCGTCGGCGATGCGGCCCACGTCCACGGCGTCCACTTCGAGCGAGGCGAAGCCGGAGTCGAAGCGAGAGATCTCGAGCAGTTCCTGGAGCAGGTCCTCGAACCGGTCGATCTCGTGCTGGAGGAGTTCGGTGGAGCGCTTGGTGACCGGGTCGAAGTCGTCGCGGTTGTCGTAGAGCAGATCGGCGGCCATGCGAATGGTCGCAAGCGGGGTGCGCAATTCGTGGGAGACGTCGGAAGTGAAGCGCCGCTGCATCATCGACATCTCCTCGAGCCGGCCGATCTGGCGTTGAAGGTTCTCGGCCATGAGGTTGAAAGACCCGGCCAGGCGGGCGAGGTCGTCGGAGCCGCGCACTTCCATACGCTCGTGGAGGAGTCCGGCGGCGAGGCGCTGCGAAGTGCGGGCGGCCTCGCGCACGGGCGTGACGACCAGGCGCGTCACCAGCGCGGCGATCACGCCGAGGAGGAGGACGAGGGCGACCCCGGCGAGAGCCAGGTTGGTGCGCAGGAGGCTGATGGCCTCCTGCTGGGAGTCGAGCGGGTAGAACGCGTACAGCTCGTAAGGGATGTTGAGGTCGATGTAGGTGCCGACTACGAGGTAGGGCTTGGCCTCATCGTCACCCTCGAAGGTGAAATCACCGTACTGGCTCGCGACCTTGCCGCCCGCGACCGCCTTCTGGAGATTCTCGCTCGGCGTCTGCCCGCCCGAGGCCGGATGCGTCTTGGCCACGTCGCCGTTGGCGGTGCGCAGCATGATGTACGGCGCGTAGACCGGATCCTCGGTGAGCTCGTTCACGATCTGCTGCATGGCCGAGGCCAGCGCGGTGTCGGAGGAGGAGGTGTAGGTGCCCAGCTGCTCGGCGGCGCGCTCGGCGGCGTTCTCGATCTCCTCGACGGCCGTGTCCTGACGTTCGTCGAGCAGACCGGAGGTGACCGATCCGGCCACGACGAAGCTGAAGATGAGGACGAGGATCGTGGAGGCGATCAGGGTCGAGGAGACGACGCGCAGCTGAAGCGAGGCGCGGAACCGGGCCATGAGCGGGCGCGAGGCGCGGTCGGCCGTGCGGGCGACGCTGCGGCCGAGGCGTCCGGGCCACTCCGGCCCCCTGCGAAGCCGGTCCTGAACCTGTGCCAATGAACGTCTCCGCTAGCGATCCACGTGGATGTCCACTAGCCGAGTCCGGCCTTGTACCCGACGCCGCGCACGGTCTGGATGAGCTGGGGGCGCTCGGGATCGGGTTCGATCTTGGCGCGCAGGCGCTGGACGTGGACGTTCACCAGGCGGGTGTCGGCCGAGTGCCGGTAGCCCCAGACCTGCTCGAGCAGGACCTGGCGGGTGAAGACCTGGCGGGGCTTGCGGGCGAGGGCCACGAGCAGGTCGAACTCGAGCGGCGTGAGCTTGACTTCGGCGCCGTTGAGGGTGACCTGGTGGGCGGGCACATCGATCTGGACCTGGAGGCCGGGCTTGCCGATCTCGAGGCGCTCGGGCGTGACGTCGTCGCCGCGGCGCAGGCGGGCGCGGATGCGGGCGACGAGCTCCTTCGGCTTGAAGGGTTTGACTATGTAGTCGTCGGCGCCCGATTCGAGGCCGAGCACGATGTCGACGGTGTCGGACTTGGCGGTGAGCATGACGATCGGCACGCCGGATTCGCCGCGGATCGCTTTCGCTACGTCTATGCCGCTCATGCCCGGGAGCATGAGGTCGAGCAGGACGATGTCGGGGCGATGCTCCTTGAACGCGGCGAGCGCCTTCTCCCCGTCGGTGACGAACGTGGGGGTGAAACCTTCGGTCCGGAGGATGATGCCCAGCATCTCCGCCAGTGCCGGGTCGTCGTCAACGACGAGTACACGTGCTCTCATGGACACCAGTTTTCCACCTCGAAAAAGTCGAGAGCACCACGGGTGGACACCCGTGGTGCTCTAACTGTAACGACTACCCGACGGATTTGACCGCCCGAGCGGGGTCGGTGCCAGCGGCGATGGCTTCGAACGGCTGGCGTCCGGCCTGGATTTCGCCGAGCTGGACCATTTCGCGCTTGGTGAAGAAGCCGACGATCCAGTCTGCGAGGACACGGCCCTTGCGGCCGGTCCCGGGCACGCGCGACAGGTGGTAGCCGCGGTGCATGAGCCAGGCGAGCAGGCCCTTGGCCTTGAAGCCGTAGGTGTTGGCGACGCCCTTGTACAGACCGAGGCCGGCGACCGAGCCGATGTACTTGTGCTCGTACGGCTTGAGTTCGCGGCCGACGTGCTTGAAGTACACGTTGTCGGCGAGGGTCTTCGCCTGGCGGACGGCGTGCTGCGCCGAGGGCGTGCACCAGTCCATCGGGAAGTCCGAGGTGTCGGGCACCTGCGTGGAGTCGCCCGCGCCCCAAGCGCCCTCGACGACCTCGCCGATGGTGTTCTCGCCGGCCTTGACGCCGGAGGCGACCTGGAGGCGCGTGTTGCACTCGAGGTGGCCGCGGGGGCCGATCGGCAGGTCGGACTGCTTGACGAGCGGGTGGGGCATGACGCCGGCGGTCCAGATGATGGTGTCGGAGTCGAACTCCTCGCCGTCGGTGAGGACGACGTGGCCGCCCTCGCAGGACTTCAAGGTGGTGCCGAGCCGGATGTCCACGCCGCGCTTGGTGAGCTGGCGGGCGGCGTAGGCGCCCATCTCGGGGCCGACCTCGGGGAGGATCTTGTTGGCGTACTCGACGAGGTACCACTTGATCTCGGAGGCGTCGAGCATCGGGTAGTTCTTGACGATGTTCGCCGTGAGGTCTTCGAGCTCGCCGAGGGTCTCCGCGCCGGCGAAGCCGCCGCCGACGGTGAGGAAGGTGAGGGCCTTGCGGCGCACCTCGGGGTCCTCGGTGGTGGCGGCGATGTCGAAGCGCTGGAGCACGTGGTTACGCAGCCAGATGGCCTCGCCCATCGACTTGATGCCGATGGCCGTGTCGGCCAGGCCGGGGATGGGCAGTGGCCGGGAGACTGAGCCGGGGGCGACGATGACCTCGTCGTACTCGACCTCGCGGGTGGGGCCGACGAACGGCTGCACGGTGAGCTTGCGCTCGGCGTGGTTGATCTCGGTGACCGCACCGGTGAGGATGGTGCAGAGTTTGAGCGCCTGTCGGAGCGGCACAACACCGTGTCGCGGGGAGATGGAGCCAGCAGCCGCCTCGGGCAGGAACGGCTGGTAGGTCATGTGCTGGTTGGGGTCGATGACCATCAGTTCAACTTGACCGCGCTTGATATCGCCCTTCAACAGCTTGCTCAAGCGTTCGGCAACGTAGAAACCGACGTGACCGGCACCTATCACGACTATACGTTTCACGTGTTCAATTCTGGCCTTACTCAGGGGTTCTTGTGTAGTGAACGCGCGAGGACGTAGATCACGGTGACTGCAGCCACGATTCCGGCCGCGATGACCAGACCTGCGGCGAGTCCGGTGAAATACGCGGTGAACAGGGCCAGGGTACCTGCGAGGGCCACAGTCGACCCCAGGACGAGCCCCAGGTGGCGACCCCAGGTGAGGATGATCTCACCGTCCATTGCGGTAGTTGTTCGGAAGCGCTGGGTGACAGCGGCCGTGGCATGGGCCGTGTACAGCAGGCAGGCGAGGGCGGTGGCGGTCCACAGGGAGGGGTCGGCCTCGTTGAGGGCGCCAGAGAGCAGCCACGCGGCGAGGACGAACAGGATCGCGATCGTCGGCGCGATCCCGCCGGACAGCAGCGCCGCCGCCAGGGCGAGCAGTGCGGCCGCGGCGACGTAGGCCCCGGCGGCGGCCCAATCGGGTGGGACGGCCAGCTCGGCGGCGATGAACAGCGACATCGCGACGGTGAGCCGCAGCAGGACCGAGGCGGGGGCGATGCGCCGGGCCCAGGAGACGCCGCCGCTCTTGCCGGCCTTGAGCCGCTCGCGGGCGCCCTCGGCGAGGGCCTGGACCGGGCCGCGCCTGACGTCGCTCATCGGTAGCGCCTTCGGTTGAGTTGGGCGAGCACGTTGTCGAGTGATGCCGAGCCCTGCCAGGGTTCGACCGCGACGCCGAGGTCGCGCAGTTCCATGACCGTGTTGTCCCGCGAGAGCCGCCACAGCCGCTCGGCGTAGGGCGTCCAATGTGTCCTCATCGGCGGGGCGACGTGCGGCGGGAGGGTGTCGACGCACAGCACGGGCCGCCCGGCGCGGGCGAGCGAGGCGACCAGGGTGACCGAGCGGTCGGTCAAGAGCGGCGTGAACACCACGTTCAGGCTGCGCTGGCCGCCGAGCTGGCGGCGCAGCAGCTCGGGTGAGGGCGGGAGCGGATCGGCGGGCAGGTCGACCGAGGCGAGCCAGCGGAGCGTGGCGGCGGCGTGCCGCCTGCCGGCTCCCGCTCTCATGCGGCGGCCGCGTGCGCCGAACTCGACGCAGGCGACGCGGTCGCCTTGGAGCGCGTAGTGGGAGGCCACGGCCCCGGCCGCGCGGACGGTGAGGTCGGCGATCGAGGCGCTGCCCTCGAGGCCGCCGGAGACCCCGGCCTCGACTTGGAGGTCGAGGATCAGGGTCACATCGGTGTCGCGTTCGGACAGTGTGGCGTTGACGTAGAGGTCCTGGCTGCGCATCGATGTGCGCCAGTCGATCCGGCGCAGTCGGTCGCCGGGCTGGTAGAGGCGCACTTCGGCGAGTTCGCCGGAGTCGCCGAGACGCCGGGAGCGGTGCACGCCCGTCACGCCGTCGGCGAACGGCAGCGACTCGGCCGAGTCGAACCAGTCCGGGACCGGCAGCACCCACACGGTCGCGCCCGGCAGGCGCTGGACCGTGGTCTCGAGCAGGCCCCCGCAGGCGATCGAGCGGACGTGTACGGGCCCGAGATGGTGGCCGCCCCAGCGCCGCGCGCGACCGGCGACGATCATGTCCCGGCCCGAGCCGGGAGCGATGAGCTCGGCGAAGTCGCCTTTGCCGGTGTGCAGGTCGATCCACGGATCGGCCCCGGCGGTGATGAGGGTCGTGATGGGCACCTGCTCGGGGTTGACCACGACGAGGCTCGAAGCGGCCGTGGCGCCTTCGGCGGTGGTCGCGTCGTCGAGCGGCACGAGCCGGGCCTCGGGAGGGCGGGTCGGCCGCTGCTGCAAGAGCATCGCGGTGCCGATGGCGAACGGCGCACTGATGAGCACCAGATCGACCCGGCCGAACGCGACCGCGACGAGCAGGCACACCGCCGTCAGCGCGACGGCCCTGGTCAGGGCCATGGTGCGCCGCCAGGTGACGGGCGGCTCGGGCTCGTCCCGGCGTAGCGGCCGGGCGTTGTCGGTGCGCAGGCTCAGCGCGGGATCACCGGCGAGTGTCATTGCGGCTGAGCGCTGTAGCTCGGCGACTGCGCGGTCTGCGGGGCCTGGACGCCGCGGCAGATGTCGAGGACGACGGCCGCCGGGTCGATGCGGCGCATCCACAGCTCGGGCTTGAGCGTGATGCGGTGGGCCAGCGCGGCCCCGGCGACGTCCTTGACGTCGTCGGGGGTCACGAAGTCGCGTCCGGAGAGGACGGCCAGCGCACGGGAGGCCAACAGCAGGGCGAGTGACCCGCGGGGCGAGGCGCCGACCTGGAGTTGGGCGTGGCCGCGGGTGGCGGCGGTGATGGCGACCATGTAGCGGCCGACGGAGTCCTCGACGGTGACGTTCTCGAGCGCCTTCTGCATGGCCACGAGGGTGGCGGCGTCGATGACCGGGGCGAGGTCGACGGTCTCGGCGCGCCGCGAGAGGCGCCGCTGGAGGACCTCCCACTCCTCGTCGGGCGTGGGGTAGCCGAACGAGACGCGCAGCAGGAAGCGGTCGAGTTGCGCTTCGGGCAGCTGGTAGGTGCCCTCGAACTCGACCGGGTTCGAGGTGGCGAGCACCGTGAACGGCTCGGGCAGCGGGTGGGTCTCGCCTTCGACGGAGACCTGTCGTTCCTGCATGGCCTCCAGGAGCGCCGACTGCGTCTTGGGCGGCGTCCGGTTGATCTCGTCTGCGAGCAGCAGGTTGGTGTGGACGGGGCCTTTGCGGTAGACGAAGTCGCCGCTCTTCTGGTTGTAGAGCAGGGAACCGGTGACGTCGGCGGGCAGCAGGTCGGGGGTGAACTGGAGCCTGCGGAAGTCGAGCCCGAGGCTCTGGGCGAAGCAGCGGGCCGTGAGGGTCTTGCCGAGCCCTGGGAGGTCTTCGAGGAGGACGTGGCCGCCCGCGAGGATCCCCGCGAGCACCAGTTTCAGCGGCTCGTCCTTGCCGACGATGACCGACTGGACGGACTTCAGCACCGCCTCGGCGTGATGGGCGACCTGATCGAGACTGATGCTCGGGGTGTCGGTCATGAGATCTCCTCGATGGCTTGCAGGTGTTCGCCGAGTTGCGCGGGGGTTGGGCAGTCGGGGGTGGGTCGGGTGAGGAACGCGAAGGTGCGCTCGCCGAGCAGGGCCCGGCACTCGTCGGGCTGGCGTTCGAGGGAGAGCCCGCAGCGCAGCCGGAGCCGTTCGGAGGCCAGTTCCACGAGCTGCTGTTTCGCCTTCGTGTCCGCGAAGCGCCCGGGCTTGGCTTCGGCGAAGATGAAGCGGTCCTCCCAGCTGTTGACCTCGCTGAAGGGGCGCCAGCTGGGCTCGTTGACGGTGCGGACGACGAGGTCGGGGGCCTGCTCGGCGTCGGCGCGCATCCCGTTGACCACCGAGTTGACGAGCAAGGCCGCCAAGGCGAGCAGCACGAGCTGCCACAGCGAGAAGTCGACGCCCGAAACGAGGGCGACGACCCAGAAGCAGCAGGCGCCGGCGACGGCCCCGAGGGCGGGCCAGAGTCTGAGCCGCCCGAACGGCGCGAAGAACTCCTTCATCGGGCCGCCCGGACGCCGAGCTGCGCTTGGAGCGCGATGAGCGCGTCGCGGGCCGCGTCCCGGTCGGCATCGCCGACCTCATGCGGCGAGTAGCGGGCGCGCAGGTAGGCCGTCGACAGTCGGGCGAGCGACGCCCCGTCGAGGTCGTGCCGCTCGAGCAGCTTGCGGATGAGATCAGCGGGCGTGTCGGAGTCCAGCCGCTCGATGCCGACGGCTTCGGAGGCCCGCTCGAAGTGCAGCCAGCAGGCCATGATGGCCGCGCGGGGATCGGTGCCGAGATCCATCTCCGCGAGCGCGGCGTTGACGGCCTCTTCCACCAGGGTGAAGTCGCGGTGCAGGTATTCGGGCTCGGGGTCGGCGATGCCGCTATGAGGCGGTGCATCGCGCAGCCAGTCGATGAGGCGCCGGGCGAAGAACAGCAGGACGAAGAAGACCGGGACGCCGATGAGGATGGCGAGGATCAGCCAGGTGACCCACGGGGGCAGGGTGACACCGTCGTCTTCAGCGGCCATGGTCCCGGCGACGGTGGGCATCTCCTGGGACGGCTGGGCCGGTGGCGGCGCCGTCTCGGCGTCCCCGGTCGTTGCGGGGAGCTGGGCCTCCTGCCATTGCAGCCCCGTGCCTTGGGCGGCGAGCCCGACGACGAGCAACGCGGCGACGACCACGGCGACGGGCAGCCATCGCCGCGTCGCGGCAGGTCGACGCCGCTGCGGATCGGGATGCGCCATACGGGAACCTCAAGGGAAACGCGGTGATCAGGGGTACGCGCCCCACCCTATGCCAACCCCCGTGCAACCGCCTACCGGCACATCTCAACTCTCGGCCCCGAGAGTTGCGACCGGGGTGTCGACGCCTGGAGTCCGGACGAGTTCCTGCTCGACCTCGTCGACCTCGACGCCAAGCGGGTATGGGCATGCCTGCAGCGCGGATGCGCGCAAGAACCCGCCCGAAACGATCGACGACGTGCTCGCGCAGCTGGAAAGGTCCGGTCTGATCGAAGCAATCGCGGCACTGCGCGCCAGCTGAGACAACACGCGATCGAACGGTCGGCGGTCGAGTTCGCAAAGGCTAAGCGGGTGATGAAGCGGCGTTGCCAGGGGGTTTCTACTGCCTTTTCGGCATAGTGCTCGCGGACGAACGCGACCGCTTCTTCGGCGGGGACGCCGTCGAGCACTGCCAGACAGGCGAGGGCGGTGCCGGTGCGGCCGTGGCCGCCGTGGCAGGCGAACTCCACGCGTTCGGTCCCGGCGCGCGCCCAGGCCTCCCGGAGGGTCTCGGCGAAAACGGACTTGTCGCTCGGGAGGCGGAAGTCCGGCCAGCGGATCCACTTGGACTCCCAGTCGACGGCGGGCGGTTCCTTGCCCAAGAGGTAGAGGGCGAAATCCGGAGTCGGCCCGTCCGGCAAGGGCCTCGCGAGTCCGCGGCCGCGCACCAGACGACCGGACGGCAGGCACAGCACGCCCGGCGCGTTCGGGTCCCAGGTTTCCTTCATCCTTCGGAATCTACTGTGCGACAACGACCCGGGCATCGGCCGAAGGACCGATGACGCGCCGAAAGCCACGAATGGATGCCGGGGATGGTGCTCCCCACGGCCGCAAGGGCTTCGGCGGGGTCGCTACCGCACCGCCTGGGCCGTGCCCTCCTCCGGAATCTCCCGCAGCTTCCACAGCGGCGTCCGCAGCAGCGGCAGGCAACCGGCGAAGAGCATCCCGGCCGCGATCAGGAGGGCGGTGCGGGCGCTGAGCAGGTCGCCGGTGAACCCGCCGACGATCGATCCGGCCGCGAGCCCCGCCCAGCAGATCACGCGCTGCGTCGCGCCCACGCGGCCCTGCATGTCGTCCGGGGTCACGGCTTGGCGGTAGCTGATGACGTTCACGTTGAACACGACGATCGCCGCCACGAAGACCACTTGCCCCGCGAAGGCCACCGCAGCGCCCCAACCGGGGCCGGAGGCGGCGACGATCGCCATGCCGGGACCCGAGACCGCCAGCGCCGCAATAGCGGTCGGACCGACGCCGGCCTTCTTCGAGATGCGGCCGACCAGCATCGCCCCGAGCATGCCGCCGATTCCGGAGCCCGCGAGGACGAAACCGGCGACCTCGCTCGACTGGCCCGCCTCCCGGATGAGGAACACCATGAGCATGGCTTGAAACGCCCCGATCGACAGGTTGCACCAGGCGCTCACGAGCAGGATGCTTCGCAACATCGAGTCGCGGAGGATGAACTTGACGCCTTGGACGATCTCGGATCCGAGGTGCGGCTTCTCGGGCTGCTCCGGTTCCTCCTCTCGGTACCTGATGCGGGCGACGGAGAACGCCGACACCGCGAACGACACCACCGCCACCACGATCGCCACCGGCGCGGTCAGCAGCGAGACCAGCGGCCCGGCGGCCACGGGCCCGCCCGTATCGGAGGCCGACCTGATCCCCTGGATTCGCGAGTTGCCGGCGGCGAGGCGCTGGTTGTCGATCAGCCTGGGAACGTAGCTCGTCTGCGCGACATCGAAGAACACCGAGGTCAGACCGAGCAGGAACATCGCCGCGAAAACGTGCCAGACCGTCAGTGCGTCGAGCGCCCACGCGACGGGGACGCTCAACATCACCACCCCCCTGAGGATCTCGCTGACGACGATGATCGGCTTGTCCCGCAACCGGTCGACCCAGACGCCCACGAGCAGACCGAACATGACCAGCGCGATCTGGTCCATCGCGTACAGGACGCCGATCTGCGACTCGCTGAGGTCGAGGACGACGACCGCGATGATCGAGATCGAG
>DATABR010000266.1:0-4501 GCA_036259435.1 Glycomyces sp.
CTCGGCGTATCCGAGGGCGACGAGCCAGGGGTACTGGCCTTCCGCGGCTTCCTCGCCGCCGATGATCTTGGCTTCGAAGTCGCCCTTGGGTTCGAGCGGCTCCGCGTTCGCGGCGACACCGGCCCAGGCGATGGCCGCGGCACCGAATCCCGCGGCGACGCCCGCACCGAGGCGGATCAGCCGCTTGCGCTTTCTGTCCACTGTGCATCCTTTCGGGGTGGATGTAGGGGTTGGGCTACTTCGCCCGCCCCGCTCCGAAATGTAGCCACACCGCCCCGGGACCCCTCCCGAACGATCAGTGCCGCACCGGAACCACGCCAGAACGAGGCAAACTCGGCAGCTCCCTCAGTGCTTATTGGCATCGCCAATCTCGGGTGGCCGGATTAAAGAGGGCGCACCCGTCGCGATCACCGAAGTACTGTCCGGTGTGGTCTAATCATGCCGGGGGGATTCGAGCAACGTTCATCTGTGAGGTGTGTTCTGGAATCTTCCTGGAGTGCCGACCGACTTCCGTTGGCGGCTCTGGCTTGCTGGGGCAAGTCCTCCCGCGGCGATGACCGGTCCTGGATGCCCTTGCACCGGCATCTGTCCGATACGGCGGCCGTAGCCCGCCACCTCTTCCGCCACTTCCTGCCCGAATCGGTGCGCCGACTGCTCGCTGGCGAGCTTCCCGGCGGCGAGGCCGATGCGCTTTTGCTCTGCACATGGCTCGCAGGGATGCACGACATCGGAAAGGCGACGCCAGCTTTTGCGATCCAGGTGAAGTGGCTCTTCCCAGCCATGGAGGCCGAAGGCCTCACGGCACGCGCCCAAGTCCACACCGACCGGGCCCACGCACGCCACGAACTCGCGGGCATGATCATCTTCGACCGCTGGCTCACCGAGCGCCACCACTGGGCCTCCGCCCGCACCAAGCAGTTCAGCATCGTCGTCGGCGGACACCACGGGCTTCCCCCCGACGACCGCCAATACGAGACCGCCTGGAATCACCCGCACCTGCTTGGCTGGTCGGGCGCGGACGGCCCCCGCTGGCTCCAGACTCAGTTCGCGCTCCTCGACTGGGTCGCCGACGCCACCGAAGTCACCGACAGACTCCCGGCCTGGAGCACCGTGAAGCTCCCGCAGCCGGTCCAAGTCATCCTCACCGGCTTGGTCATCATGGCCGACTGGATCGCCAGCAACCCCGATCTCTTCCCCTACCGCACCGACACCCGGTTCGACCCTGACCGGATGCGGGACGGGCTCAAGGAACTCGACCTTCCCGCGCCCTGGAGCGCCGTACTCCCCGAACCCGCGGAGGACCTCCTCACCGCCCGGTTCGGACTTCCCGAGCGCTACCGGCTCCGGCCGGTCCAACGCGCTACCTTGACTTCCGCCCTGGCGACTCCCGAACCGGGCCTGATGATCATCGAAGCCCCTATGGGGGAGGGCAAGACCGAGGCCGCACTCCTGGCCGCCGAGGTGTTCGCCGCCCGATCCGGTGCCGGCGGCTGCTACATCGCGCTCCCCACCCGGGCGACCTCCGACGCCATGTTCGCCCGCACCCTCGAATGGGCCCGCCGGCTCCCTGACCGACACCTCGACCGCGGCGTGCACAGCATTGCGCTTGCCCACGCGAAGGCCTACTTCAATACCAAATTCACGCGCCTTTTCCACCGCGGTGAACCGGAAGCCATCGCCCAAGACGAGGGCGAGCACAAGAAGCGGCCGGACCCTCGGCTCATCGCCCACTGGTGGATGGCCGGCCGCAAGAAGACCATGTTCAACAGCTTCGTCGTCGGCACCATCGACCAACTGCTGTTCGCGGCCCTGAAATCCAAACACCTTTCCATGCGCCACCTCGGCTTCGCCGGGAAGGTCGTCGTCATCGACGAAGCCCACGCCTACGACGTCTACATGGGCGTCTACCTCGACATGGCCCTCGAATGGCTCGGTTCCTACGGCGTCCCGGTCATCGTGCTCTCCGCGACTCTCCCCGCTCAGCGCCGCGCCGAACTCATGACCGCTTACGAGAAGGGACGCAAGGGACCACAACCCCGCACGGGACGCCGCCGAGCAGCCCGGCCGAGAGCCGCGGACCTCCACCCTGAACTGCTCGGCGACATCGGCTACCCGGTCGTCGTCACCGGCGGCCACGACGGGCCCGCGACGATCACCGACATGGCCGCTTCGGGCCGTACCACTGCCGTCGAAGTCCGCCCCCTCGCCGACGACCCGGCCGCTCTCGCCGCGATCCTCGAAGACGAACTGGCCGAAGGCGGCTGCGCCCTCGTCATCCGCAACACGGTTCGCCGCGTCCAGGAGACGGCCGCCCACCTGCGGGAGGCGTTCGGCCAGGACATGGTCACCGTCGCCCATTCCCGGTTCGCCGCGCCCGACCGCGCGGACAAGGACGCCCTGCTTCGCGACCGGTTCGGCCCGCCCGGCAACGGCCACGAGCGGCCCGCCAAGCACATCGTCGTCGCCAGCCAGGTCGCCGAGCAGAGCCTCGACATCGACTTCGACGTGCTCGCCACCGATCTGGCCCCGGTCGACCTCGTGCTCCAACGCATGGGGCGGCTCCACCGCCACGACCGCCCCGAACGCACCCGCCCGGCGCGCTGCTACCTGACCGGCGCCGACTGGGACGCCGAGGTACCCGACCCCGCTCGCGGCTCGGTTTTCGTCTACGGCCGCTGGGCGCTGCTGCGCTCGGCCGCCGTCCTCGAACCGTTCCTCGCCGAAGACCGGAGACTCACTCTTCCGGGTGACATCTCGCCCCTCGTGCAATCCGCATACGGAAACATGGATGTCGGTCCCGTGCCCTGGCGCGACGCCATCGAGGCGGCGCAAGCGGAGGATGAAAAGAAGCGGACCGGTCAACGCGACCGGGCCCGGACACATCGGCTCCAATCGCCGCAGACCGCCGGCAAAGCCATCCTCTCCTGGCTCCACGGCGGCACTCCCCTTGATGACGAAGAGAATCCCGAAGGCCGCGCCATGGTCCGCGACATCCCTGTCGACACCCTCGAAGTGCTCCTCATCGCCCGCGAAGGCGACCAGTACACGACACTGCCCTGGCTCAAACGCCATGGTGGCGTTCGGCTTCCCACCGACTCCAGCCCCGAACCCGAAGTGGCGAAGGCCATCGCGGCCACGACCCTCAGCCTGCCGGCCGAAATGTCCGGAATGGACGTCATCGGCGTCCTGGAGGACCGTCTTCCCTGGATCGTCGCATGGCAGGCCTCCCACCACCTCGAAGGCCGACTCGTTCTCGACATCGATCTTGACGAAGGCACCGAGCTCGCCGGATTCCACCTCGACTACGACCGAAACGACGGATTGCGGGTACGACGACTGTGACACCCGAATACAACCTCATCGACCGCCCCTGGATCCTGGCCCAGCGCCACGACGGCACCATAGACACCATCTCGCTGACGCACCTGTTCAACGACGCCGCCGACTACGCCCGACTGGCGGGCGACCTGCCGACCCAAGGCCTCCCGATCCTGCGTCTCGCGCTCGCCATCGTCCACCGGGCGATCGACGGTCCGGCGGACGGCGAGGAATGGAAGGAGCTATGGGACGCAAAGCGGCTCCCCGCCGAGGACATCGCCGATTACCTTGCCGAACACCGGGACCGCTTCGATCTGCTTCACCCCGAGAAGCCGTTCTACCAAGTCGCGGATCTCACCAAGAAGAAGACCGCATCCGGCCTGGCCGCGTTCATCGCGGACGTCCCGACCGGCAATCCCAAGTACGCCACCCGCGCCGCCGACGGCCTGGGGTGGGTGGACTACGGCGAGGCCGCCCGGTGGCTCGTGCACTGCCAGGCGTTCGACCTCTCGGGCATCAAGGGCGCCGCAGACGATGACCCGCGCGCCAATAAAGGCAAGGTTTTCCCGATCGGCCCCGGCTCGCTCGGCCGCATCGGCGCGGTCTACCCCGAGGGCGACAACCTCGCGGAAACCTTGCTGCTCAACCTGATTCCCGATGACTTCCGGGAGGCGCTCGGAGCCGAGACCGACGAAGCCGACGTCCCGGTCTGGGAACGCGACCCGCACGGCCCCGCACCCGAGCCCCGCGAACCGGAGAGCACCCCCAAAGGCCTGTGCGACCTCTACACCTGGCAGACTCGCAGGCTCCGTCTGGTCGATGACGGCGACGGCGTCACCGCCGCGCTCATCTGCCAAGGCGACCAGCTCGAACTGTGCGACCAGTTCCACACCGAGTCGATGACGGCCTGGCGACGCAGCGGAAACCAAGAACGCCAACGTAAATCAGCCAAGCCCATTTACTTGCCGCGACGCCACGACCCGTCGCGCAACGTGTGGCGAGGTCTCGCCGCCAGCCTCCCGGCCCTCTCCGGCGGCCACGCCACCGGAGCGGGGTCACGCCACCGCTGCGCCCGGTGCCCGACCCCGAATCCGTGGTCGTGGATCTCGTCGGCATCGGCAGGACGTTCGGCAGCGACCCGCCGGTCGTCGCGCTGCGCGACGTCCACCTCACGCTCGAGCGC
>DATABR010000267.1:0-1615 GCA_036259435.1 Glycomyces sp.
CAGCTCGCGCTGCTCGGCAACACCGGAGGGGCCTCCTCGCTCACCCGGCTGCCCGCCCCCGACGGCTTGGCCGCGAAACTCGTGCTCGCCGTCGGCCTCGGCGACGCCGAGAACCTGGACGACGAGACCCTGCGCCGCGCCGCCGGAACCGCCGTGCGCGCCGCCTTCGGCAAGACCTCCGTGGCGATCGCGTTCGAAGGCGACCCCGAGTCAACCGCCGTCGGCGCGAGCCTTGGCGCCTACAAGTTCGAGGGCTACAAGACCGAGGGCAACGGCGACGCCGCCCCGACCGAGGTCCGCGTCTACGGCGCGAACGAGGCCGCCGTCACCAAGGCCGCCGTACTCGCCGAATGCGTCGCGCTCGTCAAGGACTGGGCCGACACACCCGCCAACCTGCTGCGTCCGCCCACTTTCGCCATCGAGATCGAGCAGGCCGCCGCGGCCGCGGGCGTCGAGGTCGAGATCCTCGACGCCGAAGCGCTCTCCGCGGGCGGCTACGGCGGCGTCCTCGCCGTCGGCAGCGGCTCCTCCGCCGAACCGCGGCTCGTGCGCCTCTCCTACCGGCCCGAAGGCGCGGCCAAGCACGTCGCGCTCGTCGGCAAGGGCATCACCTTCGACACCGGCGGGGTCAACATCAAGCCCGGCGCGGGCATGTGGGACATGAAGGGCGACATGGCCGGAGCCGCGGCCGTCGTCGGCGCCACCCTCGCCGCCGCGAAACTGGGCCTGAACGTCAACGTCACCTGCACGGTGGCTTTGGCCGAGAACATGGTCTCGGGCTCTTCCTACCGGCCCTCCGATGTGCTCACCATCCGAGGCGGCACGACCGTCGAAATCCTCAACACCGACGCCGAAGGGCGGTTGGTGCTCGCCGACGCGCTCGTGCGCGCGGTCGAAGACGAACCCGACGCGATCTACGACGTGGCGACCCTCACCGGTGGGCAGCCGATCGCCCTGGGCCGACGCACCATGGGCCTCATGGGCACCGACTCCGAGACCGAGCGGCTGCGCCGCCTCGGCGAGGAGACCGGCGAGCACGGCTGGCCGATGCCCTTCCCCGAGGACATCGTGAATCTCATGGACTCCCCCATCGCCGACGTGTCGCAGTGCGCCACCGGCCTCAAGCGCGACGGCCACATGGTGCAGGGCGGGATCTTCCTCTCGAAGTTCGTGCCCGAGGAGATCCCGTGGGCGCACCTCGACATCGCGGGCCCGGCCGACTCGGATTCGAGCTACGGCTACATCGCCAAGGGCGCGACGGGCCGACCGGTGCGCACACTCGTGGCGGTCCTGGAGGAGTTCGCGAACTAAGTAGTTGTACTCGTACAACTATGGACGTCAGTGGTGCCGGGTGTGTTTTTACAACTGACTTCACTGATCGCCATGGTCGTCCTATGACAGCTATCGACGCCCATTGCTCACCACCACGTGGCGGGAAAGTGCGGTGAAGTTCGCGCAATCGTTGCGTTCGCGGCCGGGTCGGAGCAGTCCGATCCGGCCGCGAACGCAACGATTGCGCGAACTTCACCGCACTTTCCCGCCACGTGGTGGTGAGCAATGGGCGTCGATAGCTGTCATAGGACGACCATGGCGATCAGTGAAGTCAGTTGTAAAA
>DATABR010000268.1:0-5685 GCA_036259435.1 Glycomyces sp.
CTTCGGCGCCGCGCCTTCGAGCCTTGCTCGAAACGACCGCTACGCGGCCGGGCTCAGGCTCTCGACGGCCTTCATGTGGCGGCGCACCGCCCAGATCGTGAAAGCGGTCAACGCGATCGTGACGGGCCAGCCGCCGAAGAGGGTCACCAGGCCCAGTGCGTTGTCCGCGTCGAGGTAGTACAACCAGATGCGCAGCGCGTTCTTGACGACGAACACGATGCCCCACAGGATCGTGATCCGGCTCAGGACGTCGACGAGCGGCTTGTTCTCGCGCCACTCCTTCTTGCCGCCCTGGGCCACCACGGCGTAGATCCAGCCGATGATCGGGTGTCGCACCAGTGCCGAGACGATGAGCAGGACCCCGTAGATGCTGCCCTGGATGATCCCAGGCAGGTAGAAGTTGCGCGCGTCGGTCGAGCGCCAGGCCAGGAAAGCGCCGAGCGCGATGCCGAAGAGGCCGTTGAGCGCGTGCCGCACCGGCTCCTTGCGGATCGCGCGCCACGCGGCGATCCCCAGCGCGCTGGCACCGGAGATGACGATCGCCCACTGCAGGCCGCTGAGCGGTCCCATCTGCTCGGGCAGGAGCGGGTTGAGGACCACGAAGAGGGTGATCGGCACCGCCGCCTCGACCACGCCCTTGATGCCGCCGAGCTGCTGGGAGAGCTGCTCGGTGAACGGCGGGAGCTCGTCCTCTGCGGCGACCTCCCGGCGGGGCGCCGCGCCGGCCTTGTCGCGGAGCTCAGTGCCGTCCCGTTCGCGGAGCTCGGTGTCGTCGGTCTCGCGGGCCTCGGTGCCGGCGGGTCGCGGGGACGGCGTCTCGGTGCTCAATGCGGGCCTTCCAGTTCGTGTGGCTGGTCCGCGCTCAGGGGCGCAGTTCGTAGGTCGGGTTGTAGATCACGAGGCGTCCGTCGCTCGACTGGGCCACGCGGCCGCGCGCGACGAGCCTGGTCCCGGCCTCCAGGCCCACGATACGCCGTCGGCCCATCCAGACCAATGCGACCTGACCGGTGCCGTCGAACAGTTCGGCCTCGACCGAGGGCGATCGCCCGTCGGTGCGCAGCACGACGGTGCGCAGGCGCCCGGCGACCACGGCGAGCTGCCGCGGCTCCAACGTCTCGACCGGCGTGGTCTCGGCGTCGACGAGATCGCTGAACGACGCGCGGCGGATCTCGTCGGCGAACAGCTCCTGCGAGGGCGCGGCCAGGCGTTTGAGCCAGCCCTTCACCTTCTCGCCACCGGCGCCCTCTTGGCGGGGCTTGCGCGTCATACGTTCGCCCGTCCTCGGCGAAGCTTGCGAACCATGAACGGCGCGCTACCGCTTGGGGCGCGGGGAGGGCTTGCGGCGGACCTGCGGCTTGGGGGTGTCCCCGGCGGCGATGATGGCGCGGCTGCCGTCGCCGCCCTCGGCCTTGCGCTGGGCGATGCGCGCGGCGGCCTCTTCGGCCATCTTCGGCGGCAGCTTCAGCGGCAGTGGCTCGCGCACGGGCATGGCGGTCGTCCCGCGGTCGATCACGAGGTTGCGCAGGGCCTCGTCGAGTTCAGGGGCGGCAGCCTCGTCGAGGGCCCGCTGGCCCTGGAAGGTGGCCTGCACGAACCAGCGCGGGCCGTCGACGCCGCAGAAGCGCACCGAGTTGGTGCCCTTCTTGGCGGCGATCTTGGCGATGAGCTCGGTGCCCCAGCGGCCCTCGACCTGTTCGACCTGGCCGCCTTGGCCGGTGACCTGGGCGGTGAGCTCCTCGCGGACCTCCTCCCAGATGCCGTCGGTGCGCGGGGCGGCGCGCACGAGCAGTTGCAGCGCGGAGGAGCCGGTGGTCAGCAGGACCTGACTGATGTTGCCCTTGGCGTCGGTCTGGGCCTGGAAGCCCACGCCCTTGGGGACGGGGAGTCGAATCGCTCCCAGATCGATGCGCCGGATGTCGTCGTCAGGAGCGTCGGCGGCGTCGTAGGGGCCGTCGGTGGCCTCGTATTCGACCGCTTCCCCGCTCTCGGCCAGGGAGTCGAGGACGGCGCCCTCGGCGGGGCGCTGCTTCTTCGACTTTCGCCGTTTAAACACGTTCGCTCTCCTCTGCAAGTCGGCGGTGCCCGCCGGTGGACCCGTGGCCGCTCGCGCCGCGCGGTGTCGGCGCGAAGTCGTCGACCTCGGTGAATCGGGCTCGCACAACCGGTTGAATAACCAATTGTGCGACACGGTCCCCGCGCTCGATGACGGCGGTCCGCTCCCGGTCGAGGTTCACGAGGTTGATCTTGATCTCACCGCGGTAGCCGGAGTCGATGGTGCCGGGGGCGTTCACGATGGTGACGCCGAGCCGATGGGCCAGCCCCGAGCGCGGGTTCGTGTAGCCCACGTGCCCTTCGGGGACGGCCACGGCCACGCCGGTGCCGACGAGGGCCCGCTGGCCGGGGGCCAGTTCCACGGTCTCGGCGGCGTAGAGGTCCGCGCCGGCGTCTCCGGGGTGCGCGTAGGCGGGGACCGGCAGGCCGGGGTCGAGCCGCCGGATGGCGACGGTCACTGCAGGACCATTGGCGACGGGGCCATCGGTGCTCATGTTCGGTTGGTTCCTCTCGCTCACCCGCGCACGGCCGTCGGGCCGCGCGGCGCTCTGCCAATTTACGGCTCAGCCCCGGCTTCCCGCGTGAGCCCCGGCATGGATCCGGTAGGCGTCGCCGTGACCGGGATATGGTCTCAGATATGAGGAGTGGAGAACGGTACGCCGAGCGCATGGGTCTGCCGCTCTCGGGTTGGCTGGCCGTGATCGTCGTGGCGGTCCTCGCGGGGGCCCTGTCCAACTTCGGCGACCTGCGCTGGTGGCGCATCGCTGCGAGCATCGTGATCATGCTCGTGCCCGTCGTCGGCGCATGGTGGCTCGGGCGGCTTCAGGTTCGCGTGGTCGAGACCGACGGCGAGGTGTGGCTCCACGTGGACGACGCGAAGATCCCGATGTCGGCCGTCGCCGACGTCCAGGTCCTCGAACCGGTCGCCTACTCCGACGCGCTCGGCGTCGCCCAGCATCCGCTGGCGTTCACGGTCCAACGGCCCTGGATCAACCGCGGGGTGCGGATCGTCCTCGACGACCCCGAGGACCCGACCCCCCACTGGGTCGTCTCCTCACGCCGCCCCGAGCGGCTCAAAGCGGCGCTGACGGCCGCGAAGCAGCCCGCGGGGACCTAGTGGCCCCGACAAGCGAGACGGCCCGCAGGATCGTTCCTGCGAGCCGTGCGCTTTCCGAGGGGCCGGCGTAGGGGACTACGCGCAGTCCTTGCAGATCGGCTGCCCGTTCTTCTCCTTGGCGAACTGGCTGCGGTGGTGGACCAGGAAGCAGCTGGAGCACCGGAACTCGTCGGCCTGCATCGGCAGAACCTTGACCGACAGCTCCTCGTCCCCCAGGTCCGCACCCGGCAGTTCAAAGTTCTCGGCGACCTCGGCTTCATCGACGTCCACCGACCCCGATTGATCGGTGCGGCCCTTCGCAAGGGCTTCGATGCCGTCGGGCGAAGCGGCGCTCTCTTCCTTGTCGCGGCGCGGGGCGTCGTAGTCGGTTGCCATCGTTTTCCACTCCCATTGGTCTCGTCTGTGGCGCCGGAGCCGAGCGCGGCGGGTTCCCGCTGGAGTGTTCGGGTGACACAGCGGCTCGGCTCGGGTTCCTGGCGGGTTTCGGTTCCATGCCTGCAGGCGGCGTACCTTACCGCGTGCAGTCCATTCCTATACACGATGTCCCTCGCTTTTTCATCCCAATTGTGGCGAGAAACACTTCCGTGTCAAGGGCAGCGAGTGTACCGCCTCTCGGCCCCGGGGACGACCCGCGCACGATAGCCTTCCCATGGCAACGATTGCGAGGCGTCGGCTCGTCTTAGTGCCAGGCAATCAGTTTGCGCTTTTTGGAGACTCGGGGAGGCAGCCGTGCGTATCGCTCGTATCCGCGCTTTGGTGGTTCTGTGCGCGTTGGCGCTGGTAGCAGGCTTGGTGACACTCTGGGCCATCCGGAACGACTCGCAGCTGTCCTCCAGTGACAACTGCGAGCCCGGCGCGATCGAGATCAAGACCGCGCCCATTCCCGACCCCTCGGAGATCGAAGTGGTCGTCCTCAACGGAACCGACCAGACCGGGCTCGCCGACCAGGCCGCCTCGCAGCTCGAGGATCGCGGCTTCATCGTCGTGGACACCGGCGACGCCGACGAGAACTACGACGGCACCGCGCAGGTGTTCTTCGGCCCCGACCAGTACGCCGCCGGGCTGCACACGTACGCGTACTTCTATCAGGGCCGCCAGGAATTCCAGCTCGACTGGGGCGAGCCGATCACGGTGGTGCTCGGCGACGACTTCGCCGAGGTAAGGTCGGCTTCGGACGCGAGGCAGTCATTCGCGCAGAGCGGCCTCGGCGAGACGCCCGAGGGCACGTGCACGGTAGAATAGATCGCCGTCACACCCCATACCGGCGGCACTGACACTGACCCCGCGCCACTGACACTGAAAAAGCGGAAACACAGCTCGAAACGGCACCACGGACGGGCCGCAGGCGAATTTCGGCGCTACAATTCACGCCTGCCCGGTCGTTGTGCCGACCTGGGCTGCCGACCCAATATCCAACGCTCACCCGCTATGGAGCCCGGCTGCGCCGTGCCCGCCATTGCCTCGGAAGGTTGCTCGTGACTGACGCACGTCCCACCGGCACAGACGTCAATTCCCTGACCGACTCGTTGCTCGCTCTGGCCCGAGAGAGCAACGGGCAGCTGACGTCCGCGACGGTCGCCCAGGTTCTGGAGTCGGTGCAGGCCTCCCCCGCCGAAGGCAAAAAGGTGCTCCGCGCACTGGCCGAAGCCGACGTCACCGTGGTCGTGGACGGTTCAGGCTCCACCCGCAAGCGCGTTCCGGCCGCCCGCACCGCCACCTCGTCTCGGACCACCACCGCCAAGGCCGCCAAGAAGGCCGCGGTGAAGAAGACCGCCAAGAAGACCGCCGCTTCCTCCGCAGCCGACGAGGCCGCCGAGGAAGCCCCGGTCAAGAAGGCCGCCAAGAAGACCGCGAAGAAGGCCGTCGCCAAGAAGGCCGTCAAGAAGGCCGCGAAGAAGCCCGCGGAGGGCCAGGAGCCCGACGAGGCCGACCTCGCCGTAGCCGACGACGACGCCCTGGCCGAGGCCGCCGCCGCGGCCCCCGCCAAGAAGGCCGCCCGCAAGAAGAGCGCGAAGAAGGCCGCCACCCGCGGCAAGTCCAAGAAGGACGACGAAGACGACGAAGAGGGCGACGGCTTCGAGTGGGACGAGGAGGACTCGGAGGCACTCAAGCAGGCCCGCAAAGACGCCGAGATGACCGCCTCGGCCGACTCCGTCCGCGCCTACCTCAAGCAGATCGGCAAAGTGCCGCTGCTGAACGCCGCCCAGGAAGTCGAGCTCGCCAAGCGCATCGAAGCCGGCCTGTACGCCGTCGAGCGCCTCAAGCAGCTCAGAGAGAGCGGCGACGAGATCCCCACGCAGATGCGCCGGGACCTCGAATGGATCATCCGCGACGGCGACCGCGCCAAGGACCACCTCCTCGAGGCCAACCTCCGCCTCGTCGTCTCGCTCGCCAAGCGCTACACCGGCCGCGGCATGGCGTTCCTGGACCTCATCCAGGAAGGCAACCTCGGCCTCATCCGCGCCGTCGAGAAGTTCGACTACACCAAGGGCTACAAGTTCTCCACGTACGCCACC
>DATABR010000269.1:0-3781 GCA_036259435.1 Glycomyces sp.
GGCGCACCGGCGAGCCGTAACTGAGCCGGAGCGCACCGAAACCGCGTAGGTATGCTTGACGGGCAGCAGCCCGCAGCAAGTTGAGGAAGGCCGAACGTCCGTGGCGAAGAAGTCCGCACAGGCAGCCCCTGCCACCCAGGAACCGGCGAAGCCGGCCTCCGCCACCGACAAGAAGGGGAAGGCCACGCCCAAGCGGCCCAACCAGTCGAAGGCCAGGCCACCGGCCAGACCGCCGATGACGGCCAAGGAGAAGCGCGAAGCGCTCAAGAAGAGCGGCCCGCTCACCAAGGAGCAGAAGCAGCAGGCGAAGGCGGACCTCCGCGCCGAGCGCGCCCGCATCGCCGAGGGCCAGTGGAAGGGCGACCCGCTCTTCGACAAGTACCACCTGCCACGCGACCGCGGGGCCGAGCGGCTCCTGGTGCGCGACATCGTGGACTCCCGCTGGTCGGTCGGCCAGTACTACATGTTCGCCGCCTTCGCGATCCTCATCCTCTCCACTTCCAGCTCGGTCCAGGTCCAGAGCTACCTGTTCATCGCGCTCATCGCCCTCACGGCCGTCATCGTGCTCGAGTCGGTGCTCCTGTCGCGCCGCGTGAAGCGCATCGTGTTCAAGCGCTACCCCAAGACCGAGCAGCGCAAGGGCAGCCTGTACTGGTACGCGATCCAGCGGAGCATCATGCCGCGCTCGATGCGCAACCCGCGGGCGCGCATGAGCTACAAGGCGACCGAGGACGACCTCGGCAAGATCGTCAAGTAGGCGGGCGGGGCCGCCCAGCCCCGCCCGGCTCGCCACAATTGTCCGATCAGGCCCGAGATCGTTCTGCTGTCATTCCCGGGTCTCCCATGGCTTACCCTCGAACTGTCGTAGCCCTCTCTGACCCCGGAAAGTAGTCAACGTGGTGGATGTCGCGGCGGACTTGCGGGCGGGGCTGTTCCGCGCCCTCGGCCCACTCGATCGCGCCACGATGCGGCACGCGATCGCCGATACCGCTGCCCTCCAGCAGATCCGCGAAGAGGCCACGATCCGGCTCGCCCGGCACGCCGCCGAGGCCGACCAGTCGCGGCTCCTCGGGGTCCGCGCCGTGATCCTGCGCGTGCTCGGCGACTTCGACGGCGCCGAAGTGGACGCCGCGGCCGCCGTCAAATACGCCGAGGCCGTCGGCGCCGACCTGCTCCTGGCCCCCGCCCGCGCCCGCCTCGCCCAAGTCTTGCGCGTGCGGGGCCGCTACGAGGATGCCGACCAGCTCTTCGCGCTCGCCGAGGCCGGGGAGCTGCCGCGCACGCTCACCGGCGCGGTCCGCGCCTACGCCGGGCTCTCGTGCATCGCCCAGGGCCGCATCACCGAATCGCTCATCCACGTGCAGCGCGCCTCCGAGCAGAACCCGCACGGGTTCGTCATGCAGATCGTCGAAACCGCCCTCTCGCTCATCGAGGAGCACGCCGCCAAGGCCGGGTTCGGGCCGCCGCCGCGCGGCTGGCCCGAACGGGCCGGATACCCCGCGCCCGAACGGTTCCAGGACCCGCAGACCGGCCGCTTCGGCTACATGGGCCACGATGGACGGCCGGTCGTGCAGGCCGCGTTCAGCCAGGCCGGGGACTTCCGCGGCGGCGTCGCCGTCGTATGCCAGGCCGACTGGGGCGCGATCGACCGCACCGGCACCGTCGTCGTCCCGATGCTCTACAGCGCCATGGAGACCCCGACCGCCGACGGGCGCACCGTCACCGGCTTCGTCAACGGCGTCGCCGTCGCCGCCCAGCGCGGCCGCGTGCTCGTCGTCCACAAGACCGGCCGCGTCGTCGTGCCCCCGCGCTACCAGCGCGTCGAGGTCCACCCGTCCGGATTCCTCGTCTCCGACGGGTACTCGTGGGGCTCGCTCGGCCTGGACGGCAACGAGATCGTGCCGCTGCGCACCGACCGCGCCGAAGCCCTCCGAAGCCTCGATTCGGCCGTCTCGATCGACGACGGCCCACTGTAGTCAGCGGTTCGTCGGTCGAAGTTGCCATCGCCCGCGTCTAACGGCGTGCGCTCGCATCTGTGATGATCGTTCCATTGACGCTAGCCGCTCGGCAGGTACGCTCTGGGCATGGAGTTTCGTCATCTCGGCCGCTCTGGCCTCGTCATCACCGAACTGGTCTACGGCAACTGGATCACCCACGGCGGGCAGGTGGAGGAAGACGCCGCCGTCGCGTGCGTGAACGCCGCCCTCGACGCGGGCATCACCACCTTCGACACCGCCGACGTCTACGCGCAGGGCGCCGCTGAAGAGGTCCTCGGGCGCGCGCTGAAGGACCAGCGACGCGACGGGCTGGAGATCTTCACCAAGGTCTACTGGCCGATGGGTCCTGGCAAGAACGACCGGGGCCTGTCCGCCAAGCACATCAAGGAGTCCATCGACAACTCCCTGCGCCGCCTCCAGACCGACCGCGTGGAGCTGTACCAGGCCCACCGCTGGGACGTCGAGACCCCGCTCGAGGAGACCATGCAGGCCTTCGCGGACGTCGTCCGCGCCGGCAAGGCCCATTACATCGGCGTCTCGGAGTGGACCGCCGAGCAGATCCGCGCCGCCCACGCGCTCGCGCAGGACCTGAACATCCAACTGGTCTCCAGCCAGCCGCAGTATTCGGCCCTGTGGCGTGTCATCGAGGCCGAGGTCGTCCCGGCTTCCGAGGAGCTGGGCATCGGCCAGATCGTCTGGTCCCCGCTGGCCGGCGGCGTGCTCACCGGCAAGTACACGCCGGGCCAGGCCGCTCCCGCGGGCTCGCGCGGCGCCGACCCCAAGTTCGGCCGCTTCGTCGAGCAGTGGATGGGCGACGACGTGCTCGAGCGCGTCCAGAAGCTCGGTCCGGTCGCCGAAGCCCAGGGCCTCACGATCGCCCAGCTGTGCCTCGCGTGGGTGCTGCAGAACTCGAACGTCTCCGCGGCGATCATCGGCGCGACCCGCCCCGAGCAGGTCCAGGAGAACGTCAAGGCCGTCGGCGTCACGCTCGAGGCCGAGGTCATGGAGCAGATCAACAAGCTCCTCGAGCCGGTCGCCGTCACCGACCCGAAGGAGACCACGGCTCCGAACCCGCGCGCGTAAGCGCCTGAGTCACGAGCTCCGGATCGGCCGCATCGAACCATTCGATGCGGCCGTCCCTTTTGAACCAGGAGCGCTGGCGGCGCACGAAGCGGCGGGTGCCCTGGACGGTGAGGCGGAAGGCCTCGTCCTCGTCGTACTCCCCCGCGAAATGGGCCAGGACCTGCTGGTATCCCAGGGCTCGCCAGGCGGTGCGGCCCTCGCGCAGGCCCTGCTTCTCCAGGGCGCGGACCTCGCCGAGGAGCCCGGCGTCCCACATCAGGCGCACGCGGCGCTCGATGCGCTCGTCGAGCACGGCCGTCTCCAGGTCGACGCCGATGCGGATCGCCTCGTAGTGGGCTTTCGGTTCGGGCAGGCTCGCGGTGAAGGAGCCGGTGAGCTCCACGACTTCGAGGGCGCGCACGACGCGGCGGCCGTTCGAGGGCAGGATCGCCTGCGCGGCCGCGGCGTCGAGGGTCTTCAGGCGCTCCCACAGCGCGGCCGGGCCTGCGGCCTCGAGTTCGGCTTCGAGGCGGGCGCGGATCACCGGGTCCGTGCCGGGAAAGTCCATCTCGTCCAGCGCGGCCTGCACGTACAGGCCGGAGCCGCCCACCAGGACCGGGCGCTTGCCCCGGGAGCGGATGTCCTCGATCGCGGCGCGGGCGAGGCGCTGGTAGCTGGCGACATCCGCGGGTTCGGTGACGTCGAGTACGTCGAAGACGTGA
>DATABR010000270.1:0-1805 GCA_036259435.1 Glycomyces sp.
ACCGGGCTTTCGAGGAAGGCCCGCGTCAGCTGCGACAGCCCCATCAGCACGCCGACGAGGATGCCGACCGCGGTGGCCAGGGCGACGCCGGCGACGAAGCGGTACATCGTCACCGTGAAGTTGCCGAACACCTCCTCGCGCCGGAACTCCTCGGCAAGGGCCGCGACGACCTCGAGCGGCCCCGGCACCCGCTCGAACAGCACCGAGAGCAGGATCCAGAACAGCAGCGACGCCACGTAGAACGTGACCCGGGCGGCGGTGTCGGATGTGAGCGCGCGACGCCACTGCGGCGTCGAGTCCTCGCGTTCGGTGGTGGAACGGCGGGTGGCCGGCGCGGTCATCGGGTCGCTCTCTCGTCGGGTCGCCACGCGAGTAGCCGGTCCTCCAGCTTTCGCAGCACCAGCCGCTCGATGACGAGCATGAAGGCGATGAACAGCAGCATCCAGGCCAGCACCCCGCTGATCGAGAACAGCTGGTACTGGCTGCGGATCTGGAACCCGACGCCGCTGCTGCCACCGAAGACCTCGGTGAGCGCCTCGACCTTCCAGGCCACCGCGAACGACATGCGGACGGCGGCGAAGACGAACGGCACGATCGTCGGGAGGAACACCTCGCGGCGGATCTGGCGAGGCGAGCGCCCGAAGGCCTGACTCATCTTCACCAGTGACCGGTCGGTGCCCCGGATGCCCTCGGCCACGTTGAGGGCGATGTAGGGCGCGGAGACCAGTGCCACCGCGAGGATCGGACCCATGTCGGACAGGCCGAAGATGATGAGCGACATGACCGCGTAGACGAGGGCGGGGATCGTGCCCGCCACCGTCACGCCGTCGTGGAAGAAGGCCCTCCAGTAGTCGTAGCGGCCCATCAGGTACCCGACGGGTGCACCGAACGCCGCGGCCACGCCGAAGCCCGCGAGCGTCTTGCTGACGCTGGCGAGGAAGTCCTCGAGGAAGTCACCGCTCTCGACGATCTCCCACATCTCCTCGCCGACCTCGGCGGGTGTCGGCAGGACGTTCGGGGACAGGTAGGCCGACGCGGCCTGCCACACGGCGACCATCGCCGCCCAGCCCGCGGCCAGGAGGGCGAGCCTGCGCCACCTACGTCGTCTGGCCGCCCGGCGGGCGAGCGCCTCGCCTTCCTGCCAGCTGACCGCCGGGGCGGTCGGCGGCTTGTCGAGCACCGGTTTCGACACGCTGCACCTCCCTCGCGGCGGCCGGTCAGGGGGTGGTGAGTGGCTCGACGACGGTGAAGTCCGGCGGGGGGACGTCCTCGTCCATGAAGCCGGTCTCCTTCATGAGGTCGAAGAGCCGCTTCTCCTCGGCGATCCACTCCTCGTCGAGGTAGGCGGTGGGGGCGAACCAGTCGTAGTGGGTGTCGAGCCAGTTCTCGAGGAAGGCAGCCTCTTCCGGGGTGCGCACCGCGAAGTCCTCCGGGTAGGCCGCGATGATCTCGTTGCGGTGCTCGCGCCACTCGGTGATCCCCCGGTCCCAGAGCGCGATCAGGAAGCGTGCCTCCTCGGGGTTCTTCTCCACCCACGCCTTGCGGGCGACGAACACGTTGGTCTGCGGGTGGGTGACGTTGCTCTTGTCGGTCCCGAAGTGCTCCGCGTAGAGCTGGGCGGCCGCCTTGCCCTCGTAGAGCGGTCGGATCGCGCCTGCGGACAGCTCGTGGATGGCGAAGTCGGGCAGGCACAGGCAGGCGTCGGCGTCGCCGCGCGCGACCAGTCCGGACATGTTCTGGACGTCGGTGACGACCACCTCGAAGTCGCCGCCGCCGGCCCGGAGGTCGAGGCCGCAGAGCTTCTG
>DATABR010000271.1:0-15498 GCA_036259435.1 Glycomyces sp.
CGCCAGCGCCAGCTCGCCGCGCCCTTGGACCTCCCAGGTGTCGGGGCGCTCGGTGGGCAGCACCCGCAGCGACACGTTGCCGACCAGTTCGCGGTCGAGCCGGTCCTTGACGAGGCGCGCGGTGACCTTGTGGCCCTTGCCGCCCTTGCCGACCAGCGGCGAGGTGTTGGTGCCGATGGTCATCGAGATGGCGGGCTCGTCGACCGTGATGAGCGGCAGTGCGATCGGGTTCTCGGGGTCGGCGAGGGTCTCCCCGATCATGATGTCCGGGATGCCCGCGATGGCGCAGATGTCGCCGGGGCCGGCCATCTCGGCGGGCTTGCGGGTGAGCGCCTCGGTCATCATCAGCTCGGTGATGCGCACGTTCTGGTGCGAGCCGTCGCGCTTCATCCACGTGACGGTCTGGCCCTTGCGCAGCTCGCCCTGCTCCACGCGGCACAGCGCGATGCGGCCGAGGAAGTTGTCGGCGTCGAGGTTCGTCACGTGGGCCTGGAGCGGCGCCTCGGGGTCGAACGTCGGCGCGGGCACGTGCTCGATGATGGTGTCGAAGAACGGCTTGAGGCTGTCGGAGTCCTCGGGGACGGTGCCGTCCTTGGGCTTGCTCAACGAGGCGACGCCGTCGCGGGCGCAGGCGTAGACGATCGGGAACTCGATCTGGTCCTCGTCGGCGTCCAGGTCCAGGAACAGGTCGTAGGTCTCGTTGACGACCTCGTCGATGCGCGAGTCGGGACGGTCGGTCTTGTTGATGCACAAGATGACCGGCAGGCGCGCGGTGAGCGCCTTGCGCAGCACGAAGCGGGTCTGCGGGAGCGGGCCCTCGGAGGCGTCCACCAGGAGTACCACGGCGTCCACCATGGACAGGCCGCGCTCGACCTCGCCGCCGAAGTCGGCGTGGCCGGGCGTGTCGATGATGTTGATGACCATCGCGGAGTCGTCGGCCGGGTTCGTGTAGTGGACCGCGGTGTTCTTCGCGAGGATCGTGATGCCCTTCTCGCGTTCCAGGTCACCGGAGTCCATGACGCGGTCGTCGACGGCGGCGCCCTCGCGGAAGGCGCCGGCCTGCTTCAGCATGGCGTCGACGAGCGTGGTCTTGCCGTGGTCGACGTGGGCGACGATGGCGATGTTGCGCAGATCAGAGCGTGTAGACACGACGACCATTGTCTCCTAAGCGGCAGACGGACCTGGCGTCAACCCAGGTGATCGCCGACACCAGAAGTACCCGCGATCAATGGAGCATTGCTCACATTCCGACTTCGACTGACGGAATATCCCTCATTCCATACACTGCCTGCTATGGGCGTATTCAACATGTACATCCGATTCGTAACGGTTCTCGCGCTCGCCGCCGCGGCGATCCTCGTCGGCGCGCTCCCCGGTTACGCCAAGATCACCGGTGCGATCATCGCCACCGAAGGCGGCACGCTCAACGTGCGGTCGGGCCCGGCCACCGACCGGGCGATCGTCGGCACGCTCGCCAAAGGCGCCAATCCGGAGGTCTACTGCAAGGCCCGGGGCGAGGACATCAGCGGCCACGTCCGCACCTCCTCGACCTGGCTGCGCATCGGCAAGGACCGCTGGATCGCCAACGCCTACGTCTCCTGGTCGCCCTCGCAGCCCGTCCCGTGGTGCTCCGCCGCCACTGAGGCGGCCACCGAGGCCCGCGTGACCACGGGGGGCGGCGAACTCAACGTCCGCGCCGCGGCCACCTCCGCCTCCGGACGCCAGGGCGGCTACGCCAACGGCGCCGCCGTCGGCGTCGAATGCCAGGTCTGGGGCCAGGAGGTCGACGGCACCGCCCGCACCACCGGCGCCTGGTACAAGGTCGGCGACAAGCGCTACGTCTCGGCCGCCTACATCAAGTGGAGCGTCGGGGAACCCTGGCTGCCCTGGTGCGGCCAAGCCGCGCCGTCCGTCCCGCGCGGCGGCAACCAGGGCTTCATCAACTCGCACGCCGCCGCCGCGCAGGCCAGCGACCGGGCCACCGGCGTGCCCGCCTCGGTGACCCTCGCGCAGGCCATCCTCGAGACCGGCTGGGGCAAGAGCGCGCTGGCCCGCGAAGACCACAACCTGTTCGGCATGAAGTGCTTCGGCTCGCCCGGCGACCACGCCATCGGCTGCCGCGACTACGCCACCTTCGAGTGCAGTCCCATCGGCGGCTGCTTCGACATGAACGCCACCTTCCGCGCCTACAAGAACGTGGGCGACTCCTACCGCGACCACGGCGACCTGCTCGCGAGCTGGTCGCGGTACGCCACGGCGATGAAGCACGCCGGCGACCCGAAGCGCTTCGCGAAGGAGATCCACAAGGCCGGCTACGCCACCGACCCGAAATACGCCGACAAGCTCATCGGCATCATGGACGACTACGACCTGTACCGGTTCGACTGACTCGTCCCGCGAGACCGAAGTCCTGCCATCGAGCACGGGCCCGAAGGAGTCTTCGGGCCCGCTTTCCCGCCCGTGCATGGTGAGTCAAAGGTCACATCGACACAGGAAACCGCAGTAAGCGGGGGAGTAGCCTCGAGAGGCGGTCCGTGTTCGAACAGCGGGCCTCCCTGAACTGTCGGACCCGAACGTTAGATTCCCACCGTGGCCAACGAGCACCTTCCGTCTGAGACCAAGCAGTACTCTGCTCCCGAACGACACGCATCCGGCACCATCGTCGTGCGCGGCGCGCGCGAGCACAACCTCAAGGACATCGATCTCGACCTGCCCCGCGACTCCCTGATCGTCTTCACGGGCCTGTCCGGGTCGGGCAAGTCCTCCCTCGCCTTCGACACGATCTTCGCCGAAGGCCAGCGCCGCTACGTCGAATCGCTCTCGGCCTACGCCCGCCAGTTCCTCGGTTAGATGGACAAGCCCGACGTCGACTTCATCGAAGGGCTCTCCCCGGCAGTTTCGATCGACCAGAAGTCGACCTCGCGCAACCCGCGCTCCACCGTCGGCACCATCACCGAGATCTACGACTACCTGCGGCTCCTGTACGCCCGCGTCGGCGTCCCGCACTGCCCGCAGTGCGGCGAGCCCATCGTCAGCCAGTCCCCGCAGCAGATCACCGACCAGATCATGGCGATGCCCGAAGGCACCCGCTTCCAGGTGCTCGCCCCGGTGGTGCGGGGGCGCAAGGGCGAGTTCGTCGACCTCTTCGGCGACCTCCAGCAGCAGGGTTACGCCCGCGCCCGGGTCGACGGCGAGGTCTACGCCCTCACCGATGTGCCGAAGCTCAAGAAGCAGGAGAAGCACGACATCGAAGTGGTCGTCGACCGCCTCGCCGTCAAGCCCTCCTCAGCGCAACGCGTCACCGACTCCGTGGAGTCCGCGCTCGCGCTCGCCGACGGCGTCGTGGTGCTCGACTTCGTGGACGTGCCCGAGGACGACCCGAACCGCACCCGCCGCTTCTCCGAGAAGCTCGCCTGCCCCAACGACCACGCGCTCTCGCTCGACGAGCTCGAGCCGCGCACGTTCTCCTTCAACGCGCCCTTCGGCGCCTGCCCGGTCTGCCACGGCCTCGGCGTGCGCAAGGAGGTCGACCCCGAACTGGTCATCCGCGACCAGGAGGCGACCATCCGCGACGGCGCGCTCGCGCCCTGGTCCTCGGTCGGCATGGGCGATTACTTCCTGTTCCAGATCGTCGCCCTCGGCGAGGCGGTCGGTTTCGACGTCGACACACCCTGGGCCGACCTGCCCGATCGGGCCCAGAAAGCCGTGCTCTACGGCCACGGCGAGACCCTCCAGGTCTCCTACCGCAACAAGCGCGGCCAGCGCCGCTCCTACGAGACCCGCTTCGAAGGGGTCGTGCCGTGGGTCGAGCGCCGCCACATGGAGACCGACTCCGAGTGGACCCGCGAGAAGTACGAGCAGTTCATGCGGGAGATCCCGTGCTCGACCTGTGAAGGCACCCGGCTCAAGCCCGAGGTTCTGGCCGTCACGGTCGAGGGCCTGTCGATCCACGAGGTCTGCACGCTCTCGATCGCGGACTGCTCCACATTCTTCAACGCGCTCAAACTCTCCAATCGCGACACGATGATCGCCGCGCCGATCGTCAAGGAGGTCACCGCCCGGCTCCAGTTCCTGCTGGACGTCGGCCTCGAGTACCTCAATCTGGCGCGCGCCGCCGGGAGCCTCTCGGGCGGTGAGGCCCAGCGCATCCGCCTGGCCACGCAGATCGGCGCGGGGCTCGTGGGCGTCCTGTACGTGCTCGACGAGCCCTCGATCGGCCTGCACCAGCGGGACAACAACCGACTCATCGCCACCCTCGAACGCCTGCGCGACCTCGGGAACACGCTCATCGTGGTCGAGCACGACGAGGACACCATCCGGGTCGCCGACCACATCGTCGACATCGGTCCCGGCGCCGGCGAGCACGGCGGCAACGTCATCTACTCCGGGCCCGTCGCCGGGTTGACCGACGCGCCCGGCTCCATCACCGGCGATTACGTCTCCGGCCGCAAGCACATCCCCGTGCCCGACAAGCGCCGCCCGGCCGACCACGGCCGCGAACTGGTCGTCAAGGGCGCCAGGGAGAACAACCTCAAGGGCATCGACACGGCCTTCCCGATGGGCTGCATGGTCTCGGTGACCGGCGTGTCGGGCTCCGGCAAGTCCACGCTGGTCAACGAAATCCTCTACAACACCCTCGCCGCCGAGATCAACGGCGCGAGGGTCGTCGCGGGCAAGCACCGCACCATCACCGGTGTCGACGGGGTCGACAAGGTCGTGGGCGTCGACCAGTCGCCGATCGGTCGCACTCCGCGTTCCAACCCGGCGACGTACACCGGCGTGTTCGACAAGGTCCGCAAGCTCTTCGCGGGCACCCCCGAGGCGAAGGTCCGCGGCTGGGGCCCGGGCCGCTTCTCCTTCAACGTCAAGGGCGGGCGCTGCGAGGCGTGCAGCGGTGACGGCACGCTCAAGATCGAGATGAACTTCCTGCCGGACGTGTACGTGCCGTGCGAGGAGTGCGGCGGGGCGCGGTACAACCGCGACACGCTCAAGGTCCACTACCGCGGCAAGACCATCTCAGACGTGCTCGACATGCCGATCGAGGAGGCCGCGGACTTCTTCGAGCCGATCCAGACGATCCACCGGCATCTGAAGACCCTCAACGACGTCGGCCTCGGCTACGTTCGCCTCGGCCAGCCCGCGCCGACGCTCTCGGGCGGCGAGGCGCAGCGCGTGAAGCTCGCCTCGGAACTCCAGAAGCGCTCGACCGGCAAGACCGTGTACATCCTCGACGAGCCGACCACGGGCCTGCACTTCGAGGACGTTCGCAAGCTCCTCGGCGTGCTCGACGGCCTGGTGGACAAGGGCAACACCGTGATCACCATCGAGCACAACCTCGAGGTGATCAAGTGCTCCGACTGGGTCATCGACCTCGGTCCCGAGGGCGGCGACAAGGGCGGCACGCTCGTGGCCGCCGGCACGCCCGAGGAAGTGGCCGCGATCCGTGCGAGCCACACCGGCCAGTACCTGCGCCCGCTGCTCGGCCTGAACGGCGAGGGCAACGGCACCGGCGCGGCCGCGCGCAGGGCCAAGGCAGGCAACGGCCGCAAGACGGCCGCGAAGCGGTAACCGCGGGCTCGCCACGGCCGCCCTGCTCGTCTGCCCGGGACTCCGCCGATGCGTCGCCCTCGCGACCGCCCGGCACCCCGACCCACGCCTCATCGCAGGGGTGAGTTTCGCCGCGGCGCTGCTGATCGCCTGGCGCGCTGAGGATTTGGCGCACGGGATAGCGCTCGGCATGGTCGCCGCGGTGGGCATCGCCGCCGGCTGGATCGACGCCTACGACCGGCGGCTCCCGGATGCGCTGGTCTTGCCCGCGTATCCCGCGGTCGGGGTGTTCGTGCTGGCGACCGGCGACGCCGACACGATGCTGCGTGCAGTGGTCTGCGCCGCCGCGAGCATGGCCGTGTACGGGATCGGTTGCGTCGCAGGGCATCTGGGGCCGGGAGACGTGAAGCTCGCGGGGCTGCTCGGGCTCGTGCTCGGCTGGGCGGCATGGCAGACGGCGGCGGTCGCCATCGCCGCGGCCGTGGTCATCGGCGGCGTTCAAGCCGTCGTAGTGCTCGCCTTGCGCCGCAAGGAATTTCCGTTCGGCCCGGCGATGCTCTTCGGCGCTGGGGCCGCCGTCGCCATCGCGCCATTCCTCGCGTCATGAACAGCGAAAACGTGAATATGAATGTGTGATCGAATTGCGAAACTTCATCAAAGTATTTTTTCTTCGACATGCCGGGAAAATGCCTCAACACCGGCCGATGATTGTCTAAAGTACGTATCAGCCCTGTCAATCAGGACTGAACATTCAACGCAAACCAAGGGAGCCTTCATGCTTCGCAAAGCACTTCAGGGCGCCGTGGTCGCCGGGGCCGCCACGCTCCTCGCCGTCGGCGTGGCTTCGCCTGCGATGGCGGACTCGAACTACGAGTTCAACAACAACGACTTCGGCATCGATGTCCTGTCGGACCTGTGCGTCGCCGTGTACGACGTTGTCGACATCATCGACGTCGACGTGCTCGTCGCCCAGGGCGGGGCTTCGTGCGTGCACGACGAGACCGACATCGGCGTCGTGCACAAGGACGACAACGACGGCCACAAGCACGGCCACAAGCACGACTACAAGAAGGACTACAAGAACGACTACGACGGCTGGGACGACTAAGTCGTTCTCACCAAATAGTTTGACGGGGGTGGCGCCCTCACGGAGCCGCCCCCCAATCCCGAAGCCACATGCGGCGGCATGAACGGCGGGGGGCGGCCGCATTTGAGCGGACCGCCCCCTTTTCATGCCCCGGATCGAGGCGACTCGCTTCCCTCCTCGAGTGGTCGCACGCCCGATCACGTTCCTCGCGTGTGGACGATCAATCGGCCGTGCAGCTCACGGACGCCGGCGCGACCGCCGAACGGGAGTCCTTGGCCCCGATGAATCCAAAGGTGAACGTCCTTCCGGGTTTCAGCGCCCGGCCTCCGGCGAGATCGGTCGCGGTCACCACGTGCCCTTCCTGACTCAGCGCCACGCTCCACGAGTGCACCAGCGACTGTCCCGTCGGCAGCGCCCAGCGCAGCGTCACGCCCTCCAACGGCTCGTCGCCGGTGTTGGTGACCAGGATCTGCGCGTTGAACCCGCCCTGCCACTGGCCGTTGATGCGGTACTCCACCTCGCACGAGGGCGTCGCCACGGTGTGCTCCTGGTCGGCCGCGAAGCTTGCGACCTGCGCGAGCGAGGCGTTCCAGTTGATCGTCAGCTCGTTCGTCGCCCACGACCCGATGTCGTCGATGTAGCACCGCTGCGGCGCGCAGCCGCCGAGCCAGCGCTGCGCCACCGGGTCCCACGTCTCCGTGAGCGAGTTCGGGCCGCCCGCGAGCGTCCCGGCCGGCGGGTTCGGCAGCGTCGGGTCGAGCTGGTTGGCGTACCAGCGGCTGTGCATGTTCCGTGAGTCGTGCGAGCCGTAGCCGGTCACATAGGAGTTTCCGAGCGCGTTGCGCCCCAGGATGTAGTCGAGCCCGGCCAGCACGACGTCGCGGTAGCCGAGCTCGCCCGTCAGGTCGAAGGCCGCGCCGACGACCACGAGCTCGTTGAGCACCAGGCTGTTCGAACCCCACTCAAAGGTCCCCGACGAACCGTAGGACAGGTCCCACGGGCTCGCCGCCTGCTGCTCTTGGTACTTGTCCGCCCCCGCGATCACCTGCGCGACCACCTCGTCGCGGCCCGCCAGCGCGTTCGGCACCAGCGCCAGGTCCAGTTTCGCGAGTGCGGCCACCGAGCCCCAGTAGAAGGCGCCCGCGCCGAACACGTCGGCGTCGTGCAACTTCGAGCCGAGCACGTACTCCTCAAAGGTCTTCGCGCCCGTGGTCAGGAACAGTTCGGCCGCGGCCCAGTAGAACTCGTCCGACACGTCGGAGTCGCCGTAGGGGCCGCCGCCGTCGGGGCTCGTCTCCGGCGCGTACATGTCCGGATGCGCCAGCGCCGCCTCCCAAGCGGTCTCGGCCGCCGACAGGCACTCGGCCGCGAACTCGGCGTCGTACGGCTCGAACAGCCGCGCCGCCTGCGCGGCCGCGGCCGCCAGGTTCAGCGTCGCCGCCGTCGAAGGCGGCTGCAGGTAGCGCGCCTGCGGGTCGTCGGCGGGCATGAGCGGCAGGCCGGTCCAGTGCTCGTCGTGGATCTTGTGGTGGGCCATGCCCGCCAGCTCCTCGCCCGCGGGCACTTGCATCGAGAGCAGGAACTCGATCTCCCAGCGAGCCTCGTCGAGCACGTCCGGGACGCCGTCGCCGTGCTCGGGGAGCCGCAGGCTCCCATCGGCGAGGCGGCCCGCGTCGCCGGTGGGGGCGTGCAGCGCCCGCTCGTACACGGACATGACCTGCGCGACCGAGATGCCGCCGTTGACCACGTACTTGCCGTGGTCGCCCGCGTCGTACCAGCCGCCGGTCACGTCGAGCGTGTAGTCGCAGGCCTCGGCGTAGCAGGGCACCGCGCCGTCGCCCTGGTTCGGCGCGACGTCCACGTGCCCGGCCTCGCGGCCGTACCCGGGTGCGATCGCGTCGTCGATCGCGATCCCCGAACGCTGCGGGTAGTAGAAGGACAGCGCGTCGACCGCCATGTCCCCGTAAGCGCTCCCGCCGATCGCGAACGGGTAGGAGGTCTCGCCGTCGGCGGTGAGCGTGAAGCCCTCGCCGGTGGCGGCCGCGCCGGAGAAGTCGATCACGTGCACCGACTCGCCCGACGTGGCGTCCGCGCCGCGCGGATCCGAGCCGCCCTCGGCGACCAGGATTCCCTCGGCGTCGTGCAGCTGCCACGGGACCGCTTCGGCCGCTTCGGTGACGAGCGTGGCCCGCTTGGGCCCGTCGGGGAGGTACCCGACCTGGTTGACCCGCACGCGGGGGCCGGTGTCGGGGTCGTACACGGGCGGTTCGGCTCCGGTGAGCAACTGGACCTCCGATAGGCAGAACTGCCACGGCTCGGCGTGGCGGCCGATCTGGAACGCGAGTTGCGCGTCGGTCCAGTCGGCGCTGGCGGTGAAGGCGTAGCTGAAGGTCTGGGCCTCGGCGGTGAGGACGGGAAACTCCTCGACGGCGGTGGGCCAGGGGTCGACGGGGCGCTGCACGAGTGTGCGGACGCTCACATCGGCGGAGGCCCGCGCGGTGAAGCGCAGCTCGTAGGACTCGTCGGTGGCGAGCGGCAGTCCGTCCTGGCCGACGATGGCGTCCCAGGCGTTCGCGGTGCCGCCGGGGACGTCGACGCACCATTCGCCGTCGGCGACCGCGCCGGTGACGTTGGCGGTGGTCCACCAACCGGTGGCGCCGGAGGCGAAGTCGCCGTTGGTGATGAGGTCGGTCGGTTCTTCGTTCTGGGCCTGCGCGGCGGGGGCGACGGCGGCCCCGAGCGCGAGGGCGGTCATGACGGCGATGGCGAGGCGTCGGCGAGCCGACCGGAATGGTCTGGCGGGTGCGAGTCGCGGCATGGGGTGCCCTTCTCCGATGAGTTGGGAGCGATACCACTCGACATCCTGTCATTGAACTACTTGAATGTCAACACAAGTCAGATCGTGGCGGGTGGGCCGCTCGTTCCCCGCACCACCAGCTTCGATTCCAGCTTCAGGCACACGCCCGGCTCCCTCGCGCCCCGCAACTGCTCGTCCGCGGCCTCGACCGCGAGCTGCGCCAGCCTCGGCACGTCCTGGCGCACCGTCGTCAGGTCGATGTGGCTCAGCCCCGCGATGTGGCTGTCGTCGTACCCCACAATGGAGACCTGCTCGGGGATCTTCACCCCGGCCCGCGTGAACACGTCCAGCAGCCCCAGCGCGCACTGGTCGTTCGCCGCGAACACCGCCGTCGGCAGCGGCCCCTCCTCCAGCAGTCGCCGCGCCGCGTCCGACCCGCCCTCCTGGCAGTGGTTCCCCGGGATCACCCGGATCCGCTCGCCCAGCCCGTTCGCGCGCATCGCGTCCCGGTACGCCCGCCGCCGCTCCGGGCCGCCCGGCTGCGTGCCCGCGTCCACGTGCACGATGTCGCGGTGCCCGAGCCCCACCAGGTAGTCGACCACTTCGCGCGCGCCCGGCCGGTCGTACGAGGTCACCACGTCGACCCCGGCGTTCTTGATGTGCCGGCCCAGCACCACCGTCGGCACCCGCGCGCCCAGCTCGCTCACGTCCTCGTCCGGGATCGTCGGCCCGCACAGCAGCAGCGCCTCGCTGCGGTGCCCGACGAGCGCCTCGATCGCCTTGCGCTCGTCCCTCGTGGGCACCGTCGCGCTCAGCACGAGGTCGTAGCCGAGATCCTCGGCCGCCGGGTAGATCGCTTCCACCAAGTCCACGTGGTACGGGTTCCGCGCGGTGAACAGCACACCGAGGACCTTGCTGCGCCCGCGCGCGAGCAGTCGCGCGGCCATGTCCGGCCTGTAGCCGAGCTTGGCGGCGGCTTCGAAGACCCGCTCGCGCGTGTCGGAACTCGCGCCGGGCTGACCTCGGAACACCAGGGAGACCAGCGCTCGCGAGACGCCGACCTCCGCGGCCACGTCCGCCATGGTGGGTTTCCGAGACCGCGGTGCCGGGGAGCGGTCCGGGGATTTCCGCGCGTGCTGGGGACTCATCGCACCGTCGTCCTTCCTTATGCAGCTTTGTTGAAGACTTCATTATCTGGGGGTTGACCTGCGCACGAAGAGCCCAGTGTAACCACTCGACACCAGAAGGTCCGCGCCCGCGGAGCGGGATCGAGCGGTCTGCCGCAACCGCTCCCGCCCGCGCCTTCGCGGCCGGACCGTCCAGCCTGGCCTAAGAGATGAGCTTGGTTCGAAAACCAGCCTGACCGAAGAGATGAGCTCGGTTCGAAAACGCGAACCTGCTTCGCGAAGCGGGCATAGGCTCGAGCGAGGGGGTGAAAATCATGCACGGAATAGCGATCAAGAACTTCAATCATCCGGACGAGTCGATGAATCTCAGCGGCCACGGCACCAGGGAAACTGTGATGATCGACGGCATGCCCATCGAGCGTGCCGAGTTCACCAAGGGCTGGCGCTGGTCGAACGACGTCAAGCCGATGGCAGGCACCGATACCTGCCAGGTGCACCATCTCGGCTACTGCGTCGAGGGGCACCTGCGCGTCCACATGGACGACGGCACCGACAAGGACATCAGCGCGGGTGACGCGTTCGAAATCCCGCCGGGGCACGATGCGGAGGTCGTCGGCGACGACAGCGTCGTCCTCGTCGACTTCGGCAAGGCCTTCGACAACCGATAGTCGCGCCATGTCGGCTCACCGGGCCGCGCTCGCACCGCGAGCGCGGCCCGAGCCGCGCCCAGGCTCTGGGACACGCATTCCACCAGGTGCCGGATCACATCCGGCCGGGTGGCAGACTTGACTGCGTGTTGCGATGGATGACAGCTGGAGAATCACACGGGCCCTAACTCGTGGTCACGCTCGACGGCCTGCCCGCCGGGATCGAGCTGACCACCGGCGCCGTGGCCGCCGAACTCGCCCGCCGACGCCTCGGTTACGGCCGCGGCGCGCGCATGAAGTTCGAGGCCGACGTCGTCAGCTTCATCGGTGGAGTGCGCCATGGGCGCACGCTCGGCTCGCCCGTCGCCATCCGCGTCGGCAACTCCGAGTGGCCCAAGTGGGAGACCGTCATGGCCGCCGACCCGGTCGAGCCCGAGGAGCTCGCCGGGATCGCCCGCAACGCCCCCCTCACACGCCCGCGCCCCGGCCACGCCGACCTCGCCGGGATGCAGAAGTACGACCACGACGACGCCCGGCCGATCCTCGAGCGCGCCTCCGCCCGCGAGACCGCCGCCCGCGTCGCCGGCGGCACCGCCGCCAAGGCCTTCCTCTCCCAGGCCTTCGGCATCGAGATCGTCTCGCACGTGAAGGCCCTCGGCCCCGTCCGCGCCAAGGACGGCCTCGTACCCACGCCCGACGACGCCGCCGCCGTCGACGCCGACCCGTTGCGCTGCCTGGACCCTGAAGCCTCGGCCCGCATGGTCGCCGAAGTGGACGCCGCCAAGAAGGACGCCGACACCCTCGGCGGCGTCGTCGAGGTCCTCGCCTACAACCTCCCGCCCGGCCTCGGCTCGCACGTCCAGTGGGACCGCAAGCTCGACGCCCGCCTCGCCACCGCGCTCATGTCGATCCAGTCGGTCAAGGCCGTCGAGATCGGCGACGGCCTCATGCAGTCCGCCGTCCGCGGCTCCTCGGCGCACGACGAGATCGTGCCCGGCCCCGACGGCGTCCAGCGCCTCACCGACCGCGCCGGCGGCCTCGAAGGCGGCATCACCACCGGCCAGCCGCTGCGCGTCTCGGCCATGCTCAAGCCCATCTCGTCGCTGACGCGTCCGCTGCGGACCATCGACACCGTCACCGGCGAGGCCGCCGAGGCCATCAACCAGCGCTCCGACGTCTGCGCGGTCCCGGCCGGGGCCGTCGTCGCCGAGCACATGGTCGCCTACGTCCTCGCCGAAGCGGCCCTGGAGAAGTTCGGCGGCGACTCGGTCGGCGAATCCCGCCGCAACTTCGCGACCTACATCGAGAATCTGCGGGTGCGATAGCGATGGGCCGCACCATGACGCGCCCACCCCTTGCCCAGCGCCACCCGACATCGAGGACGCTTCGCGACGCCTCTCCCCGAACCGGGGTGAACGCCAGATGAGTGTGGTCGTCATCGTCGGCCCGCCGGGATCGGGCAAGACCACCATCGGCCACGCGCTGGCCGAGGCGCTCGACGCGCCCTTCCGCGACACCGACACCGACATCGCGGCCGCCGCGGGCAAGCCGATCCCGGACATCTTCGTGGACGAGGGCGAGGACCACTTCCGCGCCCTCGAACGCGAAGCCGTGCGCCGCGCCCTGGCCGAGCACGACGGCGTCCTCGCCCTCGGCGGCGGCGCCGTCCTCGCCGAGGCCACTCGCAAGCTCCTCGCCGACGTGCCCGTGGTCCACCTCCGCGTCGACCTCGGCGAAGCCGTCAAGCGCACCGAGGTCGACAAGGGCCGCCCGCTCCTCCAGGTCAACCCGCGGGCCACGCTCCGCCGGCTCATGGACGAGCGCCTGCCGCTCTACCGCGAGGTCGCCGACATCGAGATCAACACCACCGGAAGGGAAGTGGCCGACTTGACCGCCGAGATCGCCGCACGCCTCGCGATCCGGACCGTGGAAGTCCGCGACGCCGAGACGCCCTATCCGGTCCTCATCGGACGCGGCACCACCCCACGACTTTCCGACTTCCTCGGCAAGGCCACTCGGGTCGCCGTCCTCCACACCGCCAGCACCGCGCCGCTCGCCGAACGCGTCGGCGCACTGCTGCCCGACGGGGTCGAGGCGACCCTCATGGAACTGCCCGACGCCGAGGACGGCAAGACCGTCGCCGTCGCCGAGCAGTGCTGGGAGGCGCTCGGCGCCGAGGGCTTCACCCGCACCGACCTCGTCGTCGGCGTCGGCGGGGGAGCGGTCACCGACCTCGCCGGGTTCGTCGCCGCCTGCTGGCTCCGCGGCGTCGCCGTCGTCCACGTCCCCACCTCGCTGCTCGGCGCGGTAGACGCGGCCGTCGGCGGCAAGACCGGCGTCAACACCGCCGCAGGGAAGAACCTCGTCGGCGCTTTCCACCCGCCTCGCGCGGTCCTGGTCGACCTGGACCACTTCACCACCTTGCCCACCCGCGACCTCGCCGCGGGCCTCGCCGAGGTCGTCAAAGCCGGGTTCATCGCCGACCCGGTGATCCTCGACCTGATCGAGGCCGACCCCGAGGCCGCGCTCGATGCCGCGGGCCCGCTCGTGGCCGAACTCGTCGAGCGCGCCATCGCCGTCAAGGCCAATGTGGTCGCCTCCGACCTCAAAGAAGGCGGCCTGCGCGCCATCCTCAACTACGGGCACACCTTCGCCCACGCCGTCGAGAAGCTCGAGCACTACCGCTGGCGCCACGGCGACGCCGTCGCCGTGGGCATGGTCTACGCCGCCCACCTGAACGCCATCACCGGCCGCGTCGACCTCGTCGAACGCACCAAGGCCGTGCTCGAATCCCTCGGCCTGCCCACGACCTACGAGGCCGGACGCTGGGACGAGGTCACCGCGATCATGAAGATCGACAAGAAGAACGTCGGCGCGACCCAGCGGTTCGTCCTCCTCGACGCGCTGGCCGAGCCGGTCGTCGTCGATGACGTCACGGCCGAGCAGCAGCGCGACGCCTATGAGAGGCTGACGGCATGAAGGTGCTCGTCCTCAACGGCCCCAACCTCAACCAGCTCGGCAAGCGGGAACCCTCGATCTACGGCTCCCAGACGCTCGCCGACCTCGCCGAGCTGTGCGTCGCCACCGGCAAGGAAGTGGGGCTGGAGGTCGACTTCCGCCAGACCAACCACGAGGGCGACCTCATCGACTGGCTGCACGAGGCTGCTGACGAGGCGATCCCGGTGGTGCTCAACGCCGCCGCGTGGACCCACACCTCCGTGGCGGTCGGCGACGCCTGTGCGCAGTTGACCGCCCCGCTCATCGAGGTGCACCTTTCCAACGTGCACCAGCGCGAGGCGTTCCGGCACCACTCGTACGTCTCGGCCCATGCCGAAGGCGTGATTGCGGGCCTCGGCCCGGGGGGCTACGTCGCTGCGCTGCGTCACATCGCCGCGGCCTAGGCTCTGTCCGGTGGATCCGGCCGGGCGCTATCCGGCCCGCATTCTCGTCGCCCCACCACCCGGAGCGGACGCCGCTGTGCGGCGACAATCCGTGTGGCCGGCTCGCTGCGTTGTCGGCCTCCCCGATACCACCCCGGTATCGGAGAGGTCTTCCGCCTTGCGAGCGAATGAATGGACTCGGATACCGCCTATCCCGGGGTTCACCGGACAGGGCCTAAGGGGCTTCGAGTTCGACGGCGTGGCCGTTCTTCCACACGGCCGCGACCGCGCCGGTGCCGATGACCTGCTCCGGCTCGGTTGCCTCGATCAGGACCAGGTCGCCGCGTTTGCCCGCGGCGATCCGCCCGCGCTCGTCGAGCCCGAACGCGTCGGCGGTCTTCGACGTCGCTCCGGCCAGTACCTCCTCAGTGGACAGCCCCACCGGCCCTTCGATCTCGCCGCACGAGGCGAGCAGGGCGGCCGCGGCTGCGGTCGAAGCGAGAAGGGTGCGGCGGGCGAGGGGCGATGGCATGGGGCTCATCCTCACTGGCGAGACGGCAAAGCATCGAGACATCGGAATGCCTCTCGATGACGCCATAACTGTATCAAAGTGACGCCTTGCGCGCATCGCCCTGCTTCCGGCGACTGTCGCGGCCGTGCGGAGAGGCCCCCGAGCGGCGGCGCTGCGCCGCTGGACACAGCTGGTGCGCCTCATCGCCGGGGGAGCGTCGCAGGCCGCTACCATTAGCGGTCGGTCAACTCCGTACCTCTACCGAAAGAGACGAACGCCCGTGGCATCCACGAACGACCTCAAGAACGGCCTGGTGCTCAACCTGGAGGGCCAGCTCTGGCAGGTGCAGGAATTCCAGCACGTCAAGCCCGGCAAGGGCCCGGCGTTCGTGCGCACCACCCT
>DATABR010000272.1:0-1639 GCA_036259435.1 Glycomyces sp.
GGCGAACTCCCAGCTCGGCAACATGACCGAGGGCGAGCACGTGACGGCGCGGTGGGGCGGCAACGGCCTCGACGGCCGGTACCGGGCCGGGGTCAGCGGCGGCACCGGCGTGCTGGTGTTCACCGTCGAGGACCGGCCGCTCGTGGGCTGGCTGACCAAGACCGAGCTCCGCGCCGGTGACGACTTCACCCCGGACGTGCTGGCCGACTTCTTCGAGTCGACCGTGCAGCCGGGCACCTGACGCGCTAGCGGCGGTTCCGCAGCGCGCGGACGCCGAGCAGGATCGAGGTCACCAGCACCGCGATGACCGCGACGTCGAGCAGGATGGCCTCCAGGCTGGTCGGCTGCATACCGCGGATTCTCCCGGGTCTCGTAGGCTGGTGTCGATGCGTATCACCGTCTTCCGCAAGATGATGGCCGACGAGTTCGGCGAGATCCGAGCCGACATGCTGGCCCGCGACCACGTGTTCGGCGTGCTGGGCGGCCGGACGGTGGACCAGGCACTGGAGGCCGGGGTGTCCACGAAGGAGATCTGGCGTGCCGTGTGCGAGGCGTTCGAGGTGCCGCCGGAGCGCCGCTGATCGCGAGCCGCACATCATACGCCTCGGCGTGTCGCGTGAGCCTCGAACATCCGTTCGGCTAGCCTGGTTGTCCACAACCGGGTCAACCATCCACAGGTCGCCAACCGCGGCCCGAAATTGTCGGCCCCTCCAGATAGCGTCGAAGCGTGAGTTCAAAACGGCCTCGAAGCAACCAAGGTGGATCCCAGATGGCACCAGCAGCACCCGATCGCACGAAGGCGCTCGACCTGGCCCTCGCCCAGATCGACAAGAACTTCGGCAAGGGCTCGGTCATGCGCCTCGGCGACGAGAGCCGCGCCCCGATCGAGATCATCCCGACCGGCTCCATCGCCCTGGACGTGGCGCTGGGCATCGGCGGCCTTCCGCGCGGCCGCGTGGTGGAGATCTACGGCCCGGAGTCGTCCGGTAAGACGTCGCTGGCCCTGCACGCGGTGGCCAACGCCCAGAAGGGCGGTGGCATCGCGGCGTTCATCGACGCCGAGCACGCCCTCGACCCCGAGTACGCCAAGGCCCTCGGCGTCGACACCGACGCGCTGCTGGTCTCCCAGCCGGACACCGGTGAGCAGGCCCTGGAGATCGCGGACATGCTGATCCGCTCCGGCGCGCTCGACATCCTCGTCATCGACTCGGTCGCCGCCCTCGTGCCCCGCGCCGAGATCGAGGGCGAGATGGGCGACAACCACGTCGGCCTCCAGGCCCGCCTGATGAGCCAGGCCCTGCGCAAGATCGCCGGCGCCCTGAGCAACTCCGGCACCACCGCGATCTTCATCAACCAGCTCCGCGAGAAGATCGGCGTCATGTTCGGCTCGCCCGAGACGACCACGGGTGGCAAGGCGCTGAAGTTCTACTCGTCGGTCCGGCTCGACGTCCGGCGCATCGAGACGCTCAAGGACGGCGGCGAGCCGGTCGGCAACCGCACCCGGGTCAAGGTCGTCAAGAACAAGGTCGCCCCGCCGTTCAAGCAGGCGGAGTTCGACATCCTGTACGGCAAGGGCGTGTCCCGCGAGGGCTCGCTCATCGACATGGGGGTCGAGCAGGGCATCCTGCGCAAGTCCGGT
>DATABR010000273.1:0-2636 GCA_036259435.1 Glycomyces sp.
CTGCACTCCACCGGGCAGTACCACAAGGGCGGCCACCAGAACGGCGCGTTCCTGCAGATCACCGGCGCGGTGGGGATCATCGACCAGAACCCGAAGGCGTTCCGCCGCCTCGGCCCCGATTTCGACGAGACGACGGTGCGCGGGGTCGGCTTCGACCGCGAGGTCCTGGCAAAGGCCGGCATCAACCGCGCCGACGCGTTCGTCTCGGTCTCCTCGGGCGACAACTCGAACATCATCGCCGCCCGCGTGGCGCGCGAGAACTACGGCGTCCCCAACGTCATCGCCCGTATCTACGACCCCCAGCGCGCCAGCGTCTACGAGCGCCTCGGCATCCCCACGGTGGCGACGGTGCGGTGGACGGCCGATCGGCTGCTGCGCCACCTCCTGCCCGAAGAGCAGGAGCCGCTGTGGCGCGACCCCACCGCGACGCTGTCGATGGTCGAGATCCTGTGCGACGAGGCCTGGTACGGCCAGGCCCTGTCCACGTTGGAGCAGGCCACCGGGCACCGCGTCGCGTACATCACCCGATTCGGCCGGGCCACACTGCCGACGCCGTCCACGGTGCTGCAGGACGGCGACCAGGTGTACATGCTGGTCGCCGACGGGGACGAGGGGAAGATCCGCGAGATCGCGGGGGCCGCCCCGCAGGGAGGTGCCGCATGAGGGTCGCCATCGCCGGGGCCGGGAACGTGGGCCGGTCGATCGCCGCCGAGCTGGTCGGCAACGGCCACCAGGTGCTCCTGATCGAGCGCGACCCCGATTCCATGCGGCCCGAGCGCGTCCCCGAGGCCGAATGGCTCCTGGCGGACGCGTGCGAACTGGAGAACCTGCGCCAGGCCCACCTCGAAGGCTGCGACGTGGCCGTCGCCGCCACCGGGGACGACAAGGTGAACCTCGTGGTGAGCCTGCTGTCCAAGACCGAGTTCGCGGTGCCGCGCGTGGTCGCGCGCGTCAACCGCGCCGAGAACGAGTGGCTGTTCAACGAGGAGTGGGGCGTGGACGTCTCGGTCTCCAAGCCGCGACTGCTCGCCGCGCTCGTCGAAGAGGCCGTGAGCGTCGGCGACCTGGTGCGGCTGCTCACCTTCCGCCAGTCGCAGGCGAACATCGTCGAGATCACCCTGCCGCCGGAGGCCCCGCACGTGGGCAACCGGGTCGCCGACGTGACGCTGCCGCGCGACGTGGCGCTCGTGGCGATCATCCGCGGCCGCCGCGTCATCGCCCCCACCCCCGACGACACGTTGGAGTCCGGCGACGAACTCGTGTTCGTGTGCAATGAGGACGCCGAGGACGCCACCCGCTCGGTCATCCTCGGCAAGACCCGCTGAAAGCGCCTGCCAGCGGTCAGTGGACCAATAGGGACGCAACGGTCTTTACAGACGGCCCATAAGCACGTTACATTGATAGTTCTCAATGTTCAGCCGTAATCAGTACTCAGCTTTGGGAGCGCTATCATGCTCAATCTCAAGCGTTTCGGCCTCCGCCGCCTCGACCCGCCCCAACCGGGCCGACGGCGGCTGAACCTCCGAAGCCTCATCGTCCTCGTCGCCGCGCTCTTCGCGGCCGGGACCGCCGCGGTGCTGTTCGTGCAGCCCGCCTCCAGCCACGGCAGCGCCATCGGCCCCGACTCCCGCCACTACGGGTGCTGGGAGCGGTGGGGCTCGGACTTCCAGAACCCGGACATGGCCCAAGAGGACCCCATGTGCTGGCAGGCGTGGCAGAACGACCCCAACGCCATGTGGAACTGGAACGGCCTCTACCGCGAGCAGGTCGGCGGCGACCACCAGGGCGCCATCCCCGACAACCAGCTGTGCTCGGGCGGCCAGACGGGCGGCACCCGGTACGCCCCCCTCGACAATCCCGGAGCCTGGAAGACCTCCCAGGTGAACGCGAACTTCACGTTCACCAACTGGGACCAGGCCAACCACGGCGCCGACTACTACCGGATCTACGTCACGGAGCAGGGGTACAACGCCCAGACCGACGCGCTCGACTGGGCCGACCTCGAACTCGTCGAGGAGACCGACCGAATCCTCCCCGGTGAGGGCCGCGCGCCCGAGTCCGGCGGCGGCACCCTCGTCGACATCGACGTCTCGGCCCCCGGCCGCTCGGGTCACCACATCGTGTACATGATCTGGCAGGCCAGCCACTTCGACCAGTCCTTCTACTCATGCTCGGACGTGTGGTTCGGCGAAGGCCAGCCGGACGAGACCCCCACGATCCCGGACGACCCGACCAGCGACGACCCGACCGAAGCGCCCACTGAGGACCCGACCGAGGACCCCACCACTGAGGTCCCCGCCGGGTACGCGTGCGACGCGACCGCCACGGTCAACAACTGGGGCTCGGGCGCGGGCGTCGCCGTGAAGGTCACCAACACCGGCTCGCAGGCCATCCACAACTGGATGCTCCACTGGACGTGGCCTTCGAGCGGCGTCCAGATCACTCAGATCTGGAACGCCGAGCATTCGACGATGGGCGGGATGGAGATGGCCGAACCGGTCTCCTGGAACGCGGCGGTCGCCACCGGCGGCTCGACCGAGTTCGGGTTCAACGTCTCCGGGTCGCTCACGAGCGCTCCGACGTTCGAATGCTTCCCGAGTTAGCGAGGGGAGCGGAGGGAGGGGGGGGGGGGGGGG
>DATABR010000274.1:0-2448 GCA_036259435.1 Glycomyces sp.
ACTTACATGCCGCTCTACCCGGCCCTTTCGTCGTGCCTACTCGCCCTTGATAAAAGCGGTCACCCGCGCGATCGTGGCGGGGTTGAACAGGACCTTGCGGTGGCCCAGGCCGGTGGTCGGCATGAGCTCGGCGTTCGGCCAGGAGGCGGCAAGGGTCTCGCCGTGGCGGAACGGGTTGGGCCGGTCGCCGCGGTCATGGACGATGAGCACGGGGGCGTCGATTTCGACGCCGCGCAGCGAGAAGTCGTCGAGCTTGACCCCGGCCTTGGCCTCGCCGAGCGGCACCAGGTTCGCGAAGATGCGCGGGCCGACGGGCACGATCGCGCCGATGGTGTCCTTGAAGCCCTCCTGGCCGCCGATGAACGGCGCGAGCATCGCGAAGCGGATGCCCGAGAGATCGGCGCTGTGCTGCAGCAGCGCGTGAACTGAACTCACGGCTCCCATGGAGTGGGCCGCAACCGCGTAGGGCGTCCCGAACTTCTCCAGGACCACGTTCATCGCCTCGATGAGATGGAGGCCGTTGGCGTGGCGCTCGCCCCACGGGCCCGGGCCGGCGTTGCCGTGGCTCGGGGCGTCGAAGGCCACCACGCGGAAGCCGGAGGCGACGAGGTTCGCCGCGAGGAACTTGAAGTCGCCGGTAGAGCCGCCCCAGCCGTGTACCAGGTAGACCAGGGGCCCCTCGCCCCAGTCGTAGCCCCACACCGTGGAGCCGAGGCACTCGAGCTCGAAGACGTGCGACCCGGCGGGCGCCTCCCCGCGCAGGCGCTTCTCGGGGCCGGCCGGGAGCCGGAACCACAGCTCGCACAACAGCTTCGCGGCCGGACCCGGCGCGAGGTGCTCGGCGGCGGCGAAGCCGGAGCGCACATACCAAGGAGCACGAACGTTCGTGCTTTTCTTTTTCGACGCGGTGGTCGGTGCGGTGGACGCCATGGGTGTCGGCCTTCCTTGAACTAAGAGTGGTGACTGTCGAGCAGCCGGTTGAACGCCGCCCACGCGCGGTCGGCGGCGTCGGGATAGGACAGGATGCGGCTCATCCAGTTGTACGACAAGAGGATGCCGAACACTTCCTGCGCCACCTGGAAGACGTCGGTGTCTTCGGGGAACTCGCCCTCGTCGACCGCCGTGGCGGCGATGCGGGCGAGGGAGTCGAGCAGCTCGCGCTGCTGGGCGACCATGCGATCGTGCAGCGGCCCCGTCATGTCGTCGAACTCGGCGGCGGCGGCCAGGAACAGACAGCCGCCCGGGTGCTCGTACCACTGCATCCAGTACTCCACGATGGCCTGGAGCCTGGTGATCCCCCGCGGCTTCGCCAGCGCGGGCCGGATCACCCCGTCGATGAACTGCTCCCCGTAGCGTTCCATGCAGGCCAGCTGGAGGGCTTCTTTGGATTTGAAGTGGGCGTACACGCCGGACTTGGACATGTCGGCGGCGGCGGCGAGGGACCCGATGGTCAGCCCGGAGAGCCCCGAGTAGCGAGCCATCCGGATCGCCACGTCGAGGATCGACTGTCGGGTCACATCGCCTTTACGCACGTCTTCAAAATAGCACGATCGTGCTTGAAAATGAAGACGCCGGTGTCAGGAATCGCATTCGCTCTCGTCGCCGCTGTAGGAGAAGGTCACCGCGACGGTCGCCGAGAGCGGCCGCGTCGACCCGGGCGCAGGGTCCTGCTCGATGACTTCGCAGTCGTCGTACAACTCGAAGAAGCCCCGCTCCCGGCCGTTCTGGTCGAAGCCGTCGAAACCGGCGCCGTCCACGGCCTTGCGGGCGTCGGCGGTGGAGAGTCCGACGAGGTTCGGCACGGTGCCTGTCGCGGCGCTCTCGGTGGGGGGCCGCTCCTCGTCCGAGGGCTGCGCTTCACGGGTCGGCTCTACCTGGGCCTCGTCCTGCTCCTCGCTCGGCGATTCGGAAGACGCGCTGGCGCCGTCGCCGGACGGCGTGTCGGTCGCCTCGGGCGAGGCGGTCTTTGAGGTCGGGGCGGAGTCCGCTTCGGTGGTGGCAGCGCTCTCAGCGGCGCCCGCGCCGTCGTCGGGGACGTCGCCGTCGCCGAGCTGCGAGCCGAACGCGGCTCCGGCGGCCACGACCACCAGCAGGGCCGCGCCGACGACGGCCGCACGGGCGGGCCCGCGCCGCCGGACCGGCTCCTCATCCTCCACCACCGGCAGCTCGCGCGTGACCGCGGGCGGGGCGTCTTTGACCAGCACCCGGGCGCCGGGCGCGGCGAGCATCGGCGCGATGTCGAACCGCCGCCGCAGCGTCAGTCCCACGAGCGGGGTCTGCGCCACGCCACCGGCCATGAGCAGGCCCACAAGTTCTTCGCGGGCGACGCCGGCCTCCGCGAGGGCGTCCTCTAGGAGGTCGGCGGTGGCCGCGATGAGCTCTTCGATGCGGCTCTCGAGCTCCTCGCGCGTCAAGGGCATCTTGACGTCGGCCGCCGCGAGTTTGATG
>DATABR010000275.1:0-9838 GCA_036259435.1 Glycomyces sp.
GAGGCGCTCGACGACCTGCCACAGTTCGGCGTCCACGGCGGCGGGCTTGACCGGAATCTTGGTGAGGTGGCGTTCGACCACTTCGGTGATCGAGCCGCCCCGGTAGGCGCTGTGCGCGGTGAGGGCCTCGTAGAGGACCAGCCCGAGCGCGTAGTTGTCCACACCGGTGCTCGCGGAGTCCCCGGAGGCGACCTCGGGGGCGATGTACTCGGGTGTGCCGTGGGAAGGAGCGGTCTTGGAGGCGGCGGCGCGGGCGATGCCGAAGTCGATGAACTTGACGCCGTCGGCCCCATCGAGCATGAGGTTGCCGGGCTTGACGTCGCCGTGCCGGTAGCCGGCGCGGTGGATCGCCGCGAGCGTCTCGGCGGCGCTCGCGCAGCGGCGCGCGGCCTCAGCGGCGGGGAGAGGCCCGTTGACGCGCAGGTGCTCGCGAAGGTCGAGGCCTTCAATGAACTCGAGCACGACCGCGCAGATCTCGACGGTGACGATGAAGTCCTTGACGGCGACCACGCCGGGGTGGTCGATGGTGCGCAGGATGCCGGCCTCGGCGCGGAAGCTCTCGAAGATCTCGGTCTCGTCGCGCAGCTCGGGGCGAAGGATCTTGACGGCCACGCGCTCCCCGTTGACCTGGTCGAGGCCCCGCCACACCACGCCGACCGCGCCGCGCGCGATCTCGTGCTCCAGGACGTACCGGTCGGCGAGGACCTGCTGCATGGCTGCTCCCGGAATTCGATGGGCGGGCGGGGCGAAGCTGTCCGAATCCACTGTAAAGGCGGTGTCATCGCAGCTCAGCAGCGGCATCGCAGGGTGGCACGAACGGGGGATACAGCGCCCTCCGGGCGGGTGCGGGCACACCGGGATCAACGGTCGCATGCTGTGAGTGGCGGGACACTACACTTGCGCCCATGTCCCTCGAACGGCCAAGCTTTGAACAGACAGCCGAATCCCGGTGCCGAATCAGTGGTGATCGCCTGTGACCGAATTGCGTTGGCGCTATGGCGCCGCCACCGACGTGGGCAAAGTCCGCGACTTGAATGAGGACTCCCATCTCGCGTCGCGGCGGCTGCTCGCGGTCGCCGACGGCGTGGGCGGCGCGGCCGCCGGCGAGGTCGCCAGCGGAGTGACGATCGCGGAGGTGACGCGGCTGGCCCGCCGCTCCCCCGTCGAGGCCCCCGCCGAACTGGGCGCGGTGGTCGACGCCGCACGCGACCGGATCCGCGCCGCAGTGTCCGAGAACCCCGAATCGGAGGGCATGGCGACGACGCTGACGGGCCTGTGGCTCGGCGACAACGCGGTCGACATCGTCCACATCGGGGACTCGCGGGCATACCAGGTGCGCGGCGAGGACTTCGTGCAGGTGACCGTGGACGACTCGTACGTCCAGCACCTGGTCGACGAGGGCGCGATCACCCCGGCTGAGGCCCAGGACCACCCGTACAAGTCGGTGGTCACCCGCGTGCTCCAGGCCAACCCCGCCCCCGCCCACTTCGAGACGCGGCCCGCGCAGCTCGGCGACCGGTACATGCTGTGCTCCGACGGGCTCAGCGACGTCGTCGACGACGCCATGATCGAGAACGTGCTGCGCGACTTCGCCGACCCTCAGGCCGCGGCCGACGAGCTCGTCCGCCTCGCGCTCGAAGGCGGCGGCCCCGACAACGTGACCGTCGTCGTGGGCGACGTCGCCGAGCACAAGCCCCTCAAGCGCTGGCCGTGGGTGGTCGCCGCCATCGGCGTGGTGCTCGTGATCGCGGCGATCGTGGTGGCCCTGGCCCTCCAAGGCTGACGCGCCTCGGACCGGCTGACCGGGTGGGTTCCTCGTTCTGTCCCGCGACACGGGTGTTTCGGGCAGCGCCAGGTGTCTCTGGTCTTACCTGCCTTCCAGAGGCGTTTTTCGGTCTCCGCCTGCCCGGCGGCGACCAATCGTCGACCTTCGCGAAGGATGTTCAGCGCCGCGTTGCGGTCCCGGGGCCGCCCTTCACCGTTGTTTCGTCTACGCCGACAAGGCGATGCCGTCGAGGATGTCGTGCTCCGAAATGAGCACCGAGGCGATCCCGCTGCGTTCCATAATCGTTCGCAGCACGAGTGCGCCGCCGACGATGACGTCCGCGCGGCCCGGGTGCATCACCGGAATGGCAAGCCGCTCTTCGTGGTTCGCGGCCGCCAGATCGGCGGTCACCTGCACGACCTGCTCGTACGAGAGCCGCGTCCCGTCGATCGCGTCCGCATCATACGCCTTGAGCCCCAAGGCGATCGCGGCAATCGTAGTGGCCGTCCCGGCCACCGCGACGAGCTCGGTCGCCTCGCGGTCCGCGTCGGCCACCGCCAGTGCCCCGTCTGCGATACTGGTGATGTCGATGACGGCCTCGGCGATCTCGTCCGCGTGCGGCGGGTCGGATCGCAAGTGCCGCTCGGTCATCCGCACGCAGCCTACGTTCACCGAGATCGCCGCCGCGACATCGGATCCGGGGCCGCGCACGAACTCCGTTGAGCCGCCGCCGATGTCGATAAGCAGGCGCTGTCCATCATGGATCGGAAGCGTGGCGACCGCGCCGGTGAAGGAGAGACGGGCCTCCTCATCCCCGGTGATCACCTCGGGAGCCTGGCCGAGCACAGCGGCCACCATGGACTTGAAGTCGGCGGCGTTCTCGGCGTCGCGGCTCGCGGAGGTCGCGACCATGCGGACCGCTTCGGCCCCGTGCTCGCGGATCTGGGCGGTGTAGTCGGCGAGCGCGACGCGGGTCCGCTCGAGGGCGGCGTCGGAAAGGCGGCCGGTCTGGTCGACCCCTTCGCCGAGGCGCACGACCTCCATGCGGCGCACCACGTCATGGAGCCGCCCGTCGGCGTCGACGTCGGCGATGAGCAGGCGGATCGAATTGGTTCCGCAGTCGATCCCGGCCACACGGCGGTCGCTCATGCCTCGTTCTCCTGTCCGCTCGCGCAGGGGCCGTTCGCCCACCATTCGGGGAGTCGCTCGATGGCCTCGTCGCCGAACGGGTCGACGCCGGGTCCGGCGGCCAGGGAGTGGCCGACGAGGGCGTGCAGGCACTTCACGCGGTCGGGCAGGCCGCCCGCGGAGACGCCGTCGATCTCGGGCACGTCGCCGAGCCGCGCGCGGCGGGCGAGGTAGTCCTCGTGGGCGCGGCGGTGGCGCTCGGCCAGTTCAGGATCGGCGGCGAGTCGCTCGTTCATATCCTTCATCACCCCGCCGCCTTCAAGCCTGCCGATGGCCGAGGCGGCTTTGGGGCAGGTCAGGTAGTACGTGGTCGGGAAGGGAGTCCCGTCGGGCAAACGCGGCTCGGTCTCGATCACGGCGGGATTCCCGCACGGGCAGCGCCACGCGACGGCGTGCGCGCCTCGGATCGGGCGGCCGAGCTGAGCGGAGACGGCGGTCGCGTCGGCCTCCGTTACCGGCTGAGGAGGCTGGGGCCACGCTTCGGGCTTCACTGACAGGCCTTCGCTTTCACTCCGCTGGTTCCTCTGTTTCCTCTGGGTCGAGCTGATCGGCGTCTTCAAAGGTATCGGCCAGGTCGTCGTACCAGGCTTGGTCGGTGTCCTCGGCGTCGTCCGCGCCACCGGTGTGCTTGGGGTCGTTCTCGTCGATGACGATGACGAGGTCCTCACCGGGGGGCACGAGGAGGAGGCTGGAGCGGATCTGGGCTTTGACGTACTCGGCGTCTTCCCATTTGAGGCGCTCGGCCTCGAGCTGTTCGATGCGCTCGGTCTGGGCGGACTGCTCGGCTTCGAGGCGGTTGATCTCGATGCGCCCCTCGACCAAGGTGCGCAGGGGGTAGGCGTAGGCGAGGGCCAGCGCGGAGAGAACGAGCGCGAGGATCGCGGCGCGGCGGGAGACCTTCCGCGCGGGGCGGTAGCGGACCCGTTTGACCTCGGCCCTGCCGACCGATCCGGGGGCGGTGCGGCGGGCGGCACGGGTGCGGCCGGGACCGGTGGATCGTCCTCCCGGATGGCTGGGTCGGCGGCTCGCGTTCACGGGCCCAGCCTAGTCGATCAGTGGTGGAACCATGGACGCCGAAGGCCCCCGCGCCGATGGCGCGAGGGCCTTCCGAGTCGCGGTTCCGTCGGCCGGGCCTCAGGTTCCCTTCAGCCTGGCTTCAGGTTCGCGCCGCTACGGTCGGAGCTACTTTCCGTACTTGGGCGCTACTTCACTTTCCCTGCGTGAACTTCGGCTGCGCTTCACTTTCCCTGCGTGAACTTCGGGAATGCCGAGGCACCGGCGTAGCGGGCGGCGTCGCCGAGGTCCTCTTCGATCCGCAGCAGCTGGTTGTACTTGGCGACGCGGTCCGAGCGGGCCGGGGCGCCGGTCTTGATCTGGCCGCAGCTCATGGCGACGGCCAGGTCGGCGATCGTGGTGTCCTCGGTCTCGCCCGAGCGGTGGCTCATCATGCAGCCGAAGCCCGCGCGGTGGGCCATGTCGACGGCGTCGGTGGTCTCGGTGAGCGTGCCGATCTGGTTGACCTTGACGAGGAGGCCGTTGGCGGCATGCTCGTCGATGCCGCGGCGGATGCGCTCGGGGTTGGTCACGAACAGGTCGTCGCCGACGATCTGCAGGCGCGAGCCGACCTTGGCGGTGAGCGCGGACCAGCCGGCCCAGTCGTCCTCGGAGAGGGGGTCCTCGATGGACACGAACGGGTAGGCGGCGATGAGCTCCTCGTAGTAGGCGCTCATCTCTTCGCCGGACTTCTTCTGGCCCTCGAAGAGGTAGGCGCCGTCGGTGAAGAACTCGGTGGCGGCCACGTCCATCGCGAAGGCGATGTCGGTGCCGAGCTTGTACCCGGCCTTCTCGACCGCGACCACGATCAGGTCGAGCGCGGCGCGGTTCGACTCGAGGTTGGGGGCGAAGCCGCCCTCGTCGCCGAGCCCGGTGGACAGGCCGCGCTCCTTGAGCACGGACTTGAGCGCGTGGTAGGTCTCCGCGCCCCAGCGCAGGGCCTCCTTGAAGGTCGGCGCGCCGATCGGGGCGACCATGAATTCCTGCACGTCGACGTTGGAGTCTGCGTGGGAGCCGCCGTTGAGGATGTTCATCATCGGGACCGGCAGGAGGTGCGCGTTCGGGCCGCCCACGTAGCGGTACAGCGGCAGCTCGGCGGCGTCCGCGGCGGCCTTGGCCACGGCCAGGGAGGCGCCGAGGATGGCGTTCGCGCCGAGGCTCGACTTGTCGGGGGTGCCGTCGGTGTCGAGGAGGGCCTGGTCGACGAGGCGCTGCTCGGAGGCCTCGAGGCCGATCAGGGCGTCGCGGATCGGTCCGTTGACGTTGTCGACGGCCTTCTCGACGCCCTTGCCGAGGTAGCGGCCCTTGTCGCCGTCGCGCAGCTCGATGGCCTCGAAGGCCCCGGTCGAGGCGCCGGACGGGACGGCCGCCCGCTGGAGCGTGTCGTCGTCGAGCAGGATCTCCACTTCGACGGTGGGGTTGCCGCGGGAGTCGAGGATCTCCCTTGCCCGGATGTCTTCAATTGCAGCCACTGTCACTCCTGAAATAGCCGAATCTGACCATCGGCCCGATTGCGGGGCCGTGTCCGAAGGATTTCGGCCGACCCGACACTGCGCCGGCCACAGCTCCTTAGGCTACGCCCTACCCCAGATGGGAGTACTCGCGAGCCATGAAAAAAGCAATGGCGGCACAGGCCGCCTCTCGGGTTCCATGAGTCCTGGACATGGCGCTATATGGTGGAGTCCTATCTCAGATCAGACACCTGTGCTAGGCGTGCCCCCCGGATGCCGCCACGCCACGGCATCCCCCGCCTCGCACAATGGAAGTGGAGCCCCATGATCGTGCAGAACCCCCTTCGGCGCTGCGCTGCCCTCGGCGCGGCGGCACTGCTCGCGCTCGCCGGATGCTCGAACGGCTCGGACGGCGGCGAGTCCACGTCGGAGGACCAGGCCGCGCTCACCGAGTTGAGCGAGCGCCTCGCCGAAGGCGAAGGCCACGCGTACACCGCCGAGTACCTGGTCGAGAGCACGTCGGAGTCGGTGCTGGTGGCGGTGGACCCCGAAGCAGGGACCGCCGCGGTGGTGATCGGCGACCGGCCGCAGCTGTGGACCGAACAAGACGAGACCGAACTCACCACTTGGCTGACATTGCGGCTCGAGGGCATCCTGCCCGCGGACGAAGCGGTGGCCGCGTGGTTGGCCGCGACCGCCACCGATCCCTCGGCCTCGACCGAGTTCTCCGACACGACCCTCGCGGGCGAACTGGCCGACTGCGTCAACGTTCAGGGCGCCGAAGCCTCCCCTGTGGGCGCCTTCGAGGTCTGCGTGACCACGGTCGGCGTCATCGGGAGCGTCGCCGCGAAGGTCGGCGACACCGCCTACACCGCGAAGCTCGTCAACTACCACGACGGCGTGGACGCCGCCTGGCTCGGCGAGCTCACCGGCCAGGCCACCAGCCACAACCAGTAAGTTCGGCCGCGGCCGGGCCTAAAGACGAGTTACAGTCGCTCGGCGGGCCGGGCCAGGCGTCACGGGGGTTCACCTGAGAAGGTGTCGACGCCGGTCCGGCCCGCCATTCGCGTTCATGAGACGGCGGAGGTAGGCCGCGTCACAAGCGGTATCCCGGTTGACGTCCCACCTACCAAGGTGTGTAAAGTTGTCGTCGTTGCCGCGGCCAACCGCGGAAACAAGGCCAAGCTCCCGTCGTCTAGGGGCCTAGGACGCCGCCCTCTCAAGGCGGAAACGGCGGTTCGAATCCGCTCGGGAGTACAAGTAGATACGCAGCTCAGGGGCCAACTCCGGTTGGCCCCTGAGCGTATCATGCGTCCTGTGGTAGCACCGTGGTAGCAGGACTGGCCACCATTTTCGGTCAGCCGCCGACCGTCGCCCCCACGATCCGACCCTCAGCCTCGCTCCCCTCCCGCGCAATCCGGATTGTGTCGTCCACAATCCCAAGTCTCTAGCAGCTCGCTCAAGGTCAGTGTCCGCCAATCCTGCCGCCGCCGTCATCGCATCATTCACTGCAACCCTGGCTTCAGCATTACTTCGATACTCAGGATACTGCTTCGCCCATTAGTTAACGCACCTCTCTTAGACGTACTTGCCACGACAGCTCAAGTGATGAAACAGTTCGTGATGACGCGATCGGAAGCAGGATTCGATATCCTGCTTCCAACCTCACCGTCGCGAAAAATCTAACGCCGCCTAGAAATGAGGTTCGGCGAGGAACCAACTAACGTGAGGCGCGCAGAGCTCCCGTACCTCAATCGCTTCACATTCGGTCAGGACTCACGATGCCGAGGAGCCCGAGGCCGTGGGCGAGGGTGTCCTTGGCGAGTTGGACTAGGCTGAGGCGGTTCTCTCGCGTCTGGTCGGATTCCGCTTTCAGGACCGGGTTGGCTTCGTAGAAGCTGGTGAAGGTCCTTGCGAGCGTGTAGAGGTAGCCGCAGAGGCGGTGGGGTTCGCGTTCGGTCATCGATTCGGTGAGGATTGGTCCGTAGGCGTCGAGGTGGAGAGCCAAGGCCCGTTCTTCCTTCGACATTGGGGCCGTTGCGTCCACGGAGACAATCACCGCACCAGCCTTGCGCAGGATGGAGGCGAGACGGGTGTGGGCGTACTGGAGGTAGACGCCGGTGTCCCCGGTGAGGGACACCATCCGGTCAGGGTCGAAGACGTAGTCCTTGATGCGTGAATTCGACAGATCCGCGTACTTGACCGCACCGATGCCTGTAGCCGCTGCGAGGGCGGCAAGTTCGTCGACATCAGCGTCAGGGTTCTTCTCGGCGATCACGCTGCCGGCCTTCGCTACGGCGTCGTCGAGGAGGCTGGAAAGTCGGACAGTGTCGCCTGAGCGAGTCTTGAACGGCTTGCCGTCAGGGCCAAGGACCGTGCCGAACGGCACGTGTGCGGCATCCACGTCGTCGGTGAGCCAGCCGATGCGGCGAGCCGTGGCGAAGACCTGTCGGAAGTGGAGGGCTTGACGGGCATCGACCACGTAGAGGATCTGGTCGGCCTTGAGGTCGTGGATCCGGTGGCGGATCGTGGCGAGGTCTGTCGCTGCGTAGCCGTAGCCGCCATCTGCCTTGCGCAGGATCAGCGGGACGGGGTCGCCTTCGGGACCTTTGATGTCGTCGAAGAACACGCATAGCGCCCCGCCGGACTCGACGGCGATCCCGGCATTCACGAGGACGTCGACCACGTTGTCGAGTCTGTCGTTGTAGGTTGACTCCCCGGCGTTATCAGCCGGGGTAAGGCTGATGCCGAGTCGGTCGTAGGTTGCGGCGAATGCCTCGGTGGACACGTCGACCAGATCGCGCCAGACTTTGCGGGTGTCCTCGTCGCCGCTCTGGAGCGCGACAACCCGAGCGCGCGCCCGGTTCGCGAAGTCGGCATCGGCGTCGAAGGCGGCGCGGGCCTCTTTGTAAAGCCGGTCGAGCGCGGTGATGTTCGCGGTCGGGTCCGCTCCTTCGACGTGGTGCCATTCAGCTTCGGGGTGCTCGGTGAGGTATTGGATTAGCATCCCGAACTGGGTCCCCCAGTCCCCCAAGTGGTTCTGGCGGATCACGGTCGCGCCCTGCTGCTCGGCGAGACGCGCGAGAGCGTCGCCGATGACCGTGCTGCGCAGGTGCCCGACGTGCATCTCCTTAGCGATGTTCGGGCCGGAATAGTCGACCACGACCACCTGTCCCGCCAGCGGCGCGTCGAGGCCCAGGTTCTCCGACGCGGTGCGCGCGGCGACCTGATTCCAGATGGCGGCGTCGGTGAGGGTGAGGTTGACGAAGCCGGGGCCGGAGACTTCGGCTTCGGCGATCAACTCCGCGTCGGCGAGCGCTTCGGCGATCGAGTTCCCGAGTTCCCGAGGGTTGCGTCCGTGCTGCTTGGCGAGCGAGAGGGCGGCGTTGGCCTGGTAGTCGGCGAAGTCGCTTCGTCGCACCAGAGGCTCCGTCCTGCCGGTTCCGGGCAGGGCTCGTCGGACGGCGTCGACCACAGCGGTCTCGACGGCCTCGACGAGCGGAGTCACTGGTTGCGCGTTCACGAATGCTTCCTTCGATTGGGATTCTGATGCCGGATTTCGCTAGTGGCGTGCGGCGTGATCGTTTTCGCAGGTAAGGGTATCCGAGGTCAGACCAACGCGGTTGCGGCGGGGCGCGCGAGAAGGTCGCTCACGACCGGATGACGGTGCTCGAAAATGCCACGGCCAGCGAGTCGAGCGATGCGGAGCGTCACAAGTTCGGCGAGGACGCTGCGGGCAAGGCGTTCGAGTGCCGGGCCGTGCTGGTAGCCGAGGTAGTCCTTCCCTGTCGCGCCGGACGGATGCGTGAGCAGGGCCGATCGAACATCGTCGCCGGTGGTCGTCGGCTTGTGGGCGAGCATCGCGGAGGTCAGGACGGCGACCGCGCGGATCGCCGCATCGAGGTCCCGGCGGTACCGGGTCAGGTCGCCGCACGGAAACAGGTGCGGGCCGGTCAGCGCCCCGAGCTTCGTGGACTCAGCAACATCGACTCCGACGACGTAGAGGATATCGAGGTCCGAGGTCGGGGAGCCGAACCCGGTCGCCTGCGAGCCGTAGGCGATGCCGTAGCCCGGTCGGGGAGAACGGTCGCGCCGATCTGCGCGGCCTCCTCGATTCGCAGCACCTGCGCGCCCGAAGGCGTTCGCGCGGGCCTGGGTGCGCAAGGAGGGCCACCTCAAGGCCCTGGGCACCGGGCTCGCCCTCGGCCCGGCGATCGTCCACGTCGGACTTGGCGAGAAGCCCTGCCCCGGCATCGTGGACGTCGAAGTGCCGCGAGGCCACGCGGCGGCCGTGGCCCTCCTCCGCGGCTGACGCGTCCATCCGGTGTGAGCGGGACCGCTGTCGTGGCCGAAATGTGACCTGAGCGCGGCCTTTTCGTTT
>DATABR010000276.1:0-5163 GCA_036259435.1 Glycomyces sp.
GCACCTCGAAGTGGCCGAGGCGCGCCGCCGCGGCATTCGCGTCTACCACCGCTCGGAGGCGCTCGCCGCCGCCATGACCGGCCGCCGCTCGGTGGTCGTCACCGGCACCCACGGCAAGACCACCACCACCGCGATCATCACGCAGATGCTCGAGCACGCCGGACTCGAACCGTCCTATGTGAACGGCGGGGAGAACATCGGCGCTCACACCGGCGCCCACGGCGCGGGTGAGCTCTTCGTGGCCGAGGCCGATGAGTCGGATCGCTCGTTCCTGCGCTACCGCCCCGAGATCGGCGTGGTCACCAACATCGACCTCGACCACATGAACAACTACGGCGACGTGGACGCCCTCACGGCGGCCTTCGAGCGCTTCTGCCGCAACACGGACAAGGACGGCCTCCTCGTCCTGTGCGCGGACGACCAGCGCACGAACGCCCTCGCGGCGATGCTGCGTGCCGAAGGCCGCACCGTGGCCACCTACGGCTTCAGCGAGGGCGCCGACATCCAGCTCGGCGAGGTCGAGTCGGGCAAGGAAGGCGTGGACTACACCGTCCTCGCCCACAACCAGCTGCTCGGCCGCTTCCACCTCCCGATGCCGGGCAAGCACATCGCGCTCAACTCCGCCGCCGCGATCGCCGTGGGCCTGTACGTCGGCCTCGAACCCGAGGCGATCCAGGAGGGCATCGCCGCCTTCGGGGGCGTCAAGCGCAGGTTTGAAAAGCGCGGTGAGAAAGACGGGTACGCGGTCTTCGACGAGTACGCCTACCACCCGACCGCGATGACCGCGGCCATCACGACCCTCAAAGAGGTCGCGGCCCCCGGCAAGCTGGTCGTGGTGTTCATGCCCTACCGCGTCTACCGCACCATCGAGATGCGCGAGGACATCGCCGAGGCGCTCTCGATCGCGGACAAGGCCGTGGTCATGGAGATCTTCGGCCCCGGCGAACCGATCCCTGAAGGCGAAGGCGGCCAAGCGCTCCGGGACGCGATCGACCTCCCGGACGAGGACAAGGTCTTCGTGCCCGAATGGGCCGACGTCCCCGCCGCGGTGCAGGCCCTCGCGGGCGAAGGCGACGTGGTCGTAACCATGGGCGCCCCGCCCGTCTCCCTCATGCCAGACGACCTCCTGCGCTAGCGACGCGAACGCAAAAGGGCCGCACCCGGGGACCAGTTCAGGGCGGGTGCGGCCCTCCATAAGCGCGCGCCGGCTAGTCCCAGGGCTTGCCGTTGCGCCAGTAGCCCATGAAGGCTCCGGACTCCCTGGGGAGCCCCAGTTCCTCGCGGATGGTGAAGCGGAGGGTCTTGACCACGCCGGTCTCGGCGGCGATCCAGACGTAGGCGTCGCTCGCGGCGACCTCCTGCGGCGCTTCCCAGATCATCTCGTCCTCGACGGCGTCGACTCCGGTGACACCGTCGAACTGCTCGGTCTTCGCGAAGTCCATCCCGCGCGCCGCCTCGGTCACCGCCGGGATCAGCCGGTCGCCCCACACCGCGCCCTCGCGCGGGAGCCAGACCACGTCGACTTCCTCGGGGGCGTCGAGTGCCAGGACGTCGGCGGCCGTGGGCACCTCGATGAAGGCCTTGCCGCGCGCGGTGATCGGTAGGTCCTCGAGGATCGCACTGATCGCGGGGGCCGCGGTCTCGTCTCCGGCGATGAGCAGCTCGGCGCCTTCGGGGGCGTGGAAGTCGAGCCCACCGTGCGGGCCCTCCCATCGCGCGTCCGGGCCGAGGAAAAGAATCTCGTCGCCCACCTTCGCGTCGCTGAGCCAGCGCAGCGCCGGGCCGCACTCGGCATCGCTGTGCGCCTCGTGCACGACCATGTCGACGTCGACCTCGCCGAGGTCCCCGCGCACGGCCCGCACGGTGTACGTGCGGACGCCGCACTGCTCCTCTTCGGGCAGCGCGCGCAGTTCGGAGTACCAGCGCTCGCTGGTGGGCATTTTGTCGAAGCCGCAGGCCGGAGCCGGAAAGATCAGCTTGAAGCGCTGGTCGTAGCCGTTGTCGGCGAAGTGCGCCAGGGTGACCCCGGCGAAGGTCACCCGGATGAAGGAGGGGCTCAATCGTTGCAGCGCTTGCACTGTCACGGGGAACACCTTGAACGGCCGGATGGTCCTCTCGGTATGTTCCTCAGTCTGCGTCGCCACGCGGCACTCCTCCTCGGCAATAAGGTTTGCCTTACCTTATCTGAAGGTGCTGGCGTGCCGCCACCGCCGGAAGGCCCGGACATGCCATCATCGACCCATGCGCGGCCCTGACTACACGACCGAACCCGGGCCCTGGCGGCTCGTCCACGTGGTGCGCCGCGGCCTGCCGAACAAACGGCTGCGTCTCATCGTCGCGGGCGCGCTCGCCGTTGTGGTGGCGGCCTTCGTGATCGTGTGGACCACGCCCTGGTTCGAAGTGCGGCGGATCGAGGTCACGGGGACCTCGGTGCTCGATCCCGCCGAGGTCGTCGCGCTCGGCGGCGACGCAGTGGGCGGCCCGGTGCTCGGGGCCGACCTCGACGCCATCGCGAACGCGGTCGCCGCGCTCGCCCCCGTCGAATCCGTGGACGTCACCCGCGTCTGGCCGAACGCACTGAGCGTCGCCGTCACTGAACGCGAGCCTTATATGGCAGTTCCCTCGGGCGACGAGACTTTTCTCATGGTCGATTCCGAAGGTGTGGTATTCGACGAGACCGAAACGGCTCCCGGATCAATTTGGAGGGTCGAGCTGCGGGCGCCCGGTCCGGACGATCTGGCCACGATCGAGACCCTCGCGGTGCTGCAAGCGCTCCCGCCCGAACTCGCCGACGAGGTGGAACATGTGGAGTCCCCCTCCCCCGCGGGCGTCACGCTGTATCTCGAAGGTGGACGGACGCTCAGGTGGGGCGACGGCTCCGAAAGCGAGCAGAAAGCCGAGGTGGCCGATCGATTGTTGGCGAGCGGGTACGAACATGTCGATGTCAGCGCACCAGATGCACCCACTGTGAGTTAGCGTTAAGGGGGAGCGGGTGTGCGCGCACAACCCGCTTGTCGCACCCAGGGGCCGGTAAGGGAAGGAAGGCAGCAGCGATGACACCACCGCACAACTACCTCGCCGTCATCAAAGTCGTTGGAGTCGGAGGCGGCGGCGTCAATGCTGTCAACCGGATGATCGAGGCGGGGCTCAAGGGCGTCGAGTTCATCGCCATCAACACCGACGCCCAGGCGCTCCTGATGAGCGACGCCGACGTCAAGCTCGACGTCGGACGCGAACTGACCCGCGGTCTCGGCGCGGGCGCGAATCCCGAAGTGGGCGCGAAGGCCTGCGAGGACCACCGCGACGAGATCGAGGAAGTCCTCAAGGGAGCGGACATGGTGTTCGTGACCTGCGGCGAAGGCGGCGGCACCGGCACCGGTGGCGCGCCCGTCATCGCCAATATCGCCCGCAAGCTCGGCGCGCTCACCATCGGCGTGGTCACCCGACCGTTCGCCTTCGAAGGCAAACGCCGCCAGACCCAGGCCGTGTCGGGAATAGAGGATCTGCGTAATGAGTGCGACACGCTGATCGTCATCCCGAACGACCGCCTGCTCCACCTCGGCGATCGCTCCATCTCCATGATGGACGCCTTCCGCCTCGCCGACCAGGTGCTGCTCTCCGGTGTCCAGGGCATCACGGACCTCATCACCACGCCCGGCCTCATCAACCTCGACTTCGCCGACGTCAAGAGCGTCATGAGCGGCGCCGGTTCGGCGCTCATGGGCATAGGCTCGGCCCGCGGCGAGAACCGCGCCGTCGAGGCGGCCCGCGCCGCGATCGAGTCGCCGCTGCTGGAACAGAGCATGGAGGGCGCGCGCGGGGTGCTCCTGTCCATCGCGGGCGGTTCGGACCTCGGCCTGTTCGAGATCAACGACGCGGCCGAGCTCGTCTCGGACTGCGCGCACACCGACGCGAACATCATCTTCGGCGCGGTCATCGACGACGCCCTCGGCGAAGAGGCGCGGGTGACCGTGATCGCCGCCGGGTTCGACGTCGAGGACGAGGCCGAATTCGAACTGGCCCAGCCGACCCGGATCTCGGCCCTGCCCGAGCAGAAGCCCGAGCCGGTGCGGGGGCCCGAGCCCGAACCCGAGCGCGACGCGGGCAACGGGAAGGTCCTCTTCGACGACGTGGACGTCCCCGCCTTCCTCAAAGACGGCTTTTAGCGGAGGCGGACCGTCGAGACGGCAACAGGTCTCGGCGGACCGTCGCCCGCCGGCCGATACCGACTGATGTCGTGCAATCGTGCTCGTCAACCATGAACCTTGCCACCCCGAAATTCCGAGGACCGCACTCTTGACCACCGAAGCGCGCCGAAACCAATTGCAGGAAAACCTGAACCGGACGCGCGAGGCCATCGCGGCCGCCTGCGCAGACGCCGGCCGCCTCCCCGCATCGGTCCGCCTCATCGTCGTCACCAAGACCTTTCCTGCCGCCGACGCCGCCGCGCTGGTCGGACTCGGCCAGACCGATCTGGGCGAGAACCGCGACCAGGAGGCCGCTCCGAAGGCCGCCGCACTCGCAGGGCAAGGCCTGGATCCGGTGTGGCACTTCGTGGGTCAGCTCCAGCGCAACAAGGCCCGCTCCGTGGCGTCGTACGCCCACTGGGTCCACTCGGTCGACCGCACGTCGCTCGTGAACGCCCTCGCGACGGGCGCGAGTGCGCACGGCCGCAACCTGAACGCGCTCATTCAGGTGAGCCTCGACGGCGACCTCTCGCGCGGCGGCTCGCCCATCGCGGAGGTCGAAGCGCTCGCCGAGCGGATCGCCGCGGCGTCCTCGCTGGTCCTCAAAGGCGTCATGGCCGTGGCCCCGATCGACTGGGCCCCCGCCAAAGCCTTTGCGCTGCTTGCCGAATGCTCTGATATTGTGCGCCGGGTCGATCCCGGCGCCACCGAGGTCTCGGCGGGCATGAGCGGCGACTACCGAGCGGCGATCAGCGCGGGGGCCACAATGGTCAGACTGGGCAGAAACGTGCTCGGCGAACGTGAATCGATGGCGTAGGGTGTGGGGCAGAAGAGGAAATTAGCCGCTCGACGACGGCTGATTAGTCGGGCAAAAACACCTCCGTGTAAGGAGTCGGCGCTAGGATGAGACCGCGTACCTGACTCAACAGGGGCGGCCCGAGGAGGGAGCACGATCGATGGGCGCGATGCGGAAGGC
>DATABR010000277.1:0-10945 GCA_036259435.1 Glycomyces sp.
TGGGCTCGCTGACCGAATTGCAGCTCACATTAGCATCTGCATTTGTCGTCTAAGGAGTGAGGTCGTCCCTTGTGATCAGCCCTTTAGTCCGGTTTGCGCAACTCCTTGGACGAGGAACCGCTGCAGGAAAAGGAACACGAAGATCAGCGGCAGGATGCCGACCGCGGCGGCCGCGAACAGCTGCGGCAAGTTCACCGTCTGGGCCGTCAGGAAGGTCGACAATGCCACCTGCACGGTCCACGAGTCGGACGATCTGCCGATCACCAGGGGCCACAGGAACGAGTTCCAGGACGTCACGAAGGTGATCACCCCGATGGCGGCCAGGAAGCCCTTGGAGTTCGGGATCACGATCCGCCAGAAGGCGCCCCAATACCCGAGCCCGTCGACGCGCGCGGCCTCCTCGAGCTCCTTGGGGAAGCTGAGGAAGTACTGGCGGCACAGAAACGCGACGAACCCGTTGAACAGGGTCGGGATGATCAGTCCTCGCAGGTCGGAGACCCAGCCGAGGCTGGAGACCATCACGAAACTGGGAATGAAGGTGATCGCGCTGGGCACCATGAGGGTCGCCAGGATGACGTAGAAGATTTTGTTCGAATGCCGGTAAGGGATGCGGGCGAGCCCGTACCCGGCGGTGGTGCATAGGAACAGGGTCCCGACGGTGGTCAGCACCGCGACCACCACGGAGTTCCAGATGCTCCGCGCCATGGGCACCATCGGGTTCTCGAACAGCTCAGTGAAGTTGCTCCACTGCGGGGCCGTGGTGAACCACATCCAACTTGGGGCCGTGATCTCCTCAGTGGTGGCCAGGGAGTTGCGCACGATCAGGTAGAACGGGATCAAGAACAGCACCGCGAGCGCGCTCAACCCGACGAGGTTGAGCGCCCGCGAGGCTTTCGAGCCGACGCCGGGCTTGTAGCCGACCGGTCGCGGCCGGTTCTGCGTGGACACCATGTCGGTCACCGTCCTTCCGGTTTGCCGAAGCCGAGGATCTTGCCCTGGAGCAGCGTCACGAGCGCGATCAAAAGCGCCAGGATGAGCGCCCCGGCCGAACCGCGACCGAGATCCTGGCCCGTCCCGAGCGCGGTGTGGAAGAGATAGACCAGCGGCGGGCGGGCGTAGGGCACGTTGCCGCTGTTGGGCAACAAGTTCCAGAATTCGTCGAATGCCTGGTACGCGGCGATGATGACCAGCATCAGCACCGCCACCGAGGTGGCCTTGAGCTGCGGCAGCGTGATGTGCCAGAACGTCTGCCAGCCGGGCTTGGCTCCGTCCATATAGGCGGCCTCGTACAAGTGTTCAGGGATTTGCTGGAGCGCGGCGATGAACAGGATCATGTAGAAGCCGCACTGGATCCACAGGCGAAGCGTCACGATGACCAGCCAGAACCACGGCGGGTCGTTCCCGAACAGCCACGGGATCGACTCGATGCCGAACCAGTCGAGGACGGTATTGGCCATGCCGTAGCGGACACCGGCGAATATGGACATCTTCCACACCAGCGACGCCACCACGTAGGAGCAGGCGAAGGGCAGGAAGAACACCGAGCGGAAGAACGCTCGCATGACGCGGATCTTGTTGACCGCCAATGCGAGGCCGAGCGACGAAGCGAAGGTGACCGGCACGATGATCGCGGCGAACACGCTGAAGGTGATCAGGCTCTTCCTGAAGTTGTCGTCCGTCAGCATGGTGACGAAGTTGTCGAAGCCCACGAAGTCGTCCGCTGTCGGGCTGACGGTGTTGCGGGCGTCGAAGAACGACAGGTAGGTGCTCCACCCGATCGGTATGTAGGTGAAGACGATCAGGCCGAGCACGAACGGCCCGACGAAGTACCAGAAGGCGAGGTTGTTGCGGCCGCCCAGCTTCCGGCGGCCGCGGGAACGCCCTGGCGCTCCCGCTGACCCCGGTGCCGACTCGGCCGCCTTTTCGGTGACGGCCACTGCGTATCCCCTAGCCGAAGATTCCGTCGAGCTCGGCGTTGACCGTCTCGACGGCCTTGGACAGCTCGCCCTCGGGGTCGTTGCCCTCGGTCACGATGTTGCTCATCATGTCGTTGACGGCGGTGTTCATCGCCGGAGTCCAGTCGGGGTTCTCCTGCCAGCCGTACTCCTCGGACATGGAGACGGCCTCGGCCGAGGGACCCGTGGTGAGCTCCTCGGCCTTTTCGCGCAGCGAGAGCCTGCCGGGGATGTGGAAGCCGTAGCCGAGGCACCAGTCGAGGATGAACTCCTCGTTGTCGACCCAGAGCCACTTGGTGAAGGCCTTGGACTCCTCCACGTGCTCGCCGTTGGCGTTGACGAACGCGTCCCAGCCGCCGTTGAAAACGGTCGGGGTGCCGCCCGCGAACGCGGGGCAGGGGAAGACGCCGATGTCGTCGCCGAGGGCCTCCTGCAGCGCCGGCATCGTCCACAGGCCAGTCCAGGACATGGCGGTGAGCCCCTGGATCATCGAGGACGGGTCCCACCAGTCGGTGGGGGCTCCCACCAGGAGCGAACCCGACTCGTTGAGCCGCTTGACCGAGGCGGCGCCTTCGAGCATGCGCGGGTCATTGAAGCCGGCCTGCATGTCGTCGCCGATGAACGAGAGGCCGAGGCTGTGGATCATGTGCTGGCCCAGGCGGTCCGTGCCGCCGGCCGCGCCGAAGTCGATGCCCTTGACGTCGCTCGTGGTCAGTTCGGCCGCGATGTCGATGAGCTCGTCGAAGGTGGTGGGCGGCGCGGTGATGCCGGCTGCCTGGAACATGCTCGGCCGGTAGACGATGAATTGCGGGTCGTCGATCATGCGGACGCCGTACACCTTGCCGTCGAGCGTGTTGCGCGCCAGGTCGCCCTCGGGGATGTCGTCGATGACGTCCGCGAGGATGTCGTCGAGCGGCTCCACCTGCCCGGCTTCGACCATGCCGCGGTTGAGGTGACCCTCGAACACGTCGGGGGCGTCGTCGGTCAGCAGACCAGAGGCGAGCGCCGCGTCGTAGTCGCCGGGAATCCACTCGACCATGACGGTGGCGTCCTTGTAGGCCTCGGCGTACTTCTGCACGGCCTGCTGGGTGCCGGCCTCGCCGTATTCGTGGTACCACTGCGACAGCGTCACGCCCTCGCCGTCGTCGCGTCCGGTGTTGCCGCCGCAGGCGGCGAGAGCGCTGGTGCCGGCGGCCATGCCGCCGAGCTGGAACATTCGCCTGCGGTTCAACATGAACTCGGCGAACGCTTTCTTCGAAGGGTTGTTGCCTGAAGCAACCATTTCGTGCTCCTCGCTACGTTGAGAGGCGGGAAGGGCTCCCGTGCGGGCCCCAGTCTGAGAGGACGCCGCAGCGGAGATTCGACATCCGTCGATTCGTCTCTCAGTGTTGGCTAGCGCCCGCCACTTTGTCAATGGGTTGAAGTAAGTGTTCCGATAACGATTTGTTCTCGAACACACTGGGAGCCGTCATGACACCCGCACCAGGAATACCACACCTGCGCAGCATCAACGGCCCCTTGACGATACGTACACACCGAGGTTCGTGTGACAAGAGTGGCGGTGCGCGGCGCACTCATTCGACTCGCGAGCGTCGCGGCGCGCGTCCGCCGCCGCCGCCGTATTCGACTGCGGCGCAGACTCAGCGGCGGCTGCGCGAGCCCACTGTGTTCAGGCGGCTGAGGTGACCTTCGAGGGCCAGGGCGGCCGCACCCAGCGCGACCATGTTCCGCTCCTGCGAGTTGCGCTTGAACCGGACGGCCTTCAGCGGCGCCTCCATGGCGTGGTCGGGCAGGCGGCGCTCGCACTCGGACAGGAGCGCGTCGCCGAGCACGGCGGTGACCCAGCCGTCGAAGACCACCAGGTCCGGATTGATCAGGTTGAGCAGGTTCGCCACGCCCGCCGCGAGAGATTCGGCCACCGTCTCGACCGTGCGCACCGCCGAGGGCTCCCCGGTCTCCCAGGCCGCGGCCAGCGCGGTCATCGCCTCGGTCTGGGATCCGGCCCCGGCGCGGCCGTCGAGCTGGGCCCACTGCCACAGGATCGCGGGCGCGCCCACGTACGCCTCGATGCATCCCTTGGCGCCGCAACGGCATTGGGGCCCAGTGGGGTTGATGGTGGTGTGGCCCCACTCCCCCGCCGAGTTGGTCGCGCCGCGGTAGAGCTGGCCGCCGACGGCCAGGCCCGCGCCGACGCCGGTGCCGAGGATGAGCACCGCGAGTCGGTCGACGCCGCGGCCGTCGCCGAACCAGAGCTCGCCGACGGTGATGGTCTTGAGGGGGTTGTCGAGGTAGATCGGCACGCCCAGTCGAAGACGGTCGGCGAGAAGCTTGCGGAAGGGCACGTCGTGCCAGTTCCAGTTGGGGGCGAAGCCGGAGACGCCCCAGGTCACGTCCACCTGGCCGGGCAGGCTGACGCCGAGGCCGAGAATCGCGCGGTCCCCGAGCCGCTCGCGGACCTGGTCCATGGCGGAGGCGATGTGGCCGATGACCTGCTCGGGGGCGTTCTCGCTGGGCTCCATGCGCTCTTCGACGCGGTCGACCACGGCGAGCGAGAGGTCGTAGACCTCCAGGTGCACATAGGTTTCGGCGACGTCGACGCCGATCATGACGCCGCCTGCGGCGTTGGGCGCGAGCAGCGCTCGGGGCCTGCCGCCGCCGGAGTCCTCGCGGCCCACCTCGACCACGACGCCGAGTTCGATCAGGTCGGTCACCAGGTTCGAGACCGTGGCCACGCTCAGGTCGGTCTCGCGGGCGAGGATCTGGCGGGAGGTGGGGGCGTCCGCGATCAGGTGCCGGAGCACTGCGAAGCAGTTGCGGAGGCGGATATCGCGCGAGGTGGACTTCATGGAGGAATGCTACGACGCGGACGCCCCCTTTGTAAATGGGTTAGATGAAGGGTGGCTTCCCCACGGGTACGTCGACCGCCTGGTGAGCGGCTCGGCCGGGCCGCCGCGAACGCCCTGGTCGGGCCCGTGCCGGCGGCGTTCGGCCGGTAGTACATCATATGTCGCGCGGCACGCGGTACTGCCGATGACGGGGTTCACCGATTGATTCTCGGAGAGCCTCGCTCTGGGCAAACGGCGCTCTCAGAAGGCGGCGACCAGTCGGCGGGCCTCGGCGGCGTCGTCGGCGAGGAGCGCTTCGGCCGCCATGCCGGCGCAGTCGGCGAGGGTCCGCGTCGCGAGCTCGGCCCGCACGGCGGCGACCGCGGAGGGCGCCATGGACAGGCTCGTGACGCCGAGTCCGACCAGGACGCACGCGAGCAGCGGGTCGCTGGCGGCCTCGCCGCAGACGCCGACCGGTTTCTCGGCCTCGCGTCCGGCCTCGGCGGCCAGGCTCACCAGGTCGAGCAGCGCGGGCTGCCACGGGTCGAGCAGTTCGGCGAGCGCGCCGTTCATGCGGTCGGCCGCGAGCGTGTACTGGCCGAGGTCGTTGGTGCCGAGGCTCGCGAAGTCGCAGGCCTCGAGCACGCGCGAGGCGCGCAGCGCGGCGGCGGGGACCTCGATCATGGTGCCGGCGGCGGCGAGGCCGTGCGCGCGGCACCGGTCGGCGAACGCGGCCGCCTCGCCCGGGGTCGCGACCATCGGGGCCATCACCCACACATCAGCGGTGTGCTTCGCCGCGGCCGCGGCGATCGCCGTGAGTTGACCGTCCAAGAGTGACGCTCCGGCCTCGGTACGGGCCAAGCGGATGCCGCGCACTCCGAGCGCCGGGTTGGGCTCGTCGCCGTGGTCGACGAACGCGAGCGGCTTGTCGGCGCCCGCGTCGAGCGTGCGGACGACCACTTTGCGGCCGGAGAAGGCCGCGAAGACCTGACCGTAGGCCTCGATCTGCTCGTCCACATTGGGTTCGGTCTCGCGGTCGAGGAACAGGAACTCGGTGCGGAACAAGCCGACGCCTTCGCTGTCGACCGCGGCGGCCGCAGCGAGGTCGGCCTGCGATCCGAGGTTCACCAGCAGTTGTATGGCACGGCCGTCGGCGGTGCGGCCGGGTCCGCGGCTCGCCTCGAGGGCCGCCGCACGGCGGGCCTCGGCGTCGAGCACGCGCCGGACCCGCGCCGGATCGGGTCCGGGTACCACGAGTCCGGTGCCGCCGTCGACCAGGACCTCGGTGCCGTCGGTCAAAGCGGCGGCGGCCGTGCAGGCGACGACCGCCGGCAGGCCCATGGACTTGGCGAGGATCGCGGTGTGGGAGGTGGGACCGCCCTGCTCGGTGACCACGGCGACGACCGTCGTCGGATCGAGCTGGGCAGTATCGGCCGGTGCCAGGTCCTCGGCCACCAAAACGAACGGGTGCCCCGGATCGGGCAGGCCGGGCATCGGCTGCCCCATCAGCACAGCCACCGTGCGGTCGCGCAGGTCGTCCAGGTCGGCGGCCCGCTCGGCCAGGTAGCCGCCCGCGGCCTCCAGCGCGGTCCGGAAGAAGCCGTAGGCGTCGATGACCGCGTGCGCGGTGGACTTGCCCCCCGCGAGCGCCTTTTCGATCTGGGCGGCCAGCGCGGGATCGCGCGGCATCATCGACTGCGCGTCGAGGATGTCGGCGGTGGCCCCGCTGGCGGCTTCGGCGCGTTCGTCGAGGTCGGTGGCGACCGCTTCGAGGGCGGCCTTGGCGGTCTGGAGCGCGGCGGCCGGGTCGGCTTCGGGCCCGGTGTCGGCGGGCGGGGCGGGCGCGGGGGCGAGCCGGGCCACCGGCGCGTAGGCGGCGCCCGGGCTCACTCCGATGCCGGTCATCTCGGCGGTCATGGCATGCGGCTCCTGCCTACGTGTCGCGGTCGGTCTTGAGCTCGGCTTCCAGGGCGTCGAGCGATGCCTCGGCGCCCTCGCCCTCGGCGGTGAGGACGACTTCGTCGCCGCCCTTGGCGTCCAGGGCGAGGATCGAGAGGATGGAGGCGGCGTCGACCGGCTCCTGGCCCTCTTTGGCGATGAGGACTCGCGCCGGCTGCGCGGCGGCGAGCTTGGTGAACAGCTTGGCCGGGCGGGCGTGGAGGCCCACCTTCGAGGCGATGACGACGCGGCGTTCGACGGTGCCTTCAAACGACATTACTGATCCTTTCCCGTTGGGCTAGATGGTGACCAGGGCCTGGTCGTCGGCGACCTCGGCGGCCTTGGAGCGCCAGGCGGTCTTGAGGGCGACGGCGCACAGGCAGGTCGCGGCGGTCCCCGCGAGCAGGGCGACGATGAAGCCGACCGGGTTGCCGATGAGCGGGATGACCCAGATGCCGCCGTGCGGCGCCTGCAGCGTGGCCCCGAACGCCATCGAAACGGCTCCGGCGACGGCGCCGCCGAGCATGGTCGAGGGGATGACGCGCAGCGGGTCGGCGGCGGCGAACGGGATCGCGCCTTCGGTGATGAAGGAGGCTCCCAACAGCCAGGCGGCCTTGCCGGACTGGCGTTCGGCCTGCGTGAACAGCTTGCCGCGCACCACGCTCGCGAGGGCGAGCCCCAGCGGCGGGACCATGCCCGCGGCCATGACGGCCGCCATGACCGTGAGGTCGCCACTGGCGAGGGCGCCCACACCGAACAGGTAGGCGACCTTGTTGACCGGGCCTCCCAAGTCGAAGCCCATCATGGCGCCGAGCAGCAGGCCGAGCAGGACCGCGTTGACGCCCGAGAGCCCGGCGAGCCAGTCGGTGAGCCAGGATTGGGCGCTGGCGATCGGCTGTCCCACGAGGACGAGCATGATGAAGCCGACGACGAACACGCTCACCAGTGGAATCACGACGATCCGCATGATGCCCTGCAAGGCCTGGTTGGCCTTGATGAGCTTGAGCGCCATGACGACCGCGCCGGCGAGCAGGCCGGCGACGAGGCCGCCGAGGAAGCCCGCGCCCACGGCGACGGCGATGAGGCCGCCGACGACGCCGGGCGCGATGCCCATCCGGTCGGCCATGCCGAAGGCGATGAAACCGGCGAGGATCGGCACCAGCATCGAGAACGCCAGGCCGCCGATGTAGAACATGAGTCCGGCGATGCCGACCTGTCCGAGGATGTCGGTCGGGTTGGTGATCGCCTCGTAGGTGACGTTATTGAACTCGCCGCCGTTGACTTTCGTGGCGATCTCGGCGCCGCCGATGAGGAACGCGAGGGCGATGAGGATACCGCCCGCGGCCACGAACGGCAGCATGTAGGACACACCGGTCATGAGCCACAGCCGCAGCTTCGCGCCGGGGCCGAGCTTCGGCCCGGCCGGCGCGACGGGCATGGCGGCGACGGGAGCGTCCGATGCGGGCGCGGCCTCGGCCTTCTCGACGGCTTCGGCGACCATCTCGGCGGCGTGGTTGATGCCGCGCTTGACGCCAGCCGAGACGATCGGCTTGCCGGCGAAGCGCTCCTTGTCGCGGACGTCGACGTCGGCGGCGAAGATGACCGCGTCGGCCTCGGCGATGAGGGCGGGGTCGAGCGCTTCCGCGCCCGCCGCGCCCTGAGTTTCGACGTGGATCTCGTGTCCGGCGGCCTGGGCGGCCTGCTCGATCGCCTCGGCGGCCATGTACGTGTGGGCGATGCCGGTCGGGCACGAGGTGACTGCTACGAGCTTCATTGCTGGTGCACCTTCTTCTCTACGTGAGGGATTGCTGGATGAGTGCGGCGGCCGCCGCGGCGTCGGGCGCGTCGCGCAGGCCCGTCTTGAAGTCCTGGTGGATGAGCTTGCGGGCGAGCTTCGCGAGGATGGTCATGTGCTCCGAGCCGCCGCCTTCCGGTGCGGCGATGAGGAACACGAGGTCGGCGGGCCCGTCCTCGGACCCGAAGTCGACGCCTTGCGGGGCCCGGCCGAAGGCGAGGCTGGGGGCGGTGACGTGGGCGCTGCGGGCGTGCGGGATGCCGATGCCGCCTTCGATGCCGGTGGGCATCTGCTTTTCGCGGGCGCGCACGTCGGCGAGGAAGCCGTCGACGTCGGTGACGCGCCCGGCGGCGGCGAGGCGGCCCGCGAGCTTCGCGGTGGCCTCGTGGCGGTCGGCGCCGGTCAGGTCGAGGTCGATCAGATCGGCACTGATGAGATCGGACATGTAGGTGCTCCTCTTGTTCGTCAGCTCAAGACCCGGTCGGTGTCCGGGGATCGGGTGACCTCGACGGTGCCGAGGTCGATGTCGTGCGGGGCGGGCATGATGCTGCCGGGCAGGGACACCGCGGCGGTGCCCCAGGCGACGGCGGCGGCGAGCGCTTCGGGGCCGCGGCCCCCGGCGGCGAGAAATCCCGCGAGCGCGGCGTCGCCCGCACCCACGGTGGAGGCGACGGGCCCGGCGAGGCGAGCCCGGGCATGCCAGACGCCCTCTGCGTCGACCAGGACGGCGCCGTCGGCGCCGAGACTGGCGAGGACCGCTCCGGCTCCGGCGTCGCGCAGCACGTCGGCTGCCTTGAGCGCGTCGCCGAGCGTCGCGATCGGTGTGCGGGCGGCTTCGGCGAGCTCTTCGAGGTTGGGTTTGACGAGATCGGGGCGGGCCGCGAGGCAGGCGTCGAGGGCCGCGCCGGAGGAGTCGACCACGGTGGACGCCCCGGCGGCGCGGGCGCGTTCGACCAGCACGGCGTAGAAGTCGGCGCCGATCCCTGGTGGGAGGCTCCCGCACCCGGCGATCCAGGCCGGATTGCCCGTCTCGACGGCGACGGCGCCGAACGCGGCGTCGAGGAGCGCCTCGGCTTCGGTGGCGGTGAACGCGGGCCCGGCCTCGTTCAGCTTGGTGACCGCGCCGTCGGCCTCGGCAATGGTGAGGTTCGAGCGGACCCCCTGCGAGAGGGGCACTTCGATGACGGGCACCCCTGCTTCGGCGAGGAGCGCGAGCAGTTCTACTCCGGACGCGCCGCCCGCCGCGAGCACCGCGCGGGTGGCGTGGCCGTTGGCGACGAGCGCGCGGGAGACGTTGACGCCCTTGCCGCCCGGGTCGACCCGGGTGCGGGCGGCGCGCTGCACCTCGCCGCGCCGGAGCCGGTCGACCTCGATCGTCCGGTCCAGACTCGGGTTGGCGGTGACGGTGACGATCATGCGCGCACCACCTGGAGGTCGGCGACCGCGAAGTCCGCGGCGAGGTCGGCGTCGAGACCGGTGTCGGTGACGAACACGTCGACCTGGTCGAGGGTGCCGAAGCGGGCGAGGCAGTCGTTGCCGACCTTGGTGTGGTCGGCGACGACGACGGACTTGCGGGCGGCGTTGATCATGGCGCGCTTGACGGCGGCCTCGCCGGTGTCCGGCGTGGTCAGGCCGCGTTCGACGCTGATGCCGTTGGCGCCCAGGAAGGCCACGTCCACGTAAGTGTCGGCGAGGGCGCGCAGGGCCCAGTCGTCGACGGCGGCCATGGTGCGCCCGCGAACCTTGCCGCCGACGATGAGGACGGTGAGGCGGGGCTTGGCGGCCAGGAGCGAGGAGTTCGCGGCGTTGACGATCGCGTCCACGCGCTGCCGGGTGATGTCGCCGCTGATGATCGAGATCGCCATCCCCGCATTCAAACACGCCGGGCCGTGCTGGTCCCCGGGGACGCCGTTTCGATGCCGGGCCGCCGGCACGGCAGTAACGTTCGAGGTCAGAGGGTTGTTACAAAGACGTGATTCGTGCACGCCCCCGTGGCGCATTGACAATGCCACAAGCAACCATGTATAACCAAATAAATCCAAGTGAAACGGGGGTGAAACCACATGTTCGCGGAAGAGCGTCAACAGCGCATCGCCGAACGGGCGCGCACCGAGGGGCGCGTGGACGTCACCGCGCTCGCGGCCGACTTCGACGTCACCACCGAGACCATCCGACGCGACCTCACCGCCCTCGAGCGCCAAGGCGTGGTCAAGAAGGTCCACGGCGGCGCGATCCCCCTGGAGCGGATCGGCTTCGAACCCACCGTGGCCGCCCGCGACACCGTGCAGACCGCCGCGAAGGAGCGCATCGCGGCCGCCGCCCTCGCCGAGGTCCCGGCCGAGGGCGCGATCCTCCTCGACGCGGGCACCACCACCGCCCGCATCGCCGAGGCCCTGCCCCACGAGCGCGAGCTCACCGTGGTCACCAACTCC
>DATABR010000278.1:0-1821 GCA_036259435.1 Glycomyces sp.
CTCGTAGGACTGCTCGGGGAAGGTCGCGGTCGCATCGGCCTCGGCGGCGTGCGGAGCTACCCCCGCATCGCAGACTTCCCGCGTGGCCGACCGGATGTCGGCGTACTCTTCAGGCAACTGGTAGGGGCTGAACCCGGTGGACATCAGTGGCTCCCGCGGTTGTTACTCATCAGTAAGATAGGGCGAGTGTAACGCAAGCACAGCGGGTCCGGTGATGGACGCCACCGCGAATTTCCCACGCCTTCCCCGCAACGTCACGGGAACTTCATGCGTGAAGTTGAATATACGATGGCGCAGGCCACGGCCGCATCCACGTACAATTCAAGGTCGCCGCGAACGGTCCCGCCGAACGCACGCCAAGGCGCCGCCCTCCCGGGGCGCGCTCGCCGAACGACACAGACAGGGCACGCACCAGATGGTCAACGCGATCCAGAACCCCTCGCCGAACACCACCACCCGGCCCCGCATCGCCTTCCTGGGTTGCGGCTACCTCGGGGCGACCTATTCGATCTGCTTCGCGGAGCTGGGCTACGAGGTCATCGGGTACGACGTCGACGCCGCCAAGATCGAGGCCTTCGCCTCCGGCGTCCTCCCCATGCACGAGCCGGGCCTGCCCGAGCTGCTGAAGAAGAACCTCGACACCGGCCGCCTGCGCTTCACCACCGACATCCAGACCGTGGCCGACTTCGCCGACGTGCACTTCATCTGCGTGGGCACCCCGCAGCGCAAGGGCGAGCCCGGCGCAGACCTCTCCTACATCGAGGCCTCGGTCGTCGAGCTCTCCCGGCATCTGAGCCGCAAGGTCCTCATCGTCGGCAAGTCCACGGTGCCGGTGGGCACCGCCTCCTGGGTCCAGGAGCTCGTCGACCGCCACGCGCCCGAGGGGCTCGGCGTCGAGGTCGGCTGGAGCCCGGAGTTCCTCCAGGAGTCGAACGCGATGCACGACGTACTGCGCCCCAACCGGATCGTCTACGCCGCGCAGAGCGAATGGGCCTCCCAGCTGCTCAAGGACGTGCACCGCGGCATCCTCGAACTGGCCGCGGTCGAGGACCGCGAAGTGCCGGTCGTGGAAACCGACCTGGCGACGGCCGAGCTCGTGAAGGTCGCGGCGAACGCGTTCCTGTCGACCAAGATCTCCTTCATCAACGCGATGGCCGACCTGTGCGAGGCGACCGGCGGCGACGTCACCGACCTGGCCCGTGCGATCGGCTACGACCAGCGCATCGGCAACAAGTTCCTGCGCGCCGGCATCGGCTTCGGCGGCGGGTGCCTGCCCAAGGACCTGCGGGCGCTCTCGGCTCGCGCGGGCGAATTGGGCGTGGGCGAGTCGTTCCGGTTCCTCGACGAGGTCGACACGGTCAACACGCGGCGGCGCTCGCACACCGTGCGGGCGCTCGCGAACCTGGTCGGGCGTGCGCCGGGCCCGAACGGGCCGGACCTGTCGGGTGTGCGCGTGGCCTATCTGGGCGCGACGTTCAAGCCCGACACCGATGACATCCGCGACTCGCCGGCGCTCGACATCGCGCGGCGCCTGCGCGCCGCGCGCGCCGACGTGGTCGTGTACGACCCCGAGGGCCTGGACAACGCCAAGAGCGCCGCGCCGGAGCTGAGTTTCGTGAAGACGCTCGCCGAGGCGGTGTCTGGCGCCGATGTGGTGTGCGCGATGGTGCCGTGGGAGGAGTTCCGGACCCTTGACCCGGAGGCGCTGGGCCAGCAGGTCGCCGAGCGGCGGATCCTCGACGGCATGAACGCCTTCGACCCCGAGCAGTGGCGCAAGCGCGGCTGGAGCTACCAGGGCATCGGCCGCTAACGGCCGCTGAG
>DATABR010000279.1:0-22711 GCA_036259435.1 Glycomyces sp.
CCCCCCCCGCCACTCAATAAACGGTTGCGCCGCAGTCGCGGTCCCCGAAACCCGCGATCATCGCTCAGCCGCAGTGCACTCCGCGCTTCTCGATCTCGAAGAACACTTCGAAGGCGCCGCCGACGAACCCGTGGATGTCGACGCATCGGCCGGACATGTCGATGCTGCTGTCGGTGTAGACGGGACCGGCGTACTGGTAGAACCAGTCGTTCTCGCTGCCGCCGTCCGGATCGATACTGCCGCCGGTGGGCCTGATCTGGACGCCGACCTGGTCCTTGTGGTCGGTCTCGTTGGTCTTCACCATCACGGCGCAGTTCTGCTCGTACGTCGACGACCAGTACAGCTGCAGCTCACCGGAGTGTCCGCCGCCGCTGTCGCGGTAGGAATCGATGAGCGTGAACGACGGTCCGCAGACGTTGGCCTGAGCGGAGACGTCCCCCGCTGCCGCGCTTCCGGTGGCGAGCAGGGCCGTCACGGCCAAGCCCAGAGCGGCGAGCATCCCCGCGATCCGCCTGCCGGCGGCGCGGACGGACCGCGAACGGCCGTGTCCTCGTGCTGTGTCGGACATGGTTCTTCTCCTTTGTCAGCGTCGGTTGTACTGCTCCCACCAGGTGAAGTTCCCCTGGTATTCGGGCGGCGTGTTGTCGGCGGCGTGGTTCGCCAAGCCGTTCTTGCCGAAGAAGTAGTCGTGGACCTGCGGCTGGGCCGGGCCCGACAGGTCGGTGTCCGCGACCGCGACCGCATGGATGTGGTACGGCCAGTTCCCCTGCGAGGGAGTGCGCAGCCAGGCCGCGAAGCCGACCTCGCGCAGCGCTGCCACGGTCCTCCACCGTCGGGTGGTCGACAGACCGTCGACGTCGAGGTCGACCACGCCGCCGCCGTCATGCGTGCCCGCCGAAGTGGGATCGCCGCCCGGGTTGTACGAGCCCTGCGACAGCGTGAGGTTCCAGGTCACCTTCGCGTCGGCGGCGGCGAGCATGTTCTTGGTCCGGGTGTTGACCCGCACGCCGCGGTACGCATCGTTTCTGGAGCCGATGTTGACCACGCGGCTGACGGTGAAGCCCTCGTCCCGGCCGAGGGTGGTGAGCGAGGTCGGTCCGGGCAGCCCGTTGGCGTCGATGCCGCTGTAGCCGAGTGCCCGCTGCCAAGCGGCATAGGCGGTGACGGTCGAACTCCCGTAGTGTCCGTCCACGTAGGCGCTGGCGATATGGCCCTTGGCCGCCAGAGCGGCCTCAACCGTTTCGACGTGGGGCCCGGCGTTCAGGGTGGTCCCCTGCCCGGCCTTTGGCGGATCGACGGTGGCGGCCACGAGGACCAGCTCCATGTCGACCGAGGTCTGGGCGCTCGCCGGCCCGGCGAAGAGCTGGGGCAGGGTCGCCGCGCCCGTGGCGGCCAGGCCCGCGGTGAGCAGTCGGCGGCGCGTGTGCGTCGGTGTTCGGTGATCGTTCAAGAGGTGTCTCCTCTGGAGTGTCCGAAAGTCGCGGTGCGATCCGCGGCAAGGGCGGTCCGCACCGCTCGCGGTGAAGCAGTGCGGACTGCGCGTCGTGTGCGGATCGGGAGGGCTCAGCTGAACTGGCAGCAGATGTTGTAGCCCCGCGCCTTCCAGAATCCGGTCGGATTCGGGTTGGACAGGGTGGGGTCGCCGACGCTGGGCGCGGCGGCGGTCTGTCGGCCGTTGCGCATTTCGAAATGGGTGTGCGAGCCGCCGGATGAGCTGACGCCCCGCCAGTCTTCGACGCCGATGTACTGGCCCTTGGAGACGCTGCTGCCCACACCGAGGCCGTTCGCGGGGTTCAGGTGCAGGTAGACGATGGTCTTGTTGAGACTGGCGTTATAGATCGCCAGGGTGGACAGGCCTCCCGATCCTCTTGCCCCCTCGGTCTTGCGGGTCACCGTGCCGGAGACCAGCGAGTACACCGAATAGCCGACGCCTCGTGCGATGTCGACGCCTTCGTGGCGGCCCGAGGTGGAGGTGTATCCGTCGAAATAGGCGGTGACGTGGGCCGACGACGAGTGGTACAGGGCGTATTCGAGGTTGTCGGAGGCGTTGCCGGTCGCGTTGACGAGATGGCCGGCGTTGTCGTTCTTCAGATAGGCGCGGAGGTTCGCCTGCGCGCCCGGGCTGAAGTTGTCGATCGGTCCCGAGTAGCCGCTGTTGTAGAAGACCGTGACGTACTTCCCGGTTCGGTTCCAGGCGGAGGCGGCGTTGTTCTTGACGCACTGCCCTTGCCCGGCGCCCGAACCCTTGTACTCGTAGCAACTGGAACCGGTGCCGTAGTTGCTGATCGATCCCGAGAAGTCGCTGACCGATCCCTGGTTGTCGCTGTTGTAGTACAGGCAGAACTCACCTGATTCGCAGACGCCGTTGCGCGCCGTCGCGGCCTGCGCGGGCGAGGCTCCGGCGAAGCCGAACGCCGCGCCCATCACGGCCGCCAAGACGAGGGCGAGGAGACCCCGTCGCTTCGATCTGATCCATCTCATGACTGCTCCTTGTGGAAGATCTCGTGTGAGGTTGGGGGACTTGTGGAGCCCTGCCCTGCGGATCGATGGTCCAGGGGAGGACGACCTCTCTCATGATGTCGAGACCGGATCCGAAATGGAATGGTTCGAGGTGGAAAATTCTGGAGGCCCGGACATGAACGCACGTCGACCGGTCGCTGTCCACAATCTGACAATAATCTTCTCCGCAGGACGAGAGTATGAAGAAACACTTCTTCGGTACGATCGGCTCGACCGGCGATGACCCCGCCCGGGCATGATCCCCGGCTCATCGCCGACCACCCCGAGGGAGCAGCAATGGCTGGAACCGATTCGTGTTCACCCACCCGCCGCCGAGTGTTCGCATGGGCGGCACGACTGTTGGGCGCTGTCGCCGCCCTCGCCATGATCGTCACCCTCCCGGGCACGGCCGCCGCCGAGTCCGAGGTCGCGATGCAGGAGAATCTGTGCGGCGCCTCGTACGAGCGGATCGACACCTATCCGATCGGCTCCTCTTCGGACCCGGCCGGTTACGTGGAGCTGTACTGGTCCTCGACCGAGAAGCGGAACTGCGCCCTCGCGGTGGGGACCGGCTCGACCTACGGCTGGCTCGGATTGAAGGCGATTTCGGTCTGTCCCTCGGGCAGCCCCGACGGGAGCCTCTGCGGCGACGACGGCGGGAATTACCGCTACTACGCCGGGCCCGCCAAGACCAAGGCGGGCTATGACATGTCCGGCAAGTGCATCGACGTCTACGGCGTCATCGAGCGGCGCAACGGCACCGGAGCAGTGAGCGACAAACGCGGCGTCCACTGCGGGTGAGATACGACGAGGGCCGCACCTGATGTGGATCGTCATGGGCGAACCCGAAGGCAGCGAGTGCTGTGTCTACGCCAGCGGAAAGACGAGGCTTGGGTGGTCGTTCACGACGAGGCGGGACGCAGGTTCACCTGCTCCACCTCTACGCCTCGTATGTTCCCGACATCGAGAAAGAGGTCTACAAGCTGCGCGGCTTGTGGATCGAGTTTCGCGGTGAAGACTGGGTCGCGGACCGAAGGAGCCGGTAGCGAACCGGCCGCGCCCAGAGCGGTGCGTCGATCGGCGGGCTAACTCGGTGAAGTCGAATTCGCCGTCTTTGGCTCCGGCGAGGAACGCGGTCCATTCGGCGCGGGTGTAGATGATCATGGAGCCGTCGGGGTGGTGGGAGTGGCGCACCGCGACCCGGCCGGAGCCATCGGCCAGAGGCCCGGCCTCGACGCACTGGCCGCCGTTATCCGGGCTGCGGGTGCTGATGTGCCAGTTGATACCAGCAAACTCTTCTTGCGAGAGTCGCTGCTCGGTGCTCATCGGTTCTCCTCCAGGCGATCGGCGATCAGTTGCGCTGATCGCTCGGGATTACCAGCGGCTGGTACTTGCAGATCCGATCGGCGCGGCTTTCGAGCCAGGGCAGGTTGATGAAGTCGTCTCCGAGGTCAGCGCGATGCTGGTCCCACCAGCCCTTGCGCCAATGCTCGTCGCAGATTTGGAGCAGGTCATCGCGGGTCTCTTCATCGGATACGCCGTAGAGCGACAACAACGCGAGTAGATCGATGCGGCGCAGCGGGTATTCGCCGCTCTCATAGCGGCTGACTGTGCTCATGTCTCGCTGGAGGTATTCACCGGCGTACTTCACCTCGCCGACGGCCGCGTCCTCGACATGGACGACCTCCCGGTCTGAACAGGAACCGCGACGACCGTGCCGCAGGAGCGGCCTTGAGTCCGAAACGGCACCGCCCATCCGAAGGCGACCGATAGACCTCCAATACCGAGGGCCGCACTGCATCTGCAGGGCGGCCCTTCGCTTCGGGGTCCGGTTTCCTTGCGGGGCTTACTGCTGCGGGTACGGCATGAAGAACGGTTCCCATTGGTGGCCGTCCAGGTCGAGGAAGGTGCGGGCGTACATGCCGACCTCGGCTTCCTGTTCGCGGCGGTCCTGCTTGGCCGCCTCCTCGATGCCGCCGGCCTTGATCGCGGCCTCCGTCAGCTCGTCCACTGTCTCCCGGGTCGGCAGCGCCAGCGCGTACGCGGCCGAGGCGTACGTCGCCGTGTCCGCGATCGGGCGCTCCGAGAAGGTCGTGAAGTACTCCTTGGTCAGCAGCATCAGGCAGATGTTGTCGTCGACCACCACGCACGCGGCGTTCTCGTCGGTGAAGTCAGGGTTGATGCTCCAGCCCAGGTGCTCGTAGAACTCCTTGGCGCGGTCCAGGTCCGTCACGGGGAGGTTCAGGAAGATCATCTTGTTCGCCATGTCGCGAGTCCTTTCACGGTGGTGCGGTGTCTTCGCAATAAGGACGAGACGCGCGCCCTGAAATCATCGTTCGCTCAAGCCGCATCGGCTTCGACCGCTCGCCGACCGTTCATCGACCGTTCGTCGTCCGCCTCGCCGCAGGATGTCGACCCTCCGGCGACCCACGTCACATTGGTGCTTCACTCTTGCGCCTTGGCCTCTTAGGTTGTTTGTAAACCCGTCAACCGCGGCGACACGCGCCAGAAATGTCGTCTCGGCAAGCCCTTCAAGGAGGAATGGCCCGATGGCTACGACCCCCACCCGCGACGGACCCCCGCCCGCGGTCACCGACGAGCAGCTCGCGGCCATGCACGACGACCCCCGCTTCGTCGAGCTCAAGCGCCGCCTGTTCCGCTTCATCGTCCCGGCCACGGTTGGCTTCCTCGCCTGGTACCTCCTCTACGTGCTCCTCTCCGCCTACGCCCGTGACTTCATGGGCACCATTGTGTTCGGCAATATCAACGTCGCCCTCCTGCTCGGCCTCTGCCAGTTCCTCTCCACGTTCGGCATCGCGTGGGCCTACGCCCGCTACACCGCCCGCGAGTTCGACCCGCAGGCGCAGGCCCTCCACGACGAAATCCACTACGGGGAGGACCGGTCATGAACCTCCTCAGCCAAGCCGAGGGCGGCGCCGACCGCATCCTCACCTTCACGCTCTTCCTGATCATGGTGGGCGCCACCATCGTGATCACCGTCTGGGCCCGCAAGCACACTCGCAGCGCCGCCGATTTCCACTCGGGAGGGCGCGGCTTCCGGCCCTGGCAGAACGGCTTCGCGATCGCCTCCGACTACATGTCGGCGGCCTCGTTCCTCGGTATTGCCGGGATCATCGCGCTGTCCGGTTACGACGGATTCTTGTATTCGATCGGGTTCCTGGTCGCCTGGCTGGTAGCGCTGCTCCTCGTGGCCGAGCTGCTCCGCAACTCCGGCCGGTTCACCATGGCCGACGTGCTCTCCTTCCGCATGCGGCAGCGTCCGGTCCGCACCGCCGCCGCCATCTCGACCATGAGCGTCTCGATCTTCTACCTCTTGGCCCAGATGGTCGGCGCCGGCGCGCTCATCGCGCTCCTGCTCGGCATCAAGGAAGGCGAGACCTTCCTGGGCATGGACGCAGAGACCGCCGCCAACATGGGCATCGTCCTCGTCGGCCTGCTCATGATCCTGTACGTCGCCCTCGGCGGCATGAAGGGCACGACCTGGGTCCAGATCGTCCAGGCCGTAGTGCTCCTCGGCGGCGCGGCCGTCCTGGCGGTATTCGTGCTGGTCGACTACGGCTTCAACATCTCCGCGCTCCTCGGCGACGCCGCACAGGCGTCCGGGCTCGGGGCCTCGTTCCTCGAACCAGGGCAGCGCTACGGCGTGGAAGTCGCGGGCGATGCGACCCAGACGATGTGGAACAAGCTCGACCTCATCAGCCTGGGTCTGGCGCTCGTACTCGGCACGGCCGGTCTGCCGCACATCCTGATCCGCTTCTACACCGTTCCGGACTCGCGGTCCGCCCGCAAGTCCGTGAACTGGGGCATCGGCCTGATCGGGTCCTTCTACCTGCTGACCCTGGTGCTTGGTTTCGGTGCCGCCGCCATCGTCGGCGCCGAAGCCATCACCGCCCAGAACTCGGCGGGAAACACGGCGGCGCCACAGTTGGCCGAAGCCGTGGGCAACACCGTCGGAGGCTCGGCAGTCGGCTCGTTCATGCTCGCGCTGATCGCCTCCGCCGCGTTCGCCGCGATCCTCTCCACCGTGGCGGGGCTCGTGATCGCCTCCTCCTCGTCGCTGGCCCACGACCTGTACAACAGCGTCATCCGGGGCGGCAAGGCCACCGACCGCGAAGAAGTCGCGGTCGCGCGGTACGCCTCCATCGGCGTCGGCATCGTGGCGATCGTCCTCGCGATCTTCGCCCAGAACCTCAACGTGGCGTTCCTGGTGGCGCTCGCCTTCGCGGTCGCCGCCTCCGCCAACCTGCCCACGCTGCTGCTGAGCCTGTTCTGGAAGCGGTTCAACACGGCCGGGGCAGTGGCGGGCATCTACGGCGGACTCATCTCCGCCATCGGACTGGTGGTCTTCTCACCGGTCTTCTCGAGCACTCCTAAATCGCTGCTCGGCGAAGGGGTCGACATCGCCTGGTTCCCGATGTCGAACCCGGGCTTGGTCTCCATCCCACTCGGTCTCATCTGCGCCGTGGTCGGCACGCTGATGAGCGACGAAACCCGCACGGAAAGGTTCGCGACCCTCCAGGTGAGGGCCCTGACCGGCGCGGGCTCCGAGAGGGCCGAGAGCCACTGAGCCCCCTGAAGGGCGGGGAGGGCCATGACGGACCTCCCCGCCATGATCTGTGCGCCACGTTACAGTAAAGAGGTGATCCCCGGTCGCCTCTACTCGTCGCTCCGCTCCTCGCGGCTCGCCTCGCCGCGCCGGCGCGCGGTCGGCGCCGGGACCCTCGCCGCCCTGCGGATCTCCCGCCAGATCGGCGAGGCGCTCGCCGACGGCCTCACCGACAAGGGCGCGCTGGTCGCGGCCCGCCGCCTCGCCCGGCTCCTCGCGGCCGACGCCGTGGCGCTGGCCGACTGCGACCGCTTCCTCGCCGTCGCCGGGTCCCTCGACCTCGTCGCCGCCCAAGGGCTCCTGATGGAGACCCTGGACGGGCTCGAACCGGTCACCGCGCCGCCGCTGCGGGCCTCGCCGCTGATCGTCTCGGGTGATCTCGCCGGGTGCCTGGTCGTGGCCGGAGACGTGAGCGATGCCGAGGTCGCCGAGGCCGCCCACCTCGTCGCCACCGCGCTCGACCACGCCGACCTGGACCGGGCCCGCGAACGCATCGCGGCCGCCGATCTGCGCACGCTCCGGGCCCAGATCTCCCCGCACTTCATGCACAACGCGCTGGCCGCGATCAGCGCCCACACCCGCACCGACCCCGAGCGCGCGCGCGATCTCCTGACCGACTTCTCCGACTACCTGCGCTACTCGTTCGCGAACACCGGCGACTACGCCACGGTCGCCGACGAGCTGCAGGCCGTCCAGACCTACCTCGAACTCCAGCGGGCACGCTTCGACGACCGCCTCGACATCACCGTGCGCGTCGCCCCGGAGGTCCTGCCCGTGCCCATCCCGTTCCTGGTCGTCCAGCCGATCGTGGAGAACGCCGTCCTCCATGGCTTCGAGTCGCGGCCGGGCATCGGCCACATCGCCGTGCGGGGCTTCTCCGAAGGGGCCTTGTGCGTCATCGAGGTGGAGGACGACGGCGCCGGGATGGAGCCGGAGACCGCCAAGGCGATTCTGAACGGCAGCCGCCAGGGTTCGGGCCGCATCGGCATCGCCAACGTGGACCTGCGGCTGCGGGCGGTCTACGGCCCCGAATACGGCCTGTGGCTGGACACCGCCCCCGGTGCCGGTATGAAGGCCACCGTGAGAATCCCCCGATATGCCCGAGGAGTCCACGCATGACGGCCCACACCCGTCGCCCGACCCGACCCGTCGCGAACGGGCACCGCTTGAAGCGCCCCCTTCCGCTGTGCCCCCTCTTGCCGTGCCGCTTCGAGAACTGGAGTGAACGCCGATGAGCCAGCTGCGCGTGCTCGTCGTCGAAGACGAGCCTTCCACCCGCGCCGAACTCGCCGTGCAGCTCGGCGAGCTGCCCAGCGTCGGCGAGGTCGTGTCCGCCGCCGGAGGCGATGAGGCGGTGCGCCTCCTCGGTTCCGGCTCGTTCGACGCGGCCTTCCTCGACATCGCCATGCCGGGCCTCACCGGCATGGACGTCGCCCGCATCCTCAAGCGCCTCTCGGACCCGCCCGAGCTCGTGTTCGTCACCGCCTACGACAACCACGCCGTGGAGGCCTTCGGGCTCGGCGCGGCCGACTACCTGCTGAAGCCGTTCCGGCCCGAGCGCCTCGCCGAGGCCGTGGCCCGCATCGGTCGCCGACGTTCCGGGCCCGCGGTGGGGGACAAGGCCGACGACCTCGCCGTGGTGCAAGTGGAGCTCGCCGGGCGCACCGTGTTCGTGCGCCGAGACGACATCGCCTACGCCGAAGCCCACGGCGACTATGTGCGGCTGCACTCGAACCAGGGCTCGCATCTGCTGCGGCAGTCGCTGACCTACCTCGAACAGGTTTGGGACGCAGCAGGTTTCGTGCGCGCGCACCGCTCGTTCCTCGTCAACCTCGCGGCGGTCACCGAACTGCGGGTGACCACCACGGCGGGTCTCGTGGCCGTCACCGAACCCGGCGAGGTCCCCGTGAGCCGCCGCCACTCGCGGCTGCTGCGCGAGCGTCTGCTGCAAGCGGCTCGGGAGGGCGGCCGGCAGTCGTGAGCGCGCACCAGCAATCGCATTCGCGCCACCCGCACCGGGGTGAGCGCCAGTGAATCAACGCGTCCGCGTCACGAGCCCACAGACTCGTCTCGCCCTGCGCCGCAAGTCCGATGCCACGGGGCGCCTTTCCCATCTCTCGGGCCGCCCGCCCCTGTCCAGCCTGACGGCGATCGACCTCGACGCCGCCGAGCGCGCCCTCGACCGCCAGCGCCGCCTCGCCGCCCGTACCGCCGGCCTCCTCGGGGTGGCCTTGGCCGTCTTGCTCACCGCCGCCATCCTGACCCCCGGCCGCCTCGGCTGGGCCGTGCTGTTCTTCGCCCCCTACCCGGTACTCCTCGTGCTCGCCGCGCTCCACGTGCGCCGCGCCGAGCAGATCGAGTCCGAGCACCGCGACGGCGGCCCCTGATGCTCGGCCTGGCGTCCATCAGCCTCTTGCTCGCCTCGAGCGTCATCATCGGCGTCTGGGGCGTGCGCGCAGCCCGGTCCACACCGGACTTCCTGGTCGCCTCCCGCAGCATCGTGCCCGGCTGGAACGCTCTCGCCATCGCGGGCGAGTACGTCTCGGCCGCTTCGGTGCTCGGCCTCGCCGGGCTCTTGGTCAAGAACGGCGTCGGCGCGATGTGGTACGCCGTGGGCTTCACCGCCGGGTACGTGCTCGTCGCCGCGCTCGTAGCCGGTCCCATGCGCCGCAGCGGCGCGTACACCGTGCCTGACTTCGCCGAGTACCGGCTCGGCTCGCCCCGCATCCGCCGCCTGTGCGGCCTGGTCGTGCTCGTCATCATGCTGCTGTACCTACTGCCGCAGTTCAAGGCCGCCGGAGTCGTGCTCGAACTCGTCTCCGGCATCCCCTATTGGATCGGCGTGGTCGGCGCCGGGCTCGTGGTCTCCTCGACCATCGCCGTGGGCGGCATGCGCTCGGCCACGTACGTGCAGGCCTTCCACTACCTCGTGAAGCTCGCGTTCATCGCAGGTCCCGCGGTGTTCCTCATCGTGCTGGCCGGGTCGGAACGGCGCGACGCGGCCCTCGACCCCGTATCCGCCGACCCCAACTGGAGCCGTCCGCTCCTCGACCTCGACGGCTCGGGCCACCCGCTGCTCGTCACGATCTCCGTTCTGGTGGCGACGACCTTGGGCGCCATGGGTCTTCCGCACGTCGTGATGCGCTTCCACACCGTCGCCGGAGCCCGCGCCGCGCGCCGCGTCGCCGTCTCCGTGATCGTGCTGCTGAGCTTCTTCTACCTGTTCCCGGTGGTCTACGGCCTCCTCGGGCGGGTCGTCGCGCCCGACCCCGAGGAGACGGACGTAGTGCCGCTCCTGGTGCCCGGCGCGATCGCCCCCGGCACCATCGGCGCGATCCTCACCGCGCTCGTCGCGGCGGGCGCGTTCGCGGCGTTCCTCTCGACCTCCTCGGGGCTGCTCCTGGCCCTCGCCGGGGGACTTTCGCACGACCTGTTCGGCGGCTCGCTCTCGCGGCTGCGCCTGGGCGTCGTGGTCGGCACCGCCTTCGCGGTCGTGCTGTCACTCCCGGCGGCCGATGTGGACATCAACGTGCTGGTCGGATGGGCCTTCGCGGTGGCCGCCTCCACCTTCTGCCCCTTGCTGACCCTCGGCATCTGGTGGCGTGGCCTCACCGCGACCGGCGCGACCGCGGGCCTGCTCGTGGGCGCGGGCGCCTCGACGGGCTCGGCGCTGGCCTCGGTGGTGCTCGACCTCGAGCCGGGGATCGTCTCGGTCCTGCTCGGGCAACCGGCACTGTGGACGGTCCCGCTCGCGTTCGCCGTGATGGCCGCCGCGTCCCGCCCCGGCTCGGTCCCCGACTGGGCCTCCGAAGCGGTCCTGCGCTTGCACGTGCCGGGGCGCTACTCCACCGGTGACACCGGCGCCATCGCCGCGCGCGGCCGCGGCTCGGCCGACTGAGACGCCTCGACCGCCGCCTGCTCGCGCCCCTTCTCCGCCTTGCGCTCGCGGGCCTCGAGCCAGTCGAGCCGCTCGGCGGCCAGGATCGCCCGGTTCAGGCTCGCGCGCACGTACGGCGCGTCGCCCACCGTGTCCTTGAGGAACCAGATCCCGATGTTGATGAGCCCCACCGCGCTCACGTACACCAGCTCGTCATGGATGACCCCGACGTACAAGAGCGGTCCGATCACGACCACCGGCACGCAGTACATCCACGCCATCGGCTCCCACTGCGAGAGGCGGCCCATCGGCCGCACCCTCTCCTTCGGCACCGTCGACAGATCCCGGTCCTGCGCGCGCTCGATCGCGTCCCGGCCGAACCAGCGCAGCCCCGCGATGAAGACCGCCGCTGTGACGACGCCCAACGGGCACAGCAGCATCCACCAGTCCCGCTGGACCAGGGTGGGCAGCAGAACGTACACGGCGGGCAGCACGGCCGCCGCCCGCATCGCGACCGCCGCGGCCACGGTGCGCACGCGCCGCATGCCATGGCGCGGCACGCCGGAGAACGGCGTCATCTCCGCGAGGAGGTACAGGTAGAACCGGTAGCTCGGCAGCGCGTACGTGAACGCGGCGATCCGCACCGGCAGGTTCCCCCAGAAGTCGGGGATCGGGTAGTCCTCGGCCCGCACGTCGTCGAAGAACACCAGGCCCTCGCCCTGGCGGTCGACCAGCTGGTTCGCCACGTCGAACCACTTGGCCGCCCAGTCGACGCCCAGGTCCCTCGCCCACCAGGTCAGGACGATCGCCATCGTGACCCACCAGAGCACGGCGCAGCCGACCGCCCACCACATCAGGTACCGGGCCTGGCGCAGATGAGCGGAATCGCCGGTCTCCTTGAGCTGCTTGCGGCGCACCTTCGCGACGGCCCTCTGGCGCGCGACGGTGGCCGCGCCGGGCAGGAACTGCCTGGGCCGCAGGTACCAGGGCTCGGATCGGTCGGGTTCGGCCGCGACGAGCACCGCCACCTCGCGCTTGAACAGCCGGCTGATCCGCCGGTACCGGTCGGGGCCGGGCTCGATTCCGGTGACCAGGAGGCGACGGTCCGGATCGGTGTCCACGAGGTCCTCGAGGATCCGGGCCAGACCCGCTGAGGCCGTATAGAACTGGTCCGGCACGAGGTCCTCGGGGCCGCGCGGAATCCCGGCGATCGCGATGAGCAGCATGCCGAGCGAGTACAGGTCGGCCCTGTCACCGCCGACGCCGTGGTCGCGGACCTCGGGCGCGACGAAGTCGGCCTCACCGCGTTCGGGACCCGAGAGCGCCCTGAGATGCAGGTAGTTCACGCCGAGGTCGATCAGCTTGAACTGCACGTGGCCGCTGTGCTCGTCGACCTGGACGATGATGTTCGACGGCGTGAGGTCCAGGTGGCGGCGCCCGGCGCGCTCCAGTTCGACGAGGGCCCGCAGCAGCGGCTCGCCGAGCCGCCGGAGCTGCTTGAGGTCCACCGGCATGCGGATGGGCGCCTTGGGTTCGGGGCGGTCCTCCTGGAGCCGCCGCAGGACCCGCGCGAGCGTCTCGCCGGGCACCAAGTCCATGAGGATCCAGGTATCGTGGCTGGCCCACACCCGCGCCAGCGGCGAGTCGGCGGATCCGGCCAGTCCGTACTCGTCGAGGTACCCGCGGGTGGCCTCGGCGATCGCGGGGATGCGCTGGTACGGGTAGATGAGGCACTTGAGCGCGAACGCGTCGGCGCGGCCGCGGATCGGCTGCGCGGAGCCCCTGAAGATCAGCGAGGTGGTGCCGTGGCGGTGGAACTCGAGGGTCGTGACGTCGACGGCGGCCCATTCCTCGCGCACGCGGTCGGTCGCGTCGGGCCCGGGTCCGTAGAGCGCCGCGATCGCCCGCTGCACCGCCGGATCGGCGGTGAGCCGTCGGCACAGCTCCTCGCTCGCCATGCCGGCCACGGTGATCGACTCGTGCGCTTCGTCCTGGTACCGCATCCGGTCGGAGCAGTGCATCGCCACCAGAGTGAGCAGGAAGAATCCCAGACAGCCCCCGATTTCCGCGGGGGCCTCCTCACGGTGCTCCGACCACCAGAGCCACACTCGCTCGATCTCGGCGAGCCGGGTCACTTGGAGCCGGTACAGGTACGCCCGTTCGTCGAGCGGGAGGTCCATGAGCGCGGACCGCCAGGCCTCCACGTCCCACTCCTCCAGGCGCGCAGTGGCACCGGGATCGGCGACCAGCCCGGCCACGGTTCGCGACAGGGTCTCAATCAACGCTGCGGCCACTGCCGTCCCTCCTCACTGCGATCAGGCGGGGCAGCGACGCGAAGCGGCCGTCGCGCAGTTCCCCCGCGGGGACGCCGAGGTAGGCGGCGTGCATGACGGAATGGGCTTGCCGGGCCGCCGTGAACACCGGCGCGGGGGCGATGCGGTGGCGCGTCATCCGCGCCATCCACGGCAGCGGCGGCAGGTCCAGCACGTACGCCGGATCGGCCACGGGCTCGGTCATCCACCGCTGCAGGCGCCCCCGGTGCGTCCGATAGGCGTCCACCGACCGGAGGTAGGCCCGGCCCAGTCCGCGCCGGAGCCGCTCCATCGGCGCCGCCGAGAACCGGTACGACAGCGGCAACGTGGCGGGCGGCGGCTTGAGCGGCTTGGTGCTCAGCGACAGCACGTGGGTGCATCCGTCGGCGACGGCCATGAGCGAGGGGTGCGCGGTGAGGACCCCGCCGTCGACGGCGGGCCGACCCCGGAACTCGCCGGTTCCGGGGACGGCGAGCGGCAGCCAGCAGCTGGCCCGCAGCGCCGCCTTGAGGTCGTCGGGCGAATCGTAGCGCGAGACCCATTCCGGCTCCAATGTGTCGGTCCTCGACAGTGCGATGTGGAGTTCGGTGTCGCCCTTGAGGATCCGCCCGTAATCGAGGGGCTTTCGGAGCGCGAGGACCTCTTCGAACACGTAGTGCAGGTCGAGCATGGGCCCGGGGAGCACGAACCGGCGCAGGTCGAGGAACTGCCGGGTCGCGAGGTCGTCGAAGTAGATCGTCAGCGGATACCAGGAGGAGCCGCTGAGGAAGTATGCGGCGTTGATCGCACCCGACGAGCACGAGTAGACCGCGTCGAACACCCGGTTGAGGCCCAGGTCGTCGAGGGCGGTGAGCATCGCGGCGGACACGATGCCGCGCATGCCGCCGCCTTCGACGGCGAGACCGAGCCGGTGTCCGTCCCCGTGGCGGCCGGGGCCGGTTCCGGCGGCTTCGCGGGCGCGGATCAGCTCCAGGACGGGATGGTCGTCGATCCAGTAGCGGTCGCGGGTTGACGGATCTGCGTCGTTCAAGGCGAGACTCCGAGGGGATGGCGCGGACGGAGGGGGGACCAGATCCCCCCAATCGTATCGGAACCCGACGAACGACGCTGGCCGCAAAACGCTCGACGGAGACGCGTATGCGGACTAACCTGGTCGCCATGTGGGGATCTCCAGGGCTGAACGCGTGCACCGCGTTCGGCTCCGTTCACATTCGCGAGCGCGCGGCGGCCTAGGTTTCGCACGCGCATTCCTTTACGGCCCAGGCCGTTCTTCCATGGTGCTTTCTGACAGCACCGACTGCGCCCTGATGCGGGCCTAGGCGAATCGATCGTCCCGATCCGACTCGTCCCGATGGAGACTCTCATGTCCCGCAGTCAATTCCCGCACGCCCGAGAGCAGCAGGCCTCGACTCGCAAGCTCCTGTCCCAGAACTTCTTCCGCGACGCCTCAGTGGCGCGACGCCTCGTCGCCGCCGCCGGCGTCGGGCCCGGCGACCTCGTGATCGAGGTCGGCCCGGGCGACGGCATGGTCACCCGGCCGCTGCTCGAGAGGGCAAGGCGAGTGATCGCCTACGAGAAGGACCGCCATTTCGCCGAACGCCTGCGCTCGCGGCTCGGGCACCACGAGCACTTCCGCTGCCACCACACCGACTTCCGCGACGTGCGGCCACCGCGCGAGCCGTTCCGCGTGGTGTCCAATGCGCCTTTCGGGATCACCACCGACACCGTGCGGTGGTGTCTGCACGCGCGGTCGCTGCACTCGGCGACCTTGGTGACGCAGCTCGAGTTCGCCCGCAAGCACACCGGCGACTACGGGCGTTGGAGCAGGCTCGCCGTCGAGCACTGGCCCGAGTTCGAGTTCGCATTGGGGATGCGCATCGGCCGCCACCACTTCCGTCCGGTGCCGCAGGTCGACGTCGCGGTGATCCACCTATGGCACCGCCCGAAGCCCTTGCTGCCCAAGGCGGCCCTGCGCGACTACCGCGACCTGGTCGGCCTCGGCTTCTCCGGCGTGGGCGGCTCGCTGGCCGCATCGCTGGCTCGGGCCGTGCCGAAGCGCCTCGCGGCCCGCGCCTGCGCCGAGGCGGGCATCGCCCGCGACCGGCCGGTCGGGCTCGTGCCGCCGGACCGATGGATCGCACTGTTCGAGGCGCTCTCGCGTTGAGAGACGGGGGTGCCGGGCCGATTGCGCCGACCGCCTAAGGTGGAGATGCCCGGCCAGGTACCCCCTCTTTGGAGCCTTGATGAGCGAAGCCATCTGGATCGAGTTGATCAAGGTCCTGCCCACGTTCCTGTGGATCGGATTCGGGTTCATCGCCCTCGCGATCGCCAAGCGCCTCTTCACCTCGCAGGCCCCGCGCATGACCCGGGTCGAGACTCCTTGGGTCACCGTGGAACTCGCGCAGCAGGCGATCGAGCAGGCGACGGCTCGAGGCGCTGCGGCCGAGTCGCATGGGCCGCCTGTCGCGCCGGACTGGGCTGCACTGTTTCCGTTGCCTGCGCAGCACGTGCCCGCGAACGGTGCCGCCGCGCCGGTGTCCATGGGCGATCCGGTTTCCGCGAACGCCGCACCGCAGTCGCCTCCGGTGGCCGAATCGGAGGGCGCCGATCCCGTCGTCGCGACCGAGCAGCGGATCGGTACTGCTCCGGCCGACCGGGTCCCGAACACCCCGCCCGCCGGCGAGCCGACGGACCACGAACCGTCCGACAATCACGACGACGAGGCCCCGGCGACGATGACCGAGCCGAACGCCCAGATCCCGCCCCGCACCTACCCGCGGATTGCGGGCCCGCACGGCGGCGGCTACTACGCGCCCCCGGTGCCCGGGGACCAGACCGACTATCCCGCCCCCGCGCCGTTCCCGCCGTACTCGCAGCCGCCCTCATACCGGCCGCGCCCCGATTCGCAGGCCAGCCTCCGCGCGGCGACCCGCCTCGCGCTTTCGGCCGATCTGCTGCACGGCGGATCGATCCTCTGGGTCGACGACTATCCGGAGAACAACGAGTCGCTGGCGCAGCTTTTCCGCAGCGTCGGGATCAGGGTCGAAACCGTGCTTTCCACCGATGGGGCCGTGCGAGCGCTGAAGTCGCGATCGTATGACCTCGTCATCAGCGATCTCGGGCGCGGTAACGAGTCGGCCGGTGAGAACGCCGGCCTGGTCCTGCTCGATCACATCGCGGAGGTCGGCCTCTCCACTCCGGTGATTCTGTTCACCGGCGCGAAGCGAGCCTTGCGGATCTCCCATCCGCGTGCCGCCGCCGTCACCGGCTACGCTGAGGACCTGGTGAACTATGTGGTCGACTTTGTCGCCTACCGCAAGCCCGCACTTGGCGACCAGAGCTGGCTCAGCCGCCTGAGAGGCTAGCGGGCCGGTCAGCGAACAGGCATCGGCTCGTTCGTCCTGGCTGTGGTCTCGGAGTCTTCGAACCGGGTCTCATCCCAGTGCTTGCGGCTGAGCAGCCGCAGTCCGTTGAGCCCCACGATGACCGTGGACAGCTCGTGCCCGACCACGCCCAGAACCAGCGGCAGTTCACCGAGGAGGTCCCACGCCGAGAGCACCGCGATCACGGCCGCCGCGAAAACGAGGTTCGCCCGTGCCACCCTCTTCGCCTTGCGCGCCAGGTCGACCGCCGCGGGCAGCGCGGTGAGTCGCCGACCGACCAAGACCATGTCGGCCGACTGCAGCGCCAGGTCCGAGGCGGTGCCGCCCATCGCGGCGCCCACATGGGACGCGGCCAGTGCGGGTGCGTCGTTGACGCCGTCGCCGCAGTAGAGGGTCTTCGTCCCGGCGAGCCGCTCGGCCTTGTCGACCGGAAGCAGAGACGCCTCGGTTTCGCCGATGCCTGCGGCCGCGGCGACGCGCTTGGCCGCCGCGGGGTGATCGCCGGTGAGCAGCCGCGGCTCGGTCCCGAGCTGGGCCTTCATCTGCGCGATCGCCAGGGCCGCATCGGGTCGCACCGTGTCGGTGAGCCCGATGGCGCCGATGGGACGCTTGTCGGCGATGACGACCGCCACCGTCAAGCCCTGCGCCTCGAAGTCGGCCACCACCGCGCGGGACTCGGTGTCTTGTGTGGCGTCATCGAGGAGGATCGGATGCCCCACGAGCACTTCGACGCCGTCGACGACGGCGCGCACGCCGCGCCCCGGCATCGCCTGGAACTCGGTAGCGTCGGCCGGTTCGGCGAGTCCGGCGAGGACGCGTCCGATGGGATGCTCGCTGCGCGCCTCGGCGGCGGCCGCGAGGCGGCGCACCCGGTCTTCGTCGGTGTTGCGGGAGGCGCTGTCGAGCACGGTGATCCGCTCGACCTCGGGCTTGCCGTTGGTGAGGGTGCCGGTCTTGTCGAAGGCGGCCTCCTCGACCTCGGCGAGGCGCTCCATCATCAAGGCGCTTTTGACGAGCACGCCGTGCCGTCCGGCCAAGGCGACGGCCGCGAGCAGCGGCGGCATGGTGGCGAGGACGATCGCGCAGGGACTGGCGACGATCATGAACGTCATGGCGCGCAGCAGGGTCGGCTCGAATGCCGCGCCGACGAGGAGCGGGAGCGCGATGAGCGCCAAGGTGATGCCGACGACCGCGAGCGAGTAGGGCTGCTCGATGCGCTCGATCGTCAACTGCGTCTTGGACTTCGCCGCAGAGGCCTCTTCGACTTGCCGGGCGACCCGGGCGAGCACCGAGTCCTCGCTGGATCGGGCCACGCGCACTTCGAGCGCCCCGGTGCCGTTGACCGTACCGGCGAGGACTTGGAATCCGGGGGCCTTGCGGCCGGGCAGGGCCTCGCCGGTGAGCGTCGACTCGTCCACTTCGGACTCGCCGTCGGCGACGGTGCCGTCCGCCGGGACGCGTTCGCCCGGCCGGATCAGCACGAGGTCACCGGGCGCGAGCGCGGCGGCGTCCACGGTCTCCTCGCGGCCCTCGCGCAGCCGCACCGCCCGTTCGGGGGCGTGTTCGAGCAGGCTCCGGACCGAATCGGCGGTCCGCTCGGTGAGCACGGCCTCCAGGGCCCCGGAGGTCGCGAAGATGACGATGAGCAGCGCGCCGTCGAACCATTGGCCGATCGCGGCGGCGGCCACGGCCGCGATGACCATGAGCAGGTCGACTTCGAAGCGCGGCTTGCGGAGTGCGCTCAGGCCGTCCCAGGCCGGGCCCCAGCCGCCCGCGGCGTAGCAGGCGACGTAGGCGGGCAGCCAGGCCCACATCGGGGCGCCCGTCAGTTGGAGGAGGCCGCCAGCGGCGAAGCAGGCGAGGGCGGCGGCGGCCCAGCGGACGTCGGGCAGCCGGAACATGCTCGTGAACATGCGCATCATCTTATATTCGCAACTACGCAGACAGCAAGACGGGTAAACTGAATCCATGCACGATGGGCTCCCGGACTTCACCATGCCCGACGACGAGCAGGCGCGCGTCGCCGCCGATGCACTGCGGATGCTCGCCGACCCCACCCGCCTCAAGCTCATGTGGGCGCTGCTCCAGGGCGAGGAGAACGTGGCCTGTCTGGCCGAGCTCGTCGACGCCCGGCCCACGGCCGTGAGCCAGCACCTCGCCAAACTCCGCCTCGCCGGTCTGGTCCACACCCGACGCGAGGGCACCTTCGTCTACTACTCGGCAGCCGACCATCACATCAAGCCGCTGCTCGAGCAGGTCCTGTCGCACGCGGAGCACGCCACTCGCGCCGGCAGCGGCACAGCCAGCCGTAGTTAACCGCTTGCCGACATCCCTTAAGGTTCGTTACGGTGGCGGCGTGTCGCTCCTCCGCGCTCCCGACCTACCCGTAGACGACCCCGGCCGGCCCCCGACCACCCCGTGGCGCCTCTTCGGCTGGCTCGCCGGCCGCCGCAAGGGCCACGCCGCGGCCGTCCTCATCTCCGCGGTCTTCTCTCTCGGCCTCGTCCCCGTCATGCCGATCTTCCTCACCGGCGCAGTGGACGACGGCATCCGCGGCCGCGACTGGGGCGCGCTGGCCGCCTGGGCCGGTGCCCTCGCTCTCGCCGGATCCGTCGCGGCCGTCAGCATCGTGATCCACCACCGGCTCACCGTCTGGTGGCGACAGGACGCCGAGTACCGCGTCCTCCAGCTCGCCACCCGCAAGACCGGCCGCCTCGGCGCCGGGCTGCGCCGGCGCACCACCACCGGCGCGGTCGTCAGCGTCGGCATAACCGACGTGAACGCCATCGGCCGCGCCGTCGAATCCCTCGCTCCCACCATGGGCTGCTGGGCCGGGATCACCGCCGTGGCGATCCTGCTGTTCGACATGTCCGCCGTCCTCGGCATCACGGTCTTCGCCGGGGTCATCGCCGTCGCCGCGGTCACCGGGCCGCTCCTGCGCCGACTTCAGTCCCGCTACCGCACCTACCGAGAGGACGTCGGCGCGATCACCGGCCGCGCGGCCGACATCGTGGCCGGGCTCCGCGTCCTCCGCGGCGTCGGCGGCGAAGACCGCTTCAACGCCGCCTACCGTCGCGACTCCCAGCGCCTCAAGCGATCCGGATTCGGCCTGGCCTCGCCCGGCGCGTGGATCGACGCCGTCTCCGAAGGCGCCCCGGCAATCCTTCTCGGCGCGGTCGTGTGGATCTCGGCCCGGCTCGTGGCCTCCGGCGACATCACCGTGGGCGAAATGGTCGCCGCATTCGGGTACACCGCCGCGCTGCTCATGCCCGTGCGCTGGCTCATGGGCACCGCGATGACCCTCATCCAGGGCCGCGTCGCCTGCGGGAAGGTCTGCGAACTCCTCGTCCTCCCCGAGCGCGAAGCCCCTCGAGATCCCTTGCCCGGACCGGCGCCCGGGGCCGACCTGCACGACTCCGGATCAGGCCTGACCCTCGCGCCGGGCCTCACCGCCGTGGCGACGGCGGACACCGACGGCGCGGCCGCGATCTTCGACCGCGTCGCCGGACTCGAGGCCTCCGAAGCGACCTTCGGCGACACCCCCGTCGCGCGCATGCACCCCGACGAACTGCGACGCCGCGTCCTGGTCGCCGATCACGACGCCTACCTGTTCGCCGGAACCCTCACCGAGCTCATCGGCCCGCGCGCCCGCGAGGCGATCACCGCCGCCGCCGGCGACGACATCGTGGACGCCCTCCCCGACCGCCTCGAATCCGAAATGGACAACCAGGCCCGTACGCTCTCCGGCGGCCAGCGCCAACGCCTTCGCCTCGCCCGGGCCCTCGCCGCCGACCCCGAAGTGCTGCTGCTCCAGGAACCGACCTCCGCCGTCGACTCCCACACCGAAGACCGCATCACCGACCGCCTCACCGCCTTCCGGCAAGATCGGACCACCGTCCTCGTCAGCACCTCCCCGCTGTGGCTCGGGCGCGCCGACACCGTCGCGTACGTCCAGGACGGCAAGGTCGTCGCCACCGGCACCCACGCCGAACTCGCCGCCTCCCGGCCCGACTACCGGGCACTGGTCAACCGAGAACTCTCATGACCGCCGAGCACAGCGCCGCCGAACTGCCCATCGCCGAACCCGACCGCGTCCGACGCGCCTTCATCGCGCTGCTCCTCTCCGAACGCACCCGCGTGGGCGTCGCCATGGGCCTCCGCATCGCCGCCGCTGCCACCTCCACCGCCGCGCCGCTCCTCATGGGCCGCATGATCGATGCGCTCGCGGCCGGGCAGAGCGTCAGCGACATCGACGTGCTCGCCGCGGGCATGGCCGCCGCCATCGTCGCCGCCGTCGGCCTCGTGTGGGCCGCCGGTTACACCGCGGGCCGCGTGGGCGAACGCCTCTCGGCCCGCCTGCGCGAACGCTTCGTGGAGCGGTGCCTGCGACTGCCGCTGCACACCGCCGAGCAGGCCGGCTCGGGCGACCTCATGACCCGCACCTCGGTCGACGTGCCCGAATCCGGGAACCTCATCCGCGACGTGCTGCCCCGCGCGGCCGTGGCGATCCTGACCGCGCTCGTCTACGTGGCCGCCATGGTGTGGGTCAACGCCCTCCTGGCCGTGTGCATGCTCCTCGCGGTGCCGCTCATCGCGATCGGCGCCCGCTGGTACCTGAAACGCGCCCGCGCCGGGTACCTGCGGCAGGCGCGGGCGGAGTCGCGCTCGGGCGACGTGCTCGCCGCGACCGCCGACGGCGCGCGTACCGCCGAGCTGTACCGGCTCACCGAGGCCCGCAACGAGGTCGGCGACCAGGCCATCGCCGCCCACTGGGCCGCCAACAAGTACACGCTCTACCTCCGCAGCGTCTACTTCCTGACCCTCGAGAGCTCCTATGTGCTCCCCGCCTCGGCCGTGCTCGTGCTCGGCGGTGCGATGTACTTCAACGGCATGGTGACCCTGGGCGAAGTGGCGAGCTGCGCGGTCCTGTCCCGCCAGGTCATGACCCCGCTCAACTTCATGCTCATGATGGTCGAACGACTCCAGCGCGGCTTCGCCTCCTTCGCGCGGGTCGAAGGCGTGGCCGAAGTCGACACCGAAGAGAGCGCGAACGCGGCCGCGACTCCCGCGGACGGCACGGTCGAACTGCGGGGCGTCCACTTCGCCTACCCGACCGGCCCCGAAGTGCTCCACGGCGTGGACCTCAAGATCCCCGCGGGCGAGCGCCTCGCGGTCGTAGGCCCGAGTGGCGCAGGCAAATCCACGATCGCCCGCCTGGTCTCCGGCATCGACGCGCCCAGGGCCGGGCAGGTGGTCATCGGGGGAGTACCGGTGGCGGACCTCCCGCTCGACGAGCGGCGCGGCCACGTCACCCTCGTGACCCAGGAACACCACGTCTTCACCGCCACGCTCCGCGACAACCTGACCCTCGCCAAACCGGACGCCGACGACGCCGAACTGCAGGCCGCCCTCGCCACGGTCGGAGCGGCGTGGGCCGACGACCTGGACCTCGAACTCGGCGGCACCGCAAAGGAACTCGACGCCGCCGCCGCCCAGCAGATCGCACTGGCGCGCATCATCCTGGCCGACCCCGACGTGGTCATCCTCGACGAGGCCACCGCGATGCTCGACCCGAGAGCCGCCAGGGACACCGAACGCGCCCTCGCGGCAGTCCTGGAGGGGCGCACCGTGATCGGCATCGCCCACCGCCTCCACACCGCCCACGACGCCGACCGCATCGCCGTCATCGACGACGGCCGACTCGCCGAACTCGGCAGCCACAACGAACTGCTGCAAGCGAACGGCCCCTACGCCCGACTCTGGAACAGCTGGCACGGCACCTCGCCGAACTGACCCGACTGAAACCCCGCGATCACTCCCTCTCGCGGGGAGACCGATTCCCGCGACGAGGAAACCCCGGGCGAGATCGCGGATTGACATCGGCTCGCACCACGAGTAGCTTAGGCCGCTTGCCCTGCACGGTCGACCCAATGGAATGCCGTGGCGCACGCCGCCAGATCGAACGCGGCATCGGGCAGCGGCGTCTCGGCGATGTCGCCGACCACGACTTCGA
>DATABR010000280.1:0-2083 GCA_036259435.1 Glycomyces sp.
GGCGCGCTCGCGGCCGGCGGGGTCGAGGACGGCGACGGTGGTGCTCTTGGTGCCGCCGAGCTGCTGCTCGGCGAGGACTTCGAGGCCCGCGGTGAGGTCGTCCACGGCGTCGGCGGGCCCGGTGAGGGTCGCGCCCATGCCCTGGAAGGTCTCGATCTCCTCGTGGCGCAGGATCCGTCCTCTGTCGACGATGACGACCTCTTCGAGGTAGTTGGCGACCTCGTCGATGAGGTGGGTGGAGAGGATCACGGTGTGGGGGCGGTCCATGTACTCGGCGAGCAGTTCCTTGTAGAACGCGTCCCGGGTGGGGGCGTCCATGCCGAGGTGGACCTCGTCGAACATGGCGAGATCGGCGCGGGCGGCGAGCCCGCAGACGGCGGCGAGGGCGGAGCGCTTGCCGCGGGAGAGCTCGCGGACCTTCTTCTTGAGGGGCAGTTCGAACCGCTCGGCGAGCTTGAGGGCGTACTCGGTGTCGAAGCCGGGGCGGATCTGGCCGGTCTTGATGGTGGCCTTGACCGTGTCGGAGTCGTCGAAGTCGCCGCCTTCGCGGATGAGGGCGACGCGCGAGACGATCGCGGCGTTCTCCCACACCGGTTCGCCGCCGACGAGCACGTCGCCGCTGGTGGGCTTGCGGAACGCGGCCATGAGGCTCAGGAGGCTGGTCTTGCCCGCGCCGTTGCGGCCGAGCAGGCCGTAGATCTTGTCCGCTTCGAGTTCGAGGCTCACATCGGCGAGCGCGTCGGTGTCGCGGTACTTGAGGGTGACGTCGCGGAGGGTGACGGCGAAGCTCATTTGAGGGCGCCTTCCTGGGTGTGGAGGTAGTCGATGATGTCGGTCAGGGAGATGCCGGCCTGGCGGGCCTCGACCACGAGCGGGGCCAGGACGCGTTCGAAGAAGCGCTCGCGGAAGTCGGCGGCGAGCCGTTCGCGGGCGTCGTCGGCGACGAACATGCCGACGCCGCGCTGCTTGTAGAGGATGCCTTCGTCGACCAGTTCCCGGAACGCCTTCTGCGCGGTGGCCGGGTTGATCTGGTAGAAGCTCGCGTACTGGTTGGTCGACATGACCTTGCCTCCCGGTTCGAGCGATCCGTTCATGATCTCGGCCTTGATCTGATCGGCGATCTGCCGGTAGATCGGTGTGCCGTCATCGAACATCTCGCCTCCTTCGGTGTCGTTGATGTGCCCAGTGGTGGCTCAGCGGGGTTCATCAGCTCAGCGGTTCATTACTTGACTAATGAACCATAGCACGACTGATCCGGAGGTGTCGACCCGAGAAAGTGCTAGACGAGGCCGCCCTCGTAGGCGGCGATGACGGCCTGGGTGCGGTCGCGGACGCCGAGCTTGGTGTAGACGCTGCTCAAGTGGGTTTTGACGGTCTCGCGGCCGAGGAACAGCTCGGCGGCGATCTCCACGTTGGACAGTCCCTTGGCGGCGAGCACGAGCACTTCCCGCTCGCGTTCACTCAGGTCGCCGATCCCCTTGGGGGCCTTGCGCGCAGGCGTCGCGGCGACGGCGAGGCGGCGGACCGCCTCGGGGAACAGGAGCGCGTCGGTGCGGGCGACCAGGCGCACCGCGGCGAGCAGGTCCTCCACGCGGGTGCGCTTGAGCAGGAACCCGTCGGCCCCGGCCCGGAGCGCCTGCCACACGTAGTCGTCGTTGTCGAACGTGGTGACCACGAGGATCTTCGGCGGCGAATCCAGCTCGGACACGATCCGCTCGGTCGCCTGGATGCCGTCGACCGTGGGCATCCGCACGTCCATGAGCAGCACGTCGGCCCGGCCCGAACGGGCGATGGCGACCGCGTCGACGCCGTCGGCCCCTTCGGCGACGACCTCCAGATCCGGTTCGGCGCCGATGATCGCGGCGAACCCGGAGCGGATCAGGGCCTCGTCATCGATGAGCGCGATGCGCAACTGGTCGGTCATTCCCGGCCTTTCATGTCGAGCGGTACGGCGGCCCGGACGGTCCATTTCCCTGGGGCCCAGTCGGTCTCGGCGGTGCCGCCGAGGACGGCGGCGCGCTCGGCCATGCCGATCAGGCCGCGCCCTCCCGCGCGAGGGCGGGGCCGGCGGGCGGCGGGACTG
>DATABR010000281.1:0-2628 GCA_036259435.1 Glycomyces sp.
GAACTGGGTGGCGTCGAAGACGCCCTCCTCGACCGGGGTGAACTTCTCGACCTCATCGCCGTTCGCGACCTGCACGACGACGTCCATCAGCTGCTCGCCGAAGGCGGGGTTGCACTCGACGATGTAGTTGAGCTTGCCGTCGACGCCGGCCTGGAAACCAGCCTTGGAGCCGTCGACGATGATGATCTGGATGTCCTTGCCGGGGACCTTGCCGGCCTCCTCGATCGCCTGGATCGCGCCGAGGCCCATCTCGTCGTTGTGGGCGTAGAGCAGGTCGATGTCGTCGAGGCCGTGGGTCGAGATGAAGGTCTCCATCACGGCCTTGCCCTCTTCGGCGGTGAAGTTGCCCGACTGGGAGTCGACCAGCTCGTAGCTCAGGCCCTCGCCGTCGAGCACCTCGAAGAAGCCGGCCTTGCGGTCGTTGGCCGGAGCCGAACCGGTGGTGCCCTGGAGCTCGAGGATGCGGGTGCCGTCGGCGTCGTCGGCGAACGTCTCGGCCGTCCACGCGCCGGCCTTGCGGCCCTCTTCGGCGAAGTCGGAGCCCAGACGCGTCACGTACAGGTCCTCGTCGGCCGCCTCGATGCCGCGGTCGGCCAAGACCACGGGGATGCCGGCCTGCTCGGCCTCGGTGAGGACCTCGGTCCACCCGGTCTCGACCACAGGTGCCAGGACGATGACGTCGACCTTCTGGGTGATGAAGCTGCGGATCGCGTCGATCTGGTTCGCCTGCTCCTGCTGGCCGTCGACGAACTTCAGCTCGGCGATGCGGTCGTCGGCGTCGGCGGCGGCCTTCACGGAGTCGGTGTTGGCGGTGCGCCAAGCGGATTCGGCGCCGACCTGAGCGAAGCCGACGAGCAGGCCGTCGTCCGAGCCGCTGTCACCGTCACCGCCGCCGCAGGCGGAAAGACCGAAGAGGAGTGCGCCGGCGCCGATGCCGGCGAGAGCTTTCTTGAACACGGTGGGGGTCGCCTTTCGAAGAATGGATTGCGAGGGTTTTCGATATTTGCGTGAACGCATGTTACCGCTCATATCCTCACTCGTGTTATCGGTGTCGTCAAGCTGGAACCACACGTCAAGGCCGTAACGATTTCACAACGCGGCGGAATTGCGCCTGGCCTTTCACTGCGATCCGCGCGGCTTCCACAGCACGTCACCGCCCGGGTTCGCCCGGCGCGCGAGCACGAAGAGCAGGTCCGACAGCCGGTTCAGGTACGTCACCGGCACCGCGTGCGTCGTATCGGATTCGACCGAAAGGAGCGCCCACACCGACCGTTCGGCCCTCCGCGCCACTGTGCACGCCTGGTGCAGCAGTGCCGCCCCCGGCGTGCCGCCGCGCAGGATGAACGACCGCAGCGACTCCAGGTCCGCGTTGCACTCGTCGATCCAGCCCTCCAGCCGGGTCACGTACGACTCGTCGATCCGCAGCGGCGGGTACTTCGGGTCCTCGGTGACGGGCGTCGAGAGATCGGCGCCCACATCGAACAGGTCGTTCTGAACCGCGAGCAGGATCTCCCGCTCCCGCTCCCCGATCTCCCCCGCGTGCAGCGCGAGCGCCGACCCGATGACCGCATTCGTCTCGTCCACGTCGCCGTAGGCCGCGAGCCGCACATGGGTCTTGGGGACGCGCGAGAAGTCGGCGAGACCGGTCGTGCCGTCGTCGCCGGTTTTCGTGTAAATCCTGGTGAGATTGACCGCCATGCCCCTGACAATATAGCCTCCCTCCATGGCACAAGTCGCGGTAATCGGTTCGGGACTCATGGGTTCGGGAATCGCGCAGGTCACAAGCCTGGGCGGTTCCGATGTCACTTTGATCGACACCGACGCGGGCGCGCTCGATCGCGCTCAGGCGGCGATCCGGGATTCACTGGACCGCTTCGTCGCCAAGGAGAAGGTCAGCGCCGAGGACGCCGCGGCCGCGCAGGAGCGCATCACCACCGCCACCGACCTCGAGGCCGCCGCCGGCTCCTCGATCGCCGTCGAAGCCGTCTTCGAACGCCTCGCGGTCAAGCAGGAGGTCTTCCGCAAGCTCTCCGCCATCTGCACTCCCGAGACCGTCCTCGCGACGAACACCTCGGCCATCCCGATCACGGAGATCGCCGCGGCCGCAACGCATCCTGATCGCGTGGTCGGCACCCACTTCTTCTCGCCGGTGCCGATGATGCGCCTGTGCGAACTCGTGCGCGGCCTCCACACCAGCGACGAGACCCTCGACGCGGCCCGCACGTTCGCCGAATCCGCCGGGAAGACGTGCGTGGTCGTCAACCGCGACGTGGCCGGGTTCGTGACCACGCGCCTGATCTGCGCCTTGGTCAACGAATCGGCCCGGCTCGTCGAGGACGGCGTGATCTCGGCCGAGGACCTCGACACGGCGTGCCGGCTCGGCTTCGGCCACCCGATGGGCCCGCTGGCGACCGCCGACCTCACCGGCATCGACGTGATCACCCACGCGACCGAGAACATCTACGAGGACACGGCCGAGCCGCAGTTCTTCCCGCCCGCGCTGCTGCGCCGCCTCGTCGCGGCGGGCGAGATCGGCCGCAAGAGCGGCAAGGGATTCTTCGACTACTCGGAGTTATCCACAGCCCCGCGGCTGTGTTGTGGAAAACCAGCGCAAGAACGGGGGGGGGG